>JALHOU010000017.1 GCA_022842825.1 Rubrivivax sp.
CGGCCGCCGCCTCGGCACCCGCGGCCGCCGCTGCCGTATCGGCCGCGTCCGCCGCGGCCGCTGCCGGCGTGCCTGCTCCTGCGGCCACCATCCCGGCGGTACAGCCGCCGGCGTCGGCCGCTTCGGCCGCGAAGTGAACGGCAGGTGAATCGGGCTAGAATTTCGGTCGGTCCCGGCGAGCCACTCCTCATGCAAGACGGGGCCGATGCGAAGAGTTGGGATGGACGTCTGACGTCGCGGCCGACGTGGTGAAATTGGTAGACACGCTATCTTGAGGGGGTAGTGGCGAAAGCTGTGCGAGTTCGAGTCTCGCCGTCGGCACCAGATCAGCGAAGAACAAGAGATCCAGGCGCGCCCAGTTCGGCGGGAGTCGGAACCAGCGCGCCTTTTTTGCGGCCCGCGGGTTCGTTCGACCCAGATCAAGGGCCCGCCGACAGAAGACAGCGAACATCCGCGCGGAGCGAGAACCCCGATGGACCTGCAACCCTACCTGCCGGTGATCCTGTTCATCCTCGTGGGCGTGGCCGTCGGCGTGGCGCCGCAAGTGATCGGCTTTGTCTTCGGTCCGAACCGGCCCGACGCGGCCAAGAACAGCCCCTACGAGTGCGGCTTCGAGGCCTTCGAGGACGCGCGCATGAAGTTTGACGTGCGCTACTACCTCGTGGCCATCCTCTTCATCCTGTTCGACCTCGAGATTGCCTTCCTCTTCCCGTGGGCTGTGGCCCTGCATGACATCGGCGCGTCAGGCTTCTGGGCGATGATGGTCTTCCTGCTGATCCTGGTGGTCGGCTTCGTCTACGAGTGGAAGAAGGGCGCCTTGGACTGGGAGTAGCCCCGTCCAGTCCGCAGGCCGCAGGGAGTGATGCTGGAGCGATCCGATGGGAATTGAAGGCGTTCTGAAGGAAGGCTTCGTCACCACGTCGGTCGACAAGCTCATCAACTGGTCGAAGACGGGCTCGCTGTGGCCGATGACCTTCGGGCTTGCCTGCTGCGCCGTGGAGATGATGCACGCCGGTGCGGCGCGCTACGACATTGACCGCTTCGGCATGCTGTTCCGCCCGAGCCCGCGCCAGAGCGACCTCATGATCGTCGCCGGTACGCTGTGCAACAAGATGGCGCCGGCGCTGCGCAAGGTCTACGACCAGATGGCCGAGCCGCGCTGGGTGCTGAGCATGGGCTCGTGCGCCAACGGCGGCGGCTACTACCACTACAGCTACAGCGTCGTGCGCGGCTGCGACCGCATCGTGCCGGTGGATGTCTACGTGCCGGGCTGTCCGCCCACCGCCGAGGCGCTGCTGTACGGCATCCTGCAGCTGCAGGCCAAGATCCGGCGCGAGAACACCATCGCGCGCTGAAGCGCACCGACCGCACGGAACAGCGCTGAACACCCGATGACGCAGAAACTCGATCAACTGCAGGCCGCGCTTCAGTCCACGCTCGGCGAGCGCATCCGCTCGTTCGTGCGCGCGCGCGGCGAGGTCACGATCACGGTGTCTGCCGAGCACTACCTCGAGACGGCGCGCTTGCTGCAGTCGCACGAGGCATTGAAGTTCGAGCAGCTTGTCGACCTGTGCGGCGTCGACTATTCCGACTACCGCAACGAGCCGTGGCAGGGCCCGCGCTTCTGCGTCGTCTCGCACCTGCTGTCGGTGGCGCGGAACTGGCGCGTGCGCCTGAAGGTCTTCGCGCCCGACGACGAGCTGCCGCAGGTGGCCTCGGTCACCGAGGTGTGGAACTCGGCCAACTGGTTCGAGCGCGAGGCCTTCGACCTCTACGGCATCATCTTCGAAGGCCACGTCGACCTGCGCCGCATCCTCACCGACTACGGCTTCATCGGCCATCCGATGCGCAAGGACTTCCCGGTCAGCGGCCACGTCGAGATGCGCTACGACGAGCAGAAGAAGCGCGTCATCTACCAGCCCGTGACCATCGAGCCGCGCGAGGTCGTGCCGCGCGTGGTGCGCGAAGACCAGTACGGCGGGACGCACTGACTCCGAGCCATGGCCGAGATCAAGAACTACACGCTCAACTTCGGGCCGCAGCACCCGGCGGCGCACGGCGTGCTGCGCCTCGTGCTCGAGCTCGACGGCGAAGTCATCCAGCGCGCCGACCCGCACATCGGCCTCTTGCACCGCGCCACCGAGAAGCTGGCCGAGACGCGCACGTACATCCAGAGCCTGCCCTACATGGACCGGCTCGACTACGTGTCGATGATGTGCAACGAGCACGCCTACTGCCTGGCGATCGAGAAGCTGCTCGGCATCCCGGTGCCCGAGCGCGCGCAATACATCCGCGTCATGTTCGCCGAGCTGACGCGCCTGCTGAATCACCTGCTCTGGCTGGGCTGCCACGGCCTGGACTGCGGTGCGATGAACATCTTCATCTACTGCTTCCGCGAGCGCGAGGACATCTTCGACATGTACGAGGCGGTGAGCGGCGCGCGCATGCACGCGGCCTACTTCCGCCCCGGGGGCGTGTACCGCGACCTGCCCGACAGCCTGCCTCAATACCAGGTCAGCCGCATCAAGAACGAGCGCGCCATCAAGGCGCTCAACGCCAACCGCCAGGGCTCTCTGCTCGACTTCATCGACGACTTCGTCAAGCGCTTCCCGAAGTATGTCGACGAGTACGAGACGCTGCTCACCGACAACCGCATCTGGAAGCAGCGCACGGTGGGCATCGGTGTCGTCACGCCCGAGCGGGCGCTCAACCTCGGCTTCACCGGCGCCATGCTGCGCGGCAGCGGCATCGCCTGGGACCTGCGCAAGCAGCAGCCCTACGACGTGTACGCGAAGATGGACTTCGACGTGCCCGTGGGCGTCAATGGCGACACCTACGACCGCTACCTCGTGCGCATCGAGGAGATGCGGCAGTCCAACCGCATCATCCGCCAGTGCGTGGATTGGCTGCGCGCCAACCCCGGACCGGTCATCACCGACAACCACAAGGTGGCGCCGCCGCCGCGCGTGGGCATGAAGGCCAACATGGAGGAGCTGATCCACCACTTCAA
Organism: Rubrivivax sp.; assembly: GCA_022842825.1. Classification (GTDB taxonomy): domain Bacteria; phylum Pseudomonadota; class Gammaproteobacteria; order Burkholderiales; family Burkholderiaceae_C; genus Rubrivivax. Next base: position 3,011 of record JALHOU010000017.1, read on the forward strand.
GCTCTTCACCGAGGGCATGCACGTGCCCGAGGGCGAGGCCTACGCCGCGGTGGAGCACCCCAAGGGCGAGTTCGGCATCTACCTCGTGAGCGACGGGGCCAACAAGCCTTATCGCATGAAGATCCGCGCGCCCGGCTTCGCCCACCTTGCGGCGCTGGACGAGATGGCACGCGGGCACATGATCGCTGACGCCGTGGCCATCATCGGCACGATGGACATCGTGTTCGGCGAGATCGACCGTTAGGCCCCAGTTGAGCGCGACCATGAGCTTCGTCATCTCGCCCGCGATGCGCGCCCGCTTCGACAAGGAAGTGGCCAAGTACCCCGCCGAGCAGAAGGGTTCGGCGGTGATGGCCTGCCTGGCCATCGTCCAGCACGAGCGGGGCTGGGTCAGCCCCGAGGCCGAGGCGGCCGTGGGCCAGTACCTCGGCATGCCCGCCATCGCGGTGCACGAGGTCACGACCTTCTACAACATGTACAACCAGCAGCCGGTGGGCAAGTACAAGCTCAACGTGTGCACCAACCTGCCCTGCGCGCTGCGCAGCGGCGACACGGCCCTCGAGCACCTGTGCCACAAGCTCGGCGTGGAGCCCTACGGCACCACCGCCGACGGCACCTTCACCGTGCAGCCCAGCGAGTGCCTCGGTGCCTGCGCCGACGCGCCGGTGATGCTCGTCAACGACCGCCAGATGCTGAGCTTCATGAACAACGCCCGCCTCGACGAGCTGGTCGAGACGCTGAAGGCGGCCAAGGACTGACGCACACCATGGCCGATCTCAAGAACCTGCTGTCCAAGTTCCAGGCCACCGGCCGGGAGACCTGCTTCCACGGCCGCCACGTCAATGCCCAGATCTACGCCGGGCTCGATGGCAGCAACTGGCGTCTGGCCGATTACGTCAAACGGGGCGGCTACACCGCGCTGAAGAAGATCCTCGCCAAGGATGCGAATGGTCCAAGTGAGGCGGGCAACGAGGGCCTGACCCCGGACCAGGTCATCGCCGAGCTCAAGCTCTCGGCGCTGCGCGGCCGGGGCGGCGCCGGTTTCCCCACCGGCCTCAAGTGGAGCTTCATGCCACGCCAGTTTCCGGGCGCCAAGTACCTCGTCTGCAACAGCGACGAAGGCGAGCCCGGTACGTGCAAGGACCGCGACCTGCTCGCCTACAACCCGCACATCGTCATCGAAGGCATGGCCATCGCCGCCTACGCGATGGGCGTCAAGACGGGCTACAACTACATCCACGGCGAGATCTTCGAGGTCTACCAGCGCTTCGAGGAGGCGCTGGAAGAGGCGCGGGCCGCCGGCCTCCTGGGCGACAACATCCTCGGCAGCGGCTTCAGCTTCCAGTTGCACGCGCACCACGGCTTCGGCGCCTACATCTGCGGCGAGGAAACGGGCCTGCTCGAGAGCCTCGAGGGCAAGAAGGGCCAGCCGCGCTTCAAGCCGCCGTTCCCGGCCAGCTTCGGCCTCTACGGCAAGCCGACCACCATCAACAACACCGAGACCTTTGCCGCGGTGCCGTGGATCATCAACCACGGCGGCCAGGCCTACCTCGAGTGCGGCAAGCCGAACAACGGCGGCACCAAGATCTTCAGCGTCGTCGGCGACGTCAACATGCCGGGCAACTTCGAAGTGCCGCTCGGCACGCCGTTCGCCAAGCTGCTCGAGCTCGCCGGCGGCGTGAAGGGAGGGGCGCTGAAGGCGGTGATTCCCGGCGGCTCGTCGGCGCCGGTGCTGCCAGCCAAGACGATGATGGACATCACGATGGACTACGACGCCATCGCCAAGGCCGGTTCGATGCTGGGCTCGGGCGCCGTCATCGTGATGAACGAGCATCGCTGCATGGTCAAGAGCCTGCTGCGCCTGAACTACTTCTACATGCACGAGAGCTGCGGCCAGTGCACGCCCTGCCGCGAGGGCACAGGCTGGCTCTGGCGCCTCATCGACCGCATCGAGCATGGCAAAGGCAAGAAGGAGGACCTCGACCTGCTCGAGTCGGTCGCCTTCAACATCAAGGGCCGCACGATCTGCGCGCTCGGCGATGCCGCGGCCATGCCGGTGGAGGGCATGCTGAAGCACTTCCGCGACGAGTTCGTGTTCCACATCGAACACAAGACGTGCAGGGTTGGGCCGCAAGCGCAAGTGCGCGAGTCGCGCGCGCCGGGACAGGCGGAGACGGTATGACCACGCCCCAGGTCGAGATCGAACTCGATGGCCAGAAGGTGACCATCGCCGCCGGCAGCATGGTCATGCATGCCGCCGACGCGGCGGGGGTCTACGTACCGCACTTCTGCTACCACAAGAAGCTCAGCATCGCCGCCAACTGCCGCATGTGCCTGGTGGACATCGAGAAGATGCCCAAGCCGATGCCGGCCTGCGCCACACCTGTCACCAACGGCATGGTCGTGCGCAGCAAGAGCGACAAGGCGGTGAAGGCGCAGAAGTCGGTGATGGAGTTTCTGCTCATCAACCACCCGCTCGACTGCCCCATCTGCGACCAGGGCGGCGAGTGCCAGTTGCAGGACCTCGCCGTCGGCTACGGCGGCAGCGCCTCGCGCTATGCCGAAGAGAAGCGCGTCGTCTTCCACAAGGATGTGGGCCCGCTGATCAGCATGGAGGAGATGAGCCGCTGCATCCACTGCACGCGCTGCGTGCGCTTCGGCCAGGAGGTGGCCGGTGTGATGGAGCTCGGCATGATCCACCGCGGCGAGCACAGCGAGATCGCTACCGTCACCGGCGGCACCGTCGACAGCGAGCTCTCCGGCAACATGATCGACATCTGCCCGGTCGGCGCGCTGACGAGCAAGCCCTTCCGATACAGCGCACGCACGTGGGAGCTTTCGCGCCGCAAGACGGTGAGCCCGCACGACAGCGTCGGCGCCAACCTCATTGCGCAGGTCAAGGGCGCGTTGGTGATGCGCGTGGTGCCGCTGGAGAACGAAGACGTCAATGAGTGCTGGATCGCCGACCGCGACCGCTTTTCGTACGAGGCGCTCAACGGCGATCGGCGGCTCACGCAGCCGCAGATCAAGCAGGGCGGCCAGTGGAAGACGGTGGACTGGACCACCGCGCTCAACTATGTCGCCGACGGCCTGAAGCGCGTGAAGGGCGAATTCGGTACCGGCGCCATCGGCGCGCTGGGGCACCCCACCTCCACCACCGAGGAGTTGCACCTGCTGGCCAGGCTGATGCGCGGCTTCGGCAGCGAGAACGTCGACCACCGCCTGCGCCATGCCGACCATGCCAACGCGGCACCGGCCGGCGCCGCGCGCTGGCTGGGCACCTCGATCGCTTCGCTGTCCACGCTCGACCGCGCCTTCGTCGTCGGCAGCTTCCTGCGCAAGGACCACCCGCTGCTCGCGCAACGCATCCGCCAGGCCGCCCGCCACGGCGCCCAGGTGGCCAGCCTGCATTCCCTGGTCGACGACTGGGCACTGCCGGTGGCCGTGCGCCTGCTGGGGGCGCCCTCGGGCTGGGCAGCGCAACTGGCGCAGGTGGCCGCCGCCGTGGCCACTGCGCAGGGCGTGCCCGCGCCCGTGCCCGCGACGCCCGGTGCCGAGGCCCAGGCGGTGGCCAAGCTGCTGCTCGCCGGTGAACGCAAGGCCGTGCTGCTGGGCAACGCGGCCGCGCAGCACCCGCAGGCCGGGCAGTTGCTGGCGCTGGCGCAGTGGATCGCCGAGCACACTGGCGCGGCCTGCGGCTATCTCGGCGAAAGCGGCAACAGCGTCGGCGCGCAACTCGTGCGCGCCATGCCCGGGCCGGGCGGGCAACACGCCGGCCAGATGCTCGCCCAGCCGATGAAGGCGCTGCTGCTGCTCAACGTCGAGCCCGAACTCGACGCCGCTGATGCCGCCGCCGCGCGCAAGGCCCTCAAGGGCAGCGGCCTCGTGGTCTCGATGACCCCGTTCCGGGATGCCAACGCCGACATCGCCGACGTGATGCTGCCGATCGCGCCCTTCACCGAGACCGGCGGCAGCTTCGTCAACGCCGAGGGCCGCACCCAGGCCTTCCATGGCGTGGTCAAGCCGCTCGGCGACACGCGCCCGGGCTGGAAGGTGCTGCGCGTGCTGGGCAACCTGCTCGGTCTGGAGGGCTTCAACCACGAGACGGTCGAGGACGTGCGCGCCGAGGCGCTGGGCGACCCGGCGGCACTGGGTTCGCGGCTGGACAACCGCGCCACCGCCGCCCCCACCCTGCCCGCCATATCGGCCGCCGCTTCGGTGATGGACTGCGAGCGCATCGCCGAGGTGTCGATCTACGCCACCGACGCCATTGTGCGCCGCGCGCCGGCGCTGCAGCGCACCGCCGATGCGGCCGCGCCGGTGATCGGCATCAACACGCCGCTGTGGGGTGCTCTGCGCTTGAAGGACAAGGCCCTGGTCAGCGCCGGCGAGACGACGGCGCTGATGGAGGCGCGCGAGGACAAGTCGCTCGCCGAGGGCGTCGTGCGCATTCCCGCCGGCCACCCGGCGATGGCCACCCTGGGTCCGATGTTCGGGCCCGTGCGGATCGAAGGCGTCTGACCCGGTCGAGCGAGGAAGAACATGTTCGATCCGCTGCACCAGCTCGGCACCACCTACCTCGGCCCCACGCTCTGGCTCGTCGTGTGGAGCCTCGTCAAGATCATCGCCGTCGTGCTGCCGCTGATGATCTGCGTCGCCTACCTCACGCTATGGGAGCGCAAGGGCATCGGCTTCACGCAGATCCGCATCGGCCCCAACCGCGTCGGTCCGTTCGGCCTTCTGCAGCCCATCGCCGACGCGGTGAAGCTGATCTTCAAGGAAATCATCCGCCCCACCGCCGCGCACAAGGGCTTGTTCTTCCTCGGCCCGGTGATGACCATCATGCCCGCCCTTGCCGCCTGGGCGGTGATTCCCTTCGGGCCCGATGTCGTGCTGGCCAACGTCAACGCCGGCCTGCTCTTCCTGATGGCCATCACCTCGCTGGAGGTCTACGGCGTCATCATCGCCGGCTGGGCGAGCAATTCGAAGTACGCCTTCCTCGGTGCGCTGCGCGCCAGCGCGCAGATGGTGAGCTACGAGATCGCGATGGGCTTCGCGCTCGTGGTGGTGCTGATGGTCTCGGCCAGCATGAACCTGGGCGAGATCGTCGCGCGCCAGGGCCGTGGCACGTTCGCCGACATGGGCGTGGGCATCCTGTCATGGAACTGGCTGCCGCTGCTGCCCATCTTCGTCGTCTACTTCATCGCCGGCCTGGCGGAGACCAACCGCCACCCGTTCGACGTGGTGGAAGGCGAGAGCGAGATCGTCGCCGGCCACATGATCGAATACTCGGGCATGAGCTTCGCGATGTTCTTCCTCGCGGAGTACGCCAACATGATCCTCGTCAGCACGATCTGCGTGCTGATGTTCCTCGGCGGCTGGCTGCCGCCCTTCGAGTTCCTCTCGTTCATCCCGGGCTGGATCTGGCTGGCCATCAAGGTCTTCGTGGTCGTCACGATGTTCCTCTGGGTGCGTGCCACCTTCCCGCGCTTCCGCTACGACCAGATCATGCGCCTGGGCTGGAAAGTCTTCATCCCGGTGACCCTGGTGTGGCTCGTCGTCGTGGGTCTGTGGATCCAGTCGCCGTTCAATATCTGGAAACCTTGACATGGCAACCCTGACCGCGCTCAAGGATGTGCTGTCGAGCTTCATGCTGCTCGAGTTGTGGAAGGGGATGGCGCTCACCGGCCGCCATTTCCTGAGCAAGAACATCACCATCCAGTTCCCGGAGGAACGGACGCCGCTCAGCCCGCGCTTCCGCGGCCTGCACGCCCTGCGCCGCTACGAAAACGGCGAGGAGCGATGCATCGCCTGCAAGCTGTGCGAGGCGGTGTGCCCGGCACTGGCCATCACCATCGAGAGCGACGTGCGCGACGACGGCACGCGCCGCACCAAGCGCTACGACATCGACCTCACCAAGTGCATCTTCTGCGGCTTCTGCGAGGAGAGCTGCCCGGTCGACAGCATCGTCGAGACGCACCACTTCGAGTACCACGGTGAGAAGCGCGGCGACCTCTACTTCACCAAGGACATGCTGCTCGCCGTGGGCGACCGCTACGAGGCGGAGATCGCCGAGCGTCGCAAGGCCGACGCGCCCTATCGCTGAGGCGCACCACGCTCGTCGCAGACAACAACAAGACCGTCGATGGATACCACCTTCGCCCTGTTCTGCGTCTTCTCGGCCGTGCTGCTGGTGGCCGCGTTCTGCGTCATCACGGCGAAGAACACCGTGCATGCGGCGCTCTACCTCGTGCTCGCGTTCTTCAGCGCTTCGTGCGTGTGGATGCTGCTGAAGGCCGAGTTCCTGGCCATCGCGCTCGTGCTCGTCTACGTCGGCGCGGTGATGGTGCTGTTCCTCTTCGTGGTGATGATGCTCGACCTCAACAGCGACGGCCTGCGCGAGGGCTTCTGGAAGCACCTGCCGCTGGCCGGCCTGGTGGGCGCGGTCATCGCGCTGGAGATGGCGCTCGTCCTGATGCGCGGCTTCCGCGTGCAGAACGCGCCCGTGCCGCCGGCCAAGGACGTCGCGATGGGCAACACGCGGCTGCTCGGCATCGAGATCTACACCGACTACCTGTACCCGCTGCAGATCGCCGCCGTGCTGCTGCTGGTGGCCATCATCGCCGCCATTGCACTGACGCTGCGCGAGCGCAAGGACAGCCGGCACATGGACGCCTCCGAGCAGGTGCGCGCAAAGAAGGCTGACCGGATCCGCATCGTCAAGATCGCGCCGACGATCGAGCAGCCCTCCGAGCCGCCCGCGGCGCCCGGTGGCGGCGAGGGGGCCAAGGCATGACGCTCACCCTCGGCCACTACCTCTCGCTGGGGGGCATGCTCTTCGCGCTGTCGGTCATCGGCATCTTCCTGAACCGCCGCAACCTGATCGTGCTGCTGATGGCCATCGAGCTGATGCTGCTTGCCGTCAACCTCAACTTCATCGCCTTCTCGCACTATCTGGGCGACATGGCCGGTCAGGTCTTCGTGTTCTTCATCCTCACCGTGGCGGCGGCCGAGTCGGCCATCGGCCTGGCGATCCTGGTCGTGCTGTTCCGCAACCGCGCCTCGATCAACGTCGAAGAGCTGGACGACCTGAAGGGCTGAGGCGCAACGAACATGGCATCCACGCTCTCCCAAGGTCTGCTGCTGACGGTGCCGCTGGCGCCGCTGGTCGGCTCGCTGATTGCCGGCTTCGCGGGCAAGGCTGTCGGGCGCCGCGGCGCGCATTGGGCCACGATCCTCGGCGTACTCGTCTCCTTCATCTGCTCGGCCGTGGTGCTGATGCAGGTGGTCAACGGCGCCCGCTTCAACGCCACCATCTACGAGTGGATGGTGGTGGGCAAGCTCGTCATGGAGGTCGGCTTCCTGGTCGACGGGCTCACCGCGATGATGATGGTCGTCGTCACCTTCGTGAGCCTGATGGTGCACATCTACACCATCGGCTACATGGAGGAGGACCCGGGCTACCAGCGTTTCTTCGCGTACATCAGCCTGTTCACCTTCTCGATGCTGATGCTCGTGATGAGCAACAACTTCCTGCAGCTGTTCTTCGGCTGGGAGGCGGTGGGCCTGGTGAGCTACCTGCTCATCGGCTTCTGGTTCAAGCGGCCGACGGCCACCTTCGCCAACATGAAGGCCTTCCTGGTCAACCGGGTCGGCGACTTCGGCTTCATCCTCGGAATCGGCCTGCTGCTCGCCTATGGCGGCAGCCTGAACTACGGCGAAGTCTTCGCCAAGGGCGGCGAGCTGGCCAAGCTCACCTTCCCCGGCACCGACTGGGGCATGCTCACCGTGGCCTGCATCTGCCTGTTCATCGGTGCCATGGGCAAGAGCGCGCAGTTCCCGCTGCACGTATGGCTGCCCGACTCGATGGAGGGCCCCACGCCCATCTCGGCGCTCATCCACGCCGCCACCATGGTGACGGCCGGCATCTTCATGGTCGCGCGCATGAGCCCGTTGTTCGAGCTCTCGGACACGGCGCTGAACTTCGTGCTCGTCATCGGCGCCATCACCGCCCTCTTCATGGGCTTCCTCGGCATCATCCAGAACGACATCAAGCGCGTGGTGGCGTACTCGACACTGAGCCAGCTCGGCTACATGACCGTGGCGCTCGGTGCCTCGGCCTACAGCGTGGCGGTGTTCCACCTGATGACACACGCCTTCTTCAAGGCGCTGCTGTTCCTGGCCGCCGGCAGCGTGATCATCGGCATGCACCATGACCAGGACATCCGCAACATGGGCGGCCTGCGAAAGTACATGCCCATCACCTGGATCACCTCGCTGCTGGGCTCGCTGGCGTTGATCGGCACGCCGTTCTTCTCGGGCTTCTACAGCAAGGACAGCATCATCATCGCCACCGCGGCGAGCAACCTGCCGGGCACCGGCTTCGCGGTCTTTGCGGTCACCGCGGGCGTCTTCGTCACCGCGTTCTACTCGTTCCGCATGTACTTCCTCGTCTTCCACGGCGAGGAACGCTTCCGCCACAAGCCCCACCCCGCGGCCGACGACCACGGCCACGACGAGCACGGCCAGGTGCATGTGCCGCACGAGTCACCCGCGGTGGTGTGGGTGCCGCTGGCGCTGCTGGCCATTCCCTCGGTGGTGATCGGCTTCATCACCATCCAGCCGATGCTCTTCGGCGACTTCTTCAAGGACTCCATCGCCGGCGACCTGGTGCGCCACCCGGCGATGAAGGAGCTCGCCTCCCACTTCCACGGCGCCGCCAGCATGGCCGCGCATGGCTTGCAGACCGTGCCGTTCTGGCTGGCCGCCGCCGGGGTCTTCACGGCGTGGCTTTTCTACCTCAAGGCGCCGGCCCTTCCGGCCGCCTTCGACCGCGCGCTCCAGCCGCTGCGCACGGTGCTCGAGAACAAGTACTACATGGACTGGTTCAACGAGCACGTGCTCGCCGCCGGCGCACGCCTGCTTGGCCGCGGCTTGTGGAAGGGTGGCGACCAGGCGGTGATCGACGGCACCATCAACGGCTCGGCGCGCGCCGTGGGCAGCATCGCCGGCATGATGCGCACGTGGCAGACCGGCCGCCTGTACCAGTACGCGCTTGTGATGCTGCTGGGCATCTTCGGCCTGCTCACCTGGCAGCTGTGGCCGTTCCTTGGCGCGCTGGTCCGCTGAAGCCCCGCACGGCCCCTGCCCCTACAGAAGAACTACAGAGAGAACGACGATGGGTTTGCTCAGCATCGCGATCTGGCTGCCGATCGCCTTCGGTGTGCTGCTGCTCGCCGTGGGCCGCGACCAGAATGCGGGCACGGTGCGCGCGCTGGCGCTGGTGGGCGCGCTCGCTTCGTTCGCCGTCACCATCCCGGTGATCACCGGCTTTGGCGCCGGCACCGCGGCCATGCAGTTCGTCGAGAAGGTGAGCTGGATCGCGCGCTTCAACGTCCACTATCACCTGGGCGTGGACGGCCTGTCGATGTGGTTCGTGCCGCTCACGGCCTTCATCACCGTCATCGTCGTCCTCGCCGGCTGGGAGGTCATCACCGACCGCGTGGCGCAGTACTACGGCGCCTTCCTCGTCCTCTCGGGGCTGATGGTGGGCGTGTTCTCGGCGCTCGACGGGCTGCTGTTCTACGTCTTCTTCGAGGCGACCCTCATTCCGATGTACATCATCATCGGCGTCTGGGGCGGGCCGCGGCGGGTCTACGCGGCGTTCAAGTTCTTCCTGTACACGCTGCTGGGCTCGCTGCTGATGCTGGTGGCGCTGGTCTACCTCTACTTCAAGAGCGGCGGCAGCTTCGACATCCTGGCCTGGCACAAGCTGCCGCTGTCGCTGCACGCGCAGGCGCTGCTGTTCTTCGCCTTCTTCGCTGCCTTCAGCGTGAAGGTGCCGATGTGGCCGGTGCACACCTGGCTGCCCGACGCGCACGTCGAGGCCCCCACCGGCGGTTCGGTGGTGCTGGCGGCCATCATGCTCAAGCTCGGCGCCTACGGCTTCCTGCGCTTCTCGATGCCGATCGCCCCCGACGCGGCACGCACCTACGACTGGGTGATCATCGCGCTGTCGATCGTCGCCGTCGTCTACATCGGCCTCGTGGCGTTGGTGCAGACCGACATGAAGAAGCTCGTCGCCTACAGCTCGGTGGCGCACATGGGCTTCGTGACGCTGGGCTTCTTCATCTTCAACGACCTCGGCGTGGCCGGCGGCATCGTGCAGATGATCAGCCACGGCTTCGTCTCCGGCGCGATGTTCCTGTGCATTGGCGTGCTCTACGACCGCGTCCACAGCCGCGACATCGCCGCCTACGGCGGCGTCGTCAACACGATGCCCAGGTTCGCGGCGCTGGCCGTCTTCTTCGCCATGGCCAACTGCGGCCTGCCGGGCACTGCCGGCTTTGTCGGCGAGTGGATGATCATCCTCGGTGCCGTGAAATACAACTTCTGGATCGCGGCCCTGGCGGCCACGGCGCTCGTCTTCGGCGCCGCGTACACGTTGTGGATGGTCAAGCGCGTGTACTTCGGCGACATCGCCAACGACGACGTGCGCTCGCTCACCGACATCAACGGGCGCGAGTTCCTCGTGCTCGGCCTTCTCGCTGCGGCGACCCTGTACATGGGGCTCTACCCCAAGCCCTTCACCGACGTCATGAACGCCTCGGTGGCCGAACTGCTGCGCCACGTGGCGCTTTCCAAGCTGCCATGACCGACCTTGGTGCCCTGAATCTGCCATGACCACCATGAACTGGGCTCTCCTTTACCCCGAGATCTGGCTGCTGGTGATGGCCTGCGTGGTGCTGCTGGTCGACCTCTTCGTCACCGACCCGCAACGTGGCCTCACCTTCTGGCTCACCCAGGCCACCATCGCCGTGTTCGCCTGGCTGCACCTCGAGGGCCACAACGGCGGCCTCACCGCCTACGGCATGCAGGGCATGGTCGTGGTCGACCCGATGGGCCACCTGCTGGCCGTCTTCGCGGCGCTGGCGGTGATGATCACCCTGGCCTACGCGCGCCCCACGCTCGCCAGCCGCGACATGGCCAAGGGCGAGTTCTACCTGCTGACGCTGTTCATGCTGCTGGGCATCTCGGTGATGTGCTCGGCCAACAACTTCCTGGTCGTCTACCTCGGACTGGAGCTGATGAGCCTGTCGCTGTATGCGCTGACCGCGCTGCGCCGCGACCATGCCCTGGCCACCGAAGCGGCGATGAAGTACTTCGTGCTCGGCGCGCTGGCCAGCGGCTTCCTTCTCTATGGCCTGTCGATGATGTACGGCGCCACCGGCACACTGGAGATCCCCAAGACCTTCGAGCAGATCGCTGCCGGCCGCATCAACAAGGAAGTTCTGGTGCTCGGCGTCGTCTTCGTCGTCGCCGGGCTCGGTTTCAAGCTCGGTGCGGTGCCGTTCCACATGTGGGTGCCCGACGTCTACCAGGGTGCACCCACCGCGGTGACGCTGCTGATCGGCGGTGCGCCCAAGTTCGCCGCCTTCGCCATCACCATCCGCCTGCTCGTCGAGGGCATGCTGGGCCTGGCCATCGACTGGCAGCAGATGCTCATCGTCATGGCAGTGGGCTCGCTGCTGGTCGGCAACGTGGCGGCCATCGCGCAGACCAACCTCAAGCGCATGCTGGCCTATTCCACCATCGCGCAGATGGGCTTCATCGTGCTCGGTCTGTCGGCCGGCGTGGTGAGCGGCAACACGCTCTCGGCGGCCAACGCCTACAGCTCGGCCATGTTCTACCTGCTGGCCTACGTGCTGACGACGCTCGGCACCTTCGGGCTCATCATGTTCCTGTCGCGCCAGGGCTTCGAGAGCGAGGAGGTGGCCGACCTCGCGGGCCTGGCGCGTCGCGCACCCTGGGTGGCCGGTGTCATGACGGTGTTCATGTTCTCGCTGGCCGGCGTGCCGCCGATGGTCGGCTTCTTCGCCAAGCTGTCGGTGATCCAGGCGCTCGTGACGACCAACCAGGCTCTCTACATCTGGCTGGCCGTGATCGCGGTGCTGTTGTCCCTGGTCGGCGCGTACTACTACCTGCGCGTGGTGAAGGTGATGTGGTTCGACGAGCCCGGCCAGACCTCGCCCGTGCAGCAGGGGCAGGGCGTCACTGCGCTGCTGGCGCTCAATGGCGCGGCCGTGCTGCTCTTCGGCCTGTTCAGCGGCGGCCTGATGGCCCTGTGCCGCGACGCCATCCAGCGTACCTTCACGACCTGAACGACCGGACGGCGCGCGCGACACGATGGCCGATCCGGCAGGCCCTCCCGATTCGGCCTCGACCCAAGGGGGCAGCGACGATCACCTGCGCGAGCGGCTGGTCGAGCCGCACACGCTGCTGAGCGGCGGCTTTCTCACCGTGCGCCGCGATGTCGTGGCGCTGCCCGACGGCACGCGCGCGACACGGGAGTTCATCGAGCACCCGGGCGCCGTCGCGGTGGTGCCCATCCTCGACGACCAGCGGCTCGTGCTCGTGCGCCAGCACCGCTATCCAGTCGACCGCGTGCTGCTCGAGTTCCCGGCCGGCAAGCTGGACCGTGGCGAAAGCACGCTTGCCTGTGCCATGCGTGAGCTGGCCGAGGAGACCGGCTACACCGCCGCCGAATGGGCCTTCGGCGGTGAGATCGTCAATGCCGCCGCCTACTCCACCGAGAGCCTGTGGATCTGGTTTGCGCGTGGGCTCACCGCCGGTCAGACGCGACTCGACACCGGCGAGTTCGTCGAGACGGTGGTGTGCACCGAGACCGAGCTGCACGAGCTCGACCGCGCCGGCCAGCTGCCCGACGTGAAGACCATCATCGGCCTGCACTGGCTGACGGCCTGGCGATCGGGGTCGCGCGAGATTTCGTTCGCGTCCACGGCCCAGGCCATCGCGCACGCCGCCGGCAGCGCGGCGACGTCGCGCCTATGATGGCTCTCCCATGAAGGTCCTGAACCTGCGCTGCGCGAACGGTCATGTCTTCGAAGGCTGGTTTGCCTCCGACGAGGACTACATGGACCAGAATGGCCGCGGCCTCGTCGAATGCCCTCTGTGTGCCGACAAGGTGGTCACGCGCATGCCGAGCGCGCCGCGGCTGAACCTCTCGGGCGCGCGCGAGCCCGGGGCGTCGGCAACGTTGCCCTCGGCGTCGCAACCCGGGCCACAGACCGCGCCGCAGCCGGCGGATCTGCAGGCCGCCTTCATGAAGGCGGTGCGCGAGATGATGCAGCGCACCGAGGACGTGGGCGCGCGCTTTGCCGAGGAGGCACGACGCATCCACTACGGCGAGACGCCCGAACGCGGCATCCGCGGCAAGGCCAGCCCCGAAGAGCGCGAAGCGCTGCGCGAGGAGGGCATCGAGACCTTCGCACTGCCGTTGCCGCCGGGCCTTGAGGGGCCGCTGCAGTAGAGCGGCCGCGCCGCCGGGCCTTCGCCGCGCGACAATTCAGAGCACGCGGCCGGGGTTGAGCAGTCCCATCGGGTCGAACGAAGCCTTCACGCGCTTCATCAAGGCCAGCGCAACGGGCGACTTGCGCGCCGCGAGCTCATCGCGCTTGAGCGCGCCGATGCCATGCTCGGCCGAGAACGAACCGCCGAAAGGCACGAGCGCGTCGAAGACGATGCGATTCACCTCGTGCTCGTTCTCGTCGAGGAAGCGCCTGGCGTCGCCCCCCTCGGGGCACTGCACGTTGTAGTGCAGGTTGCCGTCGCCCAGATGGCCGAAGTTCACCAGCCGCGCCCCGGGGAAGCGTTGCGTGAGCAGCGCATCGGTGTGCGCGACATACGCAGGTATGGCCGACACCGGCAGAGAGATGTCGTGCTTGATGTTGAGGCCTTCCTCGGACTGCGCGAGCGGGATCGACTCGCGCAGGTGCCACAGCGCCTGCGACTGCGCCATGCTCTCCGCCACCACGGCGTCGTTCACCACGCCGGCCTCGAGCGCGGCACCCAGCAGCGTCTCGAAGCGCGCCCGCGCCGCCCCTTCGCTCTCGGTATCGCTGTGCTCCAGCAGCACGGTCCACGGCGCCGAGGGCAGGGGCCGCGGCAGCTGCGGGAAGTGCCGTGCCACGAGGTCGAGCGCGATGCGCCCCATCACCTCGAAGCCCGTCAGCCCGCTGCCCAGCCGCGCGCGCGCCAGGTTCAGCAGCTCGACACAGGCGGCGAGCGACTCGCAGGCCGCGAGCGCGGTCATGGTGGCGGCCGGCATCGGCGCCAGCTTCATCGTCGCGGCGGTGATGATGCCCAGCGTGCCCTCGCTGCCGACGAAGAGGTCGCGCAGGTCGTAGCCGGTGTTGTCCTTGCGCAGGCCGGTGAGGCCCTCCCACACCTCGCCCTCGGCGGTGACGACCTCCAGCCCCAGGCACAGCTCGCGCGTGTTGCCCCAGCGCAGCACCTGCGTGCCGCCGGCGTTCGTGGCGAGATTGCCGCCGAGCGTGCAGCTGCCCTCGGCCGCCAGGCTGAGCGGGAACAGCAGGCCGGCATCGGCCGCCGCCTGCTGCACCGCCTGCAGCACACACCCGGCCTCGGCGGTGAGGGTCAGATTCGCGGCATCGATGCCACGCACGCGGTTGAGCCGCTGCAGGCTGAGCAGCACCTGCGTGCCGCTCGCATCGGGCACGCCGCCGCCCACGAGGCCGGTATTGCCGCCCTGCGGCACGATGGCCACGCCGGCCGCGGCGCAGGCGCGCACGACCGCAGCCACTTCGGCCGTACTGCCGGGGCGCACCACCGCCAGCGCCCGCCCGCGCCAGCGGCGGCGCCAGTCGACCAGGAAGCCCTCCAGCGTGCCGTCGGCGCCTTCGACAAGCACCTGGGCGGCGCCGACAGTGCGGCGCAGGGTGTCGAGCAAGGGGGCGCTCATGGCGTGGCGCGGGCCGCCGCGCCATCGGCCAACCGGCGGCGGATGTAGAAGGTGACGATGGCGAACAGCGCCACCGCCAGCACGACCTCCACCGCGGCCAGCGCGGAGGCGGGCAACGCTTCGCTGGTGGCGCGCACCAGGCCCTCGAGCACATACAGCCACACGAGCAGGCTCAGCCAGCGGTAGGTGTAGAGGCGGTGCCGCCACAGGCCGGGCAGCGCGGCGACGAGCGGCAGCACCTTGAGCGTCAGCGTGCCGCGACCGGTGGGTGCCAGCCAGGCCTCCCAGGCCAAGCCCAGCACGACGAGCGCCAGCGTCGCGCCCAAGGCCAGACGGCGTGCCAGGGCCACCGGCGCGCTCGGGGCCGAAGCGGGCGAAGCAGGCGGGTCCACGCGAGCGGACGAGGCGGGCGAGGCCGGCAGCGAGGGCGGGGCGGTCATGCTGGCATCATTGTCGCCATGTTTCCGAGTGCCGGTTCCCCCGGGGCCGACCGGCCCGCCGCCGAGAGCGAACTGGCGGTCGCGCCCGCGGGCGCGAAGCCGCGCCTGCAGCAGCGCCTTGCCGACCTGCTGGCCACGCTGCAGCGCTGGCCCTGGTTCGAGACCCTGCGCACGCTGCGCAAGCGCTTTGCCGAAGACAACCTCGGCCTCACCGCCGGCAGCCTGACCTTCACGACACTGATCGCGCTCGTGCCGTTGGTGACGGTGACGCTGGCGATCTTCTCGGCCTTCCCGATGTTCTCGAGCTTCCAGGTCGCGCTCGAAAAGTACCTGCTGCAGGCCCTGGTGCCCGAGAGCATCGCGCGGCCGGTGCTGCGCAGCCTGACGATGTTCGCGGGCAAGGCGCGCACCATCGGCACCGCCGGCCTCGTCGTGCTCGTCATCAGTGCACTGGCGCTCGTGCTCACCATCGACCGCACGCTCAACCGCATCTGGCGCGTGCGCGAGGTGCGGCCGATCGGCCAGCGCATCCTCGTCTACTGGGCCGGCATGACGCTCGGGCCGCTGGTGCTGGGTGTGAGCCTGTCGCTGGGCAGCTATGCGCTCTCGGCCTCGCAGGGCTGGGCGGCGGCGCTGCCCGGCGGTGTCGAGTTCGTGCTCGACACGCTCGAATTCATGCTGCTGGCGGCCACCATGGCCGGGCTCTTCCACTACGTGCCCAACGCGCCGGTGCGCTGGTCGCATGCCTGGGCCGGCGCGTTCTTCGTGGCCGTGGCGATGGAGCTCGCCAAGCGTGGCCTCGCGTGGTACCTGAAGGCGGTACCGAGCTTCTCGGCCATCTACGGCGCCTTCGCGACGTTGCCCATCCTGCTGCTGTGGATCTACCTCGTGTGGGTGATCGTGCTGCTGGGGGCCGTGGTGGCCGCCTATGCGCCCAGCCTGGCCATGCGCGCCGTGCGGCGGCCGGACACGCCGGGGCAGCGCTTCGAGATCGCGCTGGCGCTGCTGGCCGAGCTCGATGCGGCGCGGCGCGCCGGCCGCGGCGGGGCCACGCTCACGGAGCTGGCGACACGGTTGCGCGTCGACCCGCTGCAGCTGGAGCCGGTGCTGCACCGGCTGCGCAGCATCGACTGGGTGGCCCGGCTGCATGAAGCCGCAGTACGTGGCCAGTCGGACGACGAGCCCCGCATCACGCTGCTGTGCGACCCCGAAACAACGCTGGCGGCGCGACTCGTCGACGCGTTGCTGCTCGCGCCGGGCGAGGCGAGCGCCACCTTCCGCCGCCTGGCGGGGCTGGACCGCATGACGCTGGCGCAGGTGCTGGCGCGCTGAGCGGCCCGGCGCAGCCACCGATCCCTTCACATTCACTCCGCACCCATGCCCACGACGCTGCCGCCCCTCTCGGTGCTCGACCTCTCGCTCATCGTCGAAGGCGGCAGCGCCGCCGAGGCGCTGCGCAACACGCTCGACCTCGCCACCCACTGCGAGGCGCTCGGCTACCGCCGCTACTGGGTGGCCGAGCACCACAACATGGACGGCGTGGCGAGCAGCGCCACCGCGGTGCTGGTGGGGCAGATCGCTGCCGTCACGCGCACCATCCGCGTCGGCTCGGGGGGTGTGATGCTGCCCAACCACGCGCCGCTCGTCATCGCCGAGCAGTTCGGCACGCTGGCCACGTTGTACCCGGATCGCATCGATCTCGGCCTCGGCCGCGCGCCCGGCACCGACCGCCTCACGATGCGCGCCTTGCGCCGCCACCTCGACACCGCCGGCGAGGAGGACGAGTTCCCGCGCAACGTCGTCGAGCTGCAGGCCTACCTTGACGATGCCGAGCCCGAGCAGGCGGTGCGTGCCATTCCCGGTGTCGGCACCAAGGTGCCGATCTGGCTGCTCGGCTCCAGCCTCTTCAGCGCCCAGCTCGCGGCCTACCTGGGGCTGCCCTTCGCCTTCGCATCGCATTTCGCGCCCGACCTGCTCGAGCAGGCGCTGGAGGTCTATCGCGCCACGTATCGCCCAGGCGAGCGCTGGCCGAAGCCGCATGCCATGGTGGGCGTGAACGCCATCGTCGCGCCGACCGAAGACGAGGCGGCGATGCTGTTCACTTCGGTGCAGCAGCGCTTCCTGGGCATGCAGCGTGGGCGGCGCGGGCCGCTGCCGCGGCCGGTGACGCCTGCCGAGATGGAGGCCATGTGGTCGCCGGCGGAGAAGGCGGGGGTGATGCGCATGCTGGCCTGCGCAGCGGCGGGGTCGCCGGCGAGCGTGCGCGAGCAGTTGAAGGCGATCGTCGAGCGCACGCGGGCTGACGAGTTGATCGTCGCGACAGGCGTGCACGAACATGCGGCGCGCAAGCGCAGCTACGAGCTGCTGGCACGCCTTTAGGTTGTGGCCTTGCCCCCGCGCTGCTCGAGGGCCGCTCTCAGACACTCCCCGACTTCACCGTGGTCTCTGGAGAGCCGGATGCATAGCGAAAGGTGCACGTCCGGTTCGGCGAGGGGGCACGCGCAACTGCCCGCCGCGAGATTGGCGCGGTGCGCGTGTTCGCTTCGTCGCGGGAAAACCCGCCGCGAGATCCTCTGCGCCTTTCCAAGGGTTGCCGCGCGCCTTTTTCGAGGGACTTCGCCAAGCCTGTCAGGCCGCCTGTAGCTTCTTCACCAGCCCGCGCAGCGCCAGCAGGTACCCCTCCACCCCGAACCCCACGACGATGCCCGCCGCGATCTCCGAGAGGTAGCTGTGGTGCCGGAACGGCTCGCGAGCATGCACGTTCGAGACGTGGATCTCGGCGAACGGGATCGCCGTGCCGGCGAAGGCATCGCGGATGGCCACGCTCGTGTGCGTGTAGGCGCCGGGGTTGATGACGACGCCGGCCACGCCCTCGGTGCGCGCGGTGTGGATGCGGTCGACGATGCCGCCCTCGTGGTTGCTCTGGAAGCAGGCCACCTCGATGCCGAGTGCCGCGCCGGCCTCGCGCACCATCGCCTCCACCTCGGGCAGCGTGGTGTGGCCGTACTTGGCCGGCTCGCGTGTGCCCAGCAGGTTGAGGTTGGGGCCGTTGATGAGCAGGATCTTCATCTTGTCGATGTCGTGAGGGTGGAGGGGCGCAGTGGCGTCGCGAACAGGCCTTCTTCGCCGGCAGTGCCTCCGGCGCCGATGGCGCCGGGTGGCCTTCGGGTCGACGCGGGCAACGGCACGGCGCGCTGCAGCACGTCCTCGGCCAGCCAGGCGGCGCTCTTGCGTGCCCGCTCGGCCACGGTGGGCAGGGGCATCTGCTGGTAGTCGTCGTTGAAGACCTCGAAGCTGAAGTCGCCTTCGTAGCCCAGGCCGTCCAGGGCACGCACGAGCTTGGCCACTTCGTCGCTGTGCACGCCCTCGCCGGGGAAGACGCGGAAGTGGCGGGCCGTCTCGATGCGCTCGGCCACGGTGTGGATCTCGCTCCACATGAAGTCGGACAGCTGCACGAGGAAGATCCTGGCCGGGTCGATCTCGTCCAGAGCCTCGACGGGCGTGCGCGTGGCGAAGCTGTGGAAACTGTCGATACCGATGCCGAGGTTGGGGCAGTCGGCGCGGCTCACGACGTCGAAGGCGCCGAGGCAGTCGTTGATGTGCCGGCCCCAAGAGAGGCCCTCGAAGGCTACCTTGATGCGGAAGGGCAGCGCCATCATCGCCAGCTTGCGCAGGTCGCGCGCGATGGCGTCGCGGTCGTCGGTGGCGTGCACGCTTGTGCTGCTGCAGGCCAGCAGCACCGGGCTGCCGAGCGCAGCGGCCATCTCGATCATCGAGCGCGCGATGTCGACCTTGTAGTCGTGCAGGTGGCTCGCGTTCTCTCGAGGCAGGCCCTCGAAGTCGCGCAGCACCTGGAAGCCCGTGACGCGCAGGCCGCTCGCGCGCACCTCGCGCACGGCGGCCTGCCAGCCCTCGGGGTGGCCGACGAGGTCGCGCGCGGCCAGCATCACCTGCGTGAAGCCGGCGTCGCGCATGGCCGCCAGCTTGGCCTTGAGCGGCCCGGCCAGCGAGATGGTGTCCATGCCGAAGTCGCGGAACATGGCGGTGGCTCCGTCTCAGCCGCGCGGCGGCTCGTGATGCCCGAGCTGATGCGCTGGCGGCAGCTCATGGTGCCTGAACCGGCGCGCCAGCGGCAGCTCATGGTGCACCAGCTCGAACATCACGCCACCGAGTTGTTCGCACGTGAGCGCACCGCGTGCCGTGCTGTGCAGCGCCGAAGCCTCGACAAACTCGACACCCCGCTCGCGCAGTGCGCGCACGGCCGCGGGCACTTCAGGGGTGCCGAAGGCGAGGCGGTGCAGCCGCTCGGCGCTCGTCAGGTCTTCGCTGTCGCTCGCGGGCTCGATCAGCTGCAGGAAGAACGTGCCGCAGGGCGAGCGCAGGATGTTGCCGGCCGGCAGGATGCCGAAGGTCTGCTCGGGGCTGAGCACCGTGAAGCCGAAAAGGGAACCGTAGAACTCGCACCAGTCGGCAGCCCGCTCCAGGCCCACGTACTGCACGACGCCGAACCAGTGCATGCCGGCCAGCGGCGGCACCTCGGGCGCCACGGTGGGGATGGGCACGAAGTCGACGTCGTAGATCGAGAACTCGCGCCAGCGGTCGATGAAGTAGACGCGGCTCGTGCCCACGCCGTGCACGCCGGGGATGTGCAGCTCCATCGGCTGCACCTTTACCGGCACCGGCCAGGCGCCGAGCTCGACGACGCGCCGGTGCGCGGCGCCCGCGTCGCGCACGCGCAGGGCGATGGCGGCGATCTGCGGCGTCTCGGGGGCGCCCGACGGCAGGCCGTGCGCATTGATGACCACGTTCATGCCGCCCTGCCGGTACAGCAGCACCTCGCGCGAGCGGTGCCGCGCCACCGGGCGGAACCCCACCTGCTCGAGCAACTGGCCCAGCGCCTGCGGCTTGGGGGTCGTGTACTCGATGAACTCGATGCCCTCCAGCCCCAGCGGGTTGGGCACTTCGAGCACCGCTTCGCGGACCAGGCTCTGCGTCATTGGAGGCATTCTCCTCGGGATCGTCAGGAAGACGGCTTCGCCACCATCGAGCGGAAGTGCGCGTCCATGCGCGCCGCGTCGGGCGCGTTGCCGGTGAAGAGGCGGAACGCCCCCACCGCCTGGCCGACCGCCATGGTGCCACCGTCGCAGACAGCGCAGCCTGCGGCGCGTGCCGCTTGCACCAAGGCTGTCTGCAGTGGAAAGTAGACGATCTCCGAGACCCACAGGTCGCGGCGCAGCAATGCCGCGTCGAGCGGCAGGCCGGGCAACTTGTCCATGCCGGTGGGCGTGGCGTGGACGAGGCCGGTCGCGCCACCACCGGCCGCCAGCGCCGCGGCGGCGCTGGCGGCATGGCTGGCGCGCCGGCCGGGGTAGATGGCGTTCAGCCGCTCGGCCACCTCGGCCGCGCGCGCCGGGTCGACGTCGACGAGCACGAGGGTCTTGGCCTCCATGCGCAGCAACGCATGGGCGATGGCGGAGCCGGCGCCGCCGGCGCCGAGCAGCACCACGCGCGAAAGGTCGGCCTTGGGCAGCGCGCGCTCGAAACCCCAGCGCCAGCCCGAGCCGTCGGTGTTGTGGCCGACGGCCCGTACCTCGCGGCGGCCAGGGTCGCGTTCGAAGACGACGGTGTTCACCGCGCCCATCGCCCGGGCCTCGTCGGACAGGGCGTCGAGCAGCGGCATCACCGCCTGCTTGCACGGGTAGGTGATGTTGAGGCCTGCAAACCCCATCGTGCGTGCGGCGCTGATGAGGGTGGGCAGGGCCTCCACGCCCTGGCCGGCGAGGTCGAGGTCGATGAGCTGGTAGTGCAGAGCGAGGCCCTGGGCGTGGGCCTCGCTCTCGTGCATGGCCGGTGTGAGCGAGCGCTGGATGCCGGCGCCGATGAGGCCGACGAGTCGCCTGGCGGGAGCCGTCATCGTGGTGCGCTCCGGTTCAGCCCGATGCCTTCCGCGGCCCGCGCACCCAACGTCACTTGCGCAGCTTGGCCAGCTCGGCCTGCAGTTCACTCACGGTGGCGGTGATGCCTTCGCTGTGCTTCTCGATCACCGGCGCGAGCTTGGCGCGCAGCTTGGCCTGCTCGGCGGGGCTGAACTCGGTGACCTGCATGCCGGCCTTCTTCAACTGGTCGAGTTGGCTGGCGGCGGCGTCGCGGTTCACCTGCCGCTGGAAGCGGCCGGCCTCGACGGCGGCGTCGCCCACGATCTTCTTCTCTTCGGCCGAGAGCGTGTCCCAGACCTTCTTGCTGAAGATGAACGACTGCGGGTTGTACTGGTGGTTGGTGATCGCAAGATGCTTCTGCACCTCGGCGAACTTGTTGGCCAGGATGACGCTGAAGGGGTTCTCCTGCCCGTCGATGGCCTTGCTCTCCAGGCCCGCGTACACCTCGGGGAAGGCCATCGGCGTGGGGTTGGCGCCCAGCGCCTTGACCCAGTCGACGTTGATGGCGTTGGGAATGACGCGCAGCTTCAGGCCGGCAATGTCCTCCACCGTGTTGATGGCGCGGCGGCCGTTGGTCATGTTGCGGAAGCCGAGCTCCCAGTAGGCGAGGCCCACGATGCCCTTCTCGCCGAGCCTGGCGTGCATCTTCTGGCCGAAGGGGCCGTCGACCACGGCGTCGGCCTCTCTCGCGCTGGCGAACATGAAGGGGAAGTCGAAGACGGTGAAGTCCTTCACCTGCGAGGCGAGGATGCCGCTGTTGAGGACCGTGATCTCCACCGTGCCGCCCTGCAGCGCCGAGACGGTGGGCGCGTCGCCGCCCAGCGTGCCGCCGGGGAAGACGTTGACCTTGAGCTTGCCGCCGCTCTTGGCCGTCACGAGCTCGGCGAACTTGGCCGCGCCCTGCTCGAGCGGATGGCCCTTGGGGTTCTGCAGGCCGAGCTTGAAGGTGCGTTCCTGCACCTGGGCATGGGCGGGGGCGCCGAAGGCGGCGAGGGTTACCGCGGCGATGGCGGTCTGGAGGAAGTAGCGCTTCATGGGTTGTCTCCTCGGACAGGATGGGAGGGCAGTGAAGAAGGGGAAGGCAGGAATGAACGGGTCGGGGCAGGGTCAATAGAAGAGCTTGAGCGGCCCGAGCACAAGCTGAGGGAAGAGCACGAGCAGGAAGAGCACGATGAGCTGCGCGGCCATGAAGGGCAGCACGCCCAGCGTCACCTGGTCCATCTTCATCTTGCCCACGCCGGCCACCACGTTGAGCACGGTGCCCACGGGCGGTGTGATGAGGCCGATGGCGTTGTTGATGATGAAGAGCACGCCGAAGTACACCGGGTCGATGCCGGCGGCCTTCACCACCGGCATCAGCACCGGTGTGAGGATGAGGATGGTGGGCGTCATGTCCATCGCCGTGCCCACCGCGATGACGAGCAGCATGATCATGATCAGCAGCAGCGTCTGGTTGTCCAGGAAGGGCTGCAGCATGGCCACCAGCTCGGCGGGCAGCTGCGCCACGGTGATCATCCAGGCGCTCACCATCGCCGCGGCGACGAGGAACATCACCACCGCCGTGGTCCTGGCCGCGGAGGCGAAGAGGGCGTAGAGCTGCGAGAACTTCAGCTCCTTGTAGACGAAGACGGCGACGAAGAGGGCGTAGACGGCCGCCACCACCGCGGCCTCGGTGGGCGTGAAGACGCCCATCTTCAGGCCCACGAGCACGATGACGGGCAGGAAGAGCGCCCAGGTCGACTCGCGCAGTGCCGCCCAGCGCACCGGGGCGCTGGCCTTGGGCGGCGGCGTGATGTTCTCCTTCTTGGCCACGAGATACCAGGTGATGGCGATGGCCAGGCCGAGCAGGAGGCCGGGCACGATGCCGGCGAGGAAGAGCTTGGTGATCGAGACGTTGGCCGCGACGCCGAAGATGACGAAGCCGATGGAAGGCGGAATGACCGGCGCGATGATGCCGGCGCTGGCGATCAGCCCGCCGGCCTTGGCCTTGTCGTGGCCGGCCCGCACCATCATCGGCAGCAGCAGTGCCGCGAGCGCGGCGGTATCGGCCACCGCCGAGCCCGAGAGCGCGGCCATCATCACCGCGGCCATCACCGTCACATAGCCCAGGCCGCCGCGCACATGCCCCACGAGCGTGAGCGCGAGGTTGACGATGCGCTTGGACAGGCCGCCCGCATTCATGATCTCGCCGGCGAGCATGAAGAAGGGCACGGCGAGCAGCGGGAAGCTGTCGGCGCCGTTGATCGTGTTCTGCGCCAGGATCTGCGCGTCGAACATGTTCATGTGCCACATCAGCGCGGCGCCGGAGATCAGCAGTGCATAGGCGATGGGGATGCCCAGCGCCATCGCCGCCAGCAGCGAGCCGAGGAAGACGGCGACGGTCATGGCCGGGTGCTCCCGCCGTGACCGCTCGCCCCGGGCTTGCCCGGTGCCGCCTGTTCTTCTGCCTTCAGGTGCGCGAGGTCTTCGCTCTCCTGCACCATCACGAGCTCGGCCTCGCTCATCTGACCGCTCAGCAGGCGCCAGAGTTCGCGCAGCAGCAGCACCAGCGCCGAGGCGGCGAAGACCACGCCGGCGGCGTACACGACGGCCATCGGCGCGCCGGTGACGGGGGCCTCGGTGCCGAGGTTGATGACCGTCTGCGTCCAGCTGCCCTTGAGGAACATGGCCGTGACGAACAGCATCAACAGCTGCCCGAGCACGAGGCAGGACTTCTTGCCCGCCGGGCCCAGGCGGCTGACCAGCATGTCGGTGCCGAGGTGGGCATGCTCCTTCAGGCCCACGACGGCACCGAGGAAGGTGAGCCAGACGAAGAACCAGCGCGAGAGCTCCTCCGACACCGTGATGCCGGAGTTGAACGCGTAGCGCAGCACGACGTTGCCGAAGACCATGACCACCATCGCTGCGAGGGCGGCGACGAGCAGGGCTTCGAGCAGCCGGCAGTAGCCGTCGACGAGGCGAGTCACGGTGTCTCCTCGCGGGTCTTGAAGTGGATCCTCGTTGCCGACGCGCGCCCCGCTGCGCCTTGGCGGGCATGAATGTACGAACTGGTTAGTAGTGTTGCATCGGGGTTTACCCGCGTGATCGTCGATGGAGGTCGTGTGCTTGCGCTGCCAGCGAGGCAGGCGGGCTCATCGAGATCGACGAGCGAGCGGTCGCAGCGTCGCCTGTGCCCGGTGCGCCCGGCGCGGCCACGCGCCGTGTGGCCGCATTGCCAGGCCCGGCCCGCGCGCTCAGGGCTGCTGCTGGATGTGGCCGCGGTGGTGGCCGAGGCCCCAGGTCTCCTGCTCGCGTGCCGGCCAGCGGGCCGCATGCAACTCGGCGATGGCCCGGGCCCAGCTGGCGGCCAGCGAGTCGAGGATGGCGTCGCCCTGCTCGCGCGTGGCGGGCAGCGGGTCGCCGATGATGCCGCTCGGCCCGAAGTCGCGTGCACTCCAGGCGCAGGCGGGGCGGCCGTCGGGCGAGAGCAGCCGGCTCGGGAACTCCGGCGGGTAGTTGGTCACGGCGCGCTCCATGTGCACCGTGTCGGGTGCGAGCGCCATCATGATGGCCGTCTCGGCGTGGCCGGCATGCATGGCGAGCTTCTTCTCGCGCTCGCTGAGGTAGCGCCCGGCCACGTGCGGCAGGCGCCAGGTGCTGTGCGGCACGACGATGTAGTCGCCATGGCGCAGGCGCAGTTCGCGCGCCGCCATCTCCATCACCTGGGGCTGGCCGCCATGGCCGTTCACGATGAGGAACTTGCGGAAGCCCGAGCGGTAGGCCGACTCGGCCACCTGCACCACGGTCTGGTACAGCGCATCGCCATCGAGCGTGAACGTGCCCGGGAAGTGCAGGTGCTCCTCGCTCTTGCCGTAAGTGATGGGCGGCAGCGCGAAGGCGGGCACCTGCGCCGGCAGGCGCGCCAGTGCGTGGCCGACGACGCCGGCGCTGATGACGGTATCCACCGCGCAGGGCAGGTGCGGCCCGTGCTGCTCGATGCTGCCGGTGGGCAGCACGATGACCGTGTTGGCGCGGTCGGGCAGGGCGGCCACTTCCGTCCAGCTGAGGTAGGGCAGGAAGCGGGCGGGGGGGCAATAGCCGTGGATCATGCGGACGTTCTCCGAAGTGCCGCGACGAGGCCCGCCAAGGGCATGCCGCACAGCGATGGTCACGATAGCAGCGCCGTTGGGTGGCCGCTTCGCGTCAAACCCGTGCCTTGCAGGCGAGCCCCTCAGCCGACCTCCACCGCCACCTCGCGGCGCTGCCGCGCGCTCATCGCCAGGGCCTCCAGCGTGGCGGCAATGTCCACGCTGGCGGCGGCCGCGCGTTCGATGGCGGCGTGGTCGCCGGACACCACGACGCCGGCGAAGGCCTCGGCGGCGAAGCGGAAGCCGCTGCCGCAGGCCGAGCGCACGGCCTCGTAGGGGGCCGGGCCTGCGGTGCCGCCGCGCACGCGCATGAGGCTCGGCAGGTGGCCCAGGGCGTTGCCGCCGGGCTCCTCGCTCGTGTGGTTCAGGTATTCGGTCTCGATGCTGCCTGCGCTGCCCACGACGAGGGCGCGGCGGTGCACCGCCGCGTCCATGGCGCACTCGATCTGGGCGTGCCGACCGTCGGCGAAGTGCAGTGTCGCCGTCATGCCGATGTCCACGCCCGTGGGGGCCCAGCGCGCCTCGGCGCGCACGCGGGTCGGGGCCTGGCCCATCGCCAGGCGCACGAAGCTCACCGCATAGCTGCCCGCATCGAGCAGCGCGCCACCGCCGAGCTCGGGCGACATGCGGATGTTGCCTTGCGGCTTGGCGATCGGGAATCCGAAGGCGGCATGCACGTAGCGCACTTCGCCGATCGCACCGCCGTGCAACAGGCGCAGCAAGTCGCCGGTCTGCGGCTGGAACCAGTAGGGATAGGCTTCGAGCAGCATGACGCCGGCCGTGCGCGCCGCCGCAAACATGGCACGCGCCTCGGCGCGCGACATCGCAAGCGGCTTCTCGCACAGCACGTGCTTGCCGGCCTGCGCGGCGGCGGCCGCCCAGTGCGCATGCAGGCTGTTGGGCAGCGGGACGTAGATGGCGTCAACCCCAGCGTCGGCCAGCAGCGCCTCGTAGCTGCCGTGCAACCGTGGCGCCCGCAGGCTGGCCGAGAGTTCGGCGGCAAAGGCGCGCACCTTCGCGGCATCGCGGCTGGCCAGGGCCACCACCTGCACGTGCGGGCTCGAGGCCACGTCGCGGACGAAGCTGCGGGCGATGTTGGCGCAGCCGAGCACGCCCAACCGAAGCGGTGCATTCATCGTGGGACTCCTTGTCGCGTGCTACCGGCGCACGAAGCGCACCATCATCTCGACAATGCTGTCGCGGCGCGCGATCATGGCCGCGGTCGAGTCGAGGTCGCGCTGGAAGATCAGCGAGAAGGTGTGCTTGTTGGCCACGTTGAACACCGACAGCGCCGAGATCGACATGTGCAGGTCGATGGGGTCGAGCCCGGCGCGGAACAGACCCGCCGCCACGCCGCGCTCGTAGACCTTGCGCAGGCCCTCGATGGCCGGCACGTTGAGCTGGTGGATGGTCTTGCTCTGCGCCAGGTACTCGCCGCGGTGGATGTTCTCGGTCATCACGAGGCGGATGAAGTCGGGGTTGGCGCGCTGGTAGTCCACCGTGAAGCCGACCAGCTTGCGCAGCGCGTCCTCGGGCGGCAGGTCGTCCAGGTGCAGGTCGGCCTCGATGTGACGCATGCGCCGGTAGGCCTCCTCGAGCACCGCGACGTACAGCCCCTCCTTGCTGCCGAAGTAATAGTAGATCATGCGCTTGCTGGTGCGCATGGCCTCGGCGATGACGTCGATGCGCGCGCCGGCCAGGCCCTTCTCGGCGAACTCGCGCGTGGCCACCGCAAGGATGTCGGCCATCGTGCGCTCGGGGTCGTTGGTGCGGGCCCGCGCGGTCCGAGGCGGGGCCGGCTTGCGGGAATGGACGGGCCGGTTCATCCGGGCAGTGTAGGGTGCCGCGGCCCGCGTGGAGGCCCCCGGCGCTGCCTGAAGATCGTTCTGAAGGCGACGCCGCCGAAGCGTCGAGCTGCCCTCAGATCAAGGCGCTGCGCACCGCGGCCAGCGTGTCGTCGGGCGCCTCTCCCATCTGGAGGTGACCGCTGGCCACGAAGACGACGCGCGCCTTGAGTGCGGCCACGAGGTCCTTCGTGGCGCGTGGCGGCGTCATCGCATCGGCGCGGCCGAGCACCAGGGTGGTGGAGCAGCGCACTCGCGCCGCGGCCACGAGGCCGTCCTGGTAGGCGTTGCACACCGAGAAGCCGTGCAGGAAGACATTGCTGCCCGCGCCGGCGGCCTGCACACGGCGCATGAGCGCCAGATTGCCGCCGTGGAGCCAGTTTCCAGGGCCCGGGTACTCGGGCTTGCTGGCGAGGCTGGAGATGCTCCACGCGTTCACCATGGCCATCGCTTCGAGCGGGCGCTCCCGCGCCGTCGCCAGAAGTGCGTCGCTCACCTTCATCGGGTAGGCGGTGCCGATCAGTACCAGGCGGCTCACGCGATCCGGCGCCAGCCCGGCCGTCTCGAGGGCGATGAGCGAGCCCATGCTGTGCCCCACCAGGGCGGCCTGGCGCACGCCGGCGGCATCGAGCAAGGCCAGCAGCCAGCGTGCGTAGGCGGCCACGTCGGGCAACAGGGGACCGGCGCTGCGCATGTGGCCGGGCAGGTCCACGGCCAGCACGGCGTGGCCATGGTGCGCAAACCACCGCGCCAGCAGCGTGAAACCGCTGTGGTCATGGCAGGCGCCGTGGATGAAGACGACGCAGGGCAGCTGGGGGTCAGACGGCTTGCCCCCGGTGTAGGCGTAGGCCTCACGGCCCTCGACGCTGAACTTCATGCCGCCCTCACTTTGCTTTCTGCGCCACCTTGAAGGCGAGCTTGAGGTCCTCGATGAGATCGTCGGCGTCCTCCAGCCCGATCGACAGCCGGATCGTGCCCGGCGTGATGCCGGCGGCGGCGAGCGCGGCGTCGTCCATGCGGAAGTGCGTCGTGCTCGCCGGGTGGATGACGAGCGAGCGACAGTCGCCGACGTTGGCCAGGTGGCTGAAGATCTTCAGTGCCTCGATGAAGGCCTTGCCCTGCATGCGGCTGCCCTGGAGGTCGAAGCTGAAGACACTGCCGCAGCCGCGCGGCAGCAGCTTCTTCGCCAGCGCGTGGCTCGGGTGCCCCTCGAGCTCGGGGTAGCCGACCGCCGCCACCATCGGGTGCGCGGCCAGGAAGGCCACCACCTTGCGCGTGTTCTCGACGTGCCTCGCCATGCGCAGCGGCAGCGTCTCGATGCCCTGCAATATCAGCCAGGCGGTGTGCGGGCTCATGCAGGCACCGAAGTCGCGCAGCCCCTCGCGGCGCGCGCGAAGCAGGAAGGCGCCGACCGTGCTTTCCTCGGTGAACACCATGCCGTGGAAGCCGGCGTAGGGCTCGCACAGCTCGGCGAAGCGGCCGATCGGTCCATGGGGCCCGCTGCGCGCATGCGCGGCGTCCCAGTCGAAGAGGCCGCTTTCGGCAAGCACGCCGCCGATGACCGTGCCGTGCCCGGAAAGGAACTTGGTGGCGCTGTGGAACACGAGATCGGCACCGTGCGCCATCGGCCGCATCAACCAGGGCGTGGTGAAAGTGCTGTCCACCAGCAGCGGCAGCCTCGCCTCGTGCGCGATGGCGCTGACGGTGGGGATGTCGAGCACGTCCAGGCCCGGGTTGCCGAGCGTCTCGCCGAACAGCAGGCGCGTCTCGGGCCGGATGGCGGCACGCCAGCCGTCGACGTTGCCCGGCTTCACGAAGGTGGTCTCGATGCCGAAGCGCTTGAGCGTGTAGGCGAGCAGGTTGTGGCTGCCGCCGTACAGCGCCGTGCTCGCCACGACGTGGTGGCCGGCGCCAGCGATGGTGCAGATGGCCAGGTGCAGCGCCGCCTGGCCGCTGGCGGTGGCGATGGCGCCGCTGGCGCCCTCGAGCGCGGCGACGCGCTCCTCGAGCACGGCGTTGGTGGGGTTGCTGATGCGCGAGTAGACGTGCCCCGAGCGCTCCATGTTGAACAGGCTCGCGGCGTGCTCACTGTTCTCGAAGACGAAGCTCGTCGTGAGGTGGATCGGCACGGCGCGCGCGCCGGTGGCGGGGTCGGGGGCGGCACCGGCGTGCAGCGCCAGGGTGTCGAAACCGGGGTCGGCGGATCCGGCCATGCAGTAAGCTCCGCGCCCCTTGCGCCGGGGCATCGTTGGGAGAGGGGGCCCGCGTCATTGTGGGCTATATTGAGCTGCGCCCGCCACCTCGGCGGTGCCCGGCAGGCAGGTGGGCACGCACGGTGCACGCCGGCGCGAATCGAGGCCCACGGATCATGAAAGTCACCGACATCCTGCGCGTCAAGGGCAACACGCTCTACACGGTCGCGCCCGAAGACGCGCTTGTCGACGCGGTGCAGATGATGGCGTTGCACGACATCGGCTCGCTCGTCGTCATGGAGCACGGCGACCTCGTGGGCATGCTCACCTTCCGCGAGGTCATCTCGGCGGTCGTGGCCAACGGCGGCAGCGTCGGCACGCAGCGCGTGCGCTCGGTGATGGACGACGCGCCGCTGACCTGCACGCCCGCGACCGACATCGACGAGGTGCGCCGCATGATGCTCGGCCGCCATGCGCGCTACATGCCGGTGCTCGAGCGGCGCGTGCTGATGGGCGTGATCTCCTTCTACGACGTGGCCAAGACGGTGGTGGACGCGCAGGACTTCGAGAACCGCATGCTCAAGGCCTACATCCGCGACTGGCCGGAGGAGAAGGGCGAGCAGAGCGGCTGAAGCCGCGATCGATGAGGAGCCTGCCGCCTGAACCGGGCTCTCTCGTGGGCTCTCTTGTGCGCTCCCTCGGGCCGGCTCCATAGAATCACCGCCGATGAGCGGCTCCACCTTCGGCGAACTCTTTCGCGTCACCAACTTCGGCGAGAGCCACGGGCCCGCCATCGGCTGCGTGATCGACGGCTGCCCGCCCGGGCTGGCGCTCGCCGAGGCCGACATCCAGCCCGACCTCGACCGGCGGCGGCCCGGCACGAGTCGGCATGTGACGCAGCGCAACGAAGCCGACGCGGTGGAAGTGGTCTCCGGTGTGTTCGAGGGCCTCACCACCGGCACGCCGATCTGCCTGCTCATCCGCAACACCGATCAGCGCAGCAAGGACTACGCGAACCTGCTCGACACCTTTCGTCCGGGCCACGCCGACTACACCTACTGGCGCAAGTACGGCCACCGCGACCCGCGCGGTGGCGGCCGCAGTTCGGCGCGCCTGACGGCGCCGATGGTCGCCGCCGGCGCGGTGGCCAAGAAGTGGCTGCGCGAGCGCCACGGCACCACCTTCACCGGCTGGATGAGCGCGCTCGGCGAGATCGCCATCCCGTTCGAGGACGCCGCGCAGATCGCGCTCAATGCCTTCTTCGCGCCCAATGCGGGCATCGTGCCGCAGCTGGAGGCGCACATGGACGCGTTGCGCAAGGCCGGCGACAGCTGCGGCGCTCGCATCGAGGTGCGTGCCTCGCGCATGCCTGCGGGCCTGGGCGAGCCGCTCTTCGACAAGCTCGATGCCGACATCGCGCACGCGATGATGGGCATCAACGCCGTCAAGGGCGTCGAGATCGGCTCCGGCTTCGGCACCGTCAGCGAGCGCGGCAGCGAACATGGCGACGAGCTCACACCGGAAGGCTTCGCCAGCAACCACGCCGGCGGCGTGCTGGGTGGCATCAGCACCGGGCAGGACTTGGTGGTGAGCCTGGCCATCAAGCCGACGAGTTCGATCCGGCTGCCGCGCCGTTCGATCGACCGCGCCGGGCAGGTCACCACGGTCGAGACGCATGGCCGCCACGACCCTTGCGTGGGCATCCGCGCCACCCCCATCGCCGAGGCCATGCTGGCCCTGGTGGTGATGGACCACGCCCTGCGCCACCGGGCGCAGAACGGCGACGTGGTGCACGCCGTGCCCGCCATCGCGGGTTCGGTCGCGGGCAGCCTTCCCGATTCGGCACGCGGATGACGCCGGTGCCGGCGGCCGGCACTGTGCTGTCGCGCTTTGCGGCGGTTTCGTGCACGTACTTCGCCGCCATGGGCATGTTCGCGCCCTATGCGCCGCTGTGGTTCCAGTCCCTGGGCATGTCGACGCTGGCCATCGGCGCCATCTCGTCGCTGCAGAGCTGGACGCGCGTGTTCACGCCCTACGCCTGGGGCTGGCTCGGCGACCACAGCGGCAAGCGCGTCGAGCTCATCCGCATCGCCGCGGCAGGCGCACTGCTCTCGGCGCTGGCGCTGCTGGGCGTGCAGGCGGCGGTGCCGGTGGCCGTGGTGACGGTGATGCTGTTCCTGGCCAACGGCGGCGTGGTGCCGCTGTACGAGGCGACGCTGGCGCACCTGCTCAACACCGGCCGCGGCATCGACCCGGCGCGCTATGGCCGCGTGCGCGTGTGGGGCTCGATCGGCTTCATCGTCGCGGTGGTGGCGGGCGGCGCGCTGCTGCAGTGGCTGGGCATCGGCGCCTTCCCGTGGCTGGTGGCGGCGCTCAACGCCACCTTGCTGGTGGCCGCGTGGCGCCTGCCGCCGCAGCGCGACGAGTGGCACGACGCGTTGACATCGCCGCCGCCGGTGCTGCGCCTGCTGCGCCAGCCGGCCGTGGCGTGGTTCTTCGCCAGCATCTTCTTCACCGTGCTGGCGCACACGGCGATGTACGCCTTCCTTTCGCTCTACCTGGTGGAGCTGGGCTACTCCAAGGCGGCCGTGGGTGCGCTGTGGGCGCTGGCCACCGGGGCCGAAATCGTCTTCTTCTGGCAGCAGGGGCGCTGGTTCCGACGGCTGGCCTCCGAGCGCTGGCTGCAGGTGGCGGCCGCCAGCTCGGCGCTGCGTTTTGCGGCGGTGGCCGGGCTGGCGGCATGGCCCCTCGTTCTGGTGCTCAGCCAGTTGGCGCACGCACTCACCTTCGCCGCGCACCATGCGGCCTGCATCGACCTGGTGCAGCGGCACTTCCCCGGGCGGCTGCGTGGCCGCGGTCAGGCCCTCTACACGATCCTGGGCTACGGCATCAGTGGCGTCCTCGGTGGCGTGGGCGGCGGCTGGCTCATCGAGCGGCTGGGCTTTGCAGCCGCCTTCTGGGCCGCCACACTGGCGGCCCTGGCCGGGCTTGCCTGCGCCTGGCGTGCGCAGCAGGAGGGCCGGGCCGGGCACGATGACGGGGGCGGGCTGTCGCAGCCGCATGAGTTGCCGACAGGCGCGGCGCGGCCTGCGGCGGACGAAGTCCTCACCCCGCCCCAGGTGGCCCCCCACGTGCAAGTGGTCACTCCCCCCGCCGCGCCCGGCGAGAATGGTCGCTGAACATGTCCGACAAGTCCGACGCCGCCGACGAATCCGCGCCCCCCGCCCAGACCGAGGACGTGCCGGCTCGCGCCAAGGCCAAGCCACGCCGGGCGCAGTCCACGCAGTGGCGCGTGCGCATGGCGGTGTACCTCACGTTCCTCCTCGTGGCGGCGCTGGCGGCGCTGGAGGCCTGGAACGGCGTGGCGATGAACGAGCGCGCGCACCGCGAGGCCGCTCTGCAGCAGCGCGTGACCGAGGCGCGCGTCGAGGCCTTCGAGCTGGCGTTGAACGCCACCGTCGTGCTCACGCAGCCCTCGCAGCGCGACAGCGCGCTTGCGCTGCTCAGCCGCCGCATCGGCCATGCCGCGGCGGCGATGCCGGTGATCGAGCAGATGCTCGGCCGCGAGCTCGCCGAAGCCGAGGTTCGCAAGCGCTTCGACGCCTGGAAGCTCGCCCACGAGCGGCTGCGCGAGCGTCTGTCGGGCTTCGTCGGCCCGGGCATTCCCACCGAAGCCGATGCGGTGGATTCGGCGCTGCGCTCCGTGTTGGCCGAAGCCGACGCCGCTGCCACCAGTGCCGATTCGCTGGCCGACACGCTGGCCTCGATGCACAAGCGCTCGACCAGCCGCGCCGAGGTGATCGTCTGGGCGCAGGTGGGTCTGCTGGTGATGGTGCTGCTGCTGTTGGCGCTGCTGGTCATCGAGCCCATGGTGCGCTCGGTCGACCGCCGCATGGCCAGCGCACGCACCCTCGCCGGACCGCTGCGCCGCCTGGCGCTCGTGCCCGAGTACACGTCCTCGCTCGTGCTCATCACCGACAGCCACGACCGCATCCGCTGGAGCAACCCTGCCTTCACGCAGGTCGTCGGCTGGCGCTACGACGAGGTGCGCCACGGCCTGCCGGCCGAGGTGCTGCGCCACCCCGAGGCCGACACCGAGTCGCTGCGTGCGCTGCGCGACGCGGTGGCGCACGCGCGAGCGCTGCGCCAGCAAAGCCTGCACCGCCGCAAGGACGGCGCCGATCTCTGGCTCGACCTCGAGGTCAAGCCGCTGCGCGACCCCTCGGGCAAGGCACGCGGCTTCATCTACATGGCCACCGACATCACCGAGCGCGTGGCCGAGCAGGCACGCACGCGGCTGTTGTGGCTGGCGCTGCCGGTGGGCGTGCTCGTGCACGCGCCCGACGGGGTCATCACCGACAGCAATCGCGAGGCCGAGCGCCTGCTCGCCTGCACGCGCGAAGACCTCGTCGGCCGCCGCCTGCCCGATGCCGGCTGGCGCTTCGTGCGCGGCGACCTCACGCTGTGCCCGCCGGGCGACCTGCCGGCCGAGCGCACGCTGCGCGACCGCATCCCGCTCATCGGCGAAGTGCTTGGCCTGCGCCAGGCCGACGGCGGCCTGCGCTGGCTGCTCGTGAACTCGCACCTGCAGATCGGCATGGGCGGCGCCGTCACCGAGGTGCTGGTGAGTCTCGCCGACATCACCGGGCGCTTCGAGGCGACGCGCGCGCGGCCGGTGGCGGTGGCCTGAACCCGGCCGTCGCCGAAGGCACTCTCGCTGCCCGGCCGGTGTCGCGGTGCGCCGCGCCGGGTTCCATCCGGTTGTCGCCAGGACCTGCAGTTCGTCGGCCACGGCCTGCGCTTCATCGCAACCCTGTCCTCCGACCGGGCGGCGCTCCTACACTGCGCCCCGCCTGCCGGATGGATCCCGGCTTCGCGACGGACGGAGGAACCTGGCGATGAAGAAGAAGTGGCTGGCCGGCGGCTTGGCTCTGCTGGTGGGCGCAGGAGCCGGCGGCGCCTGGTACACCGGTGCGCTCGAGCGGTTCCTGCCCGGTGGCGAGGTGATGGCGGGCAGCGCCTACGCGAAGGGCAAGGACGGCAAGAAGCCCGAGCCGCCGCTCGAGTTCGTCGCGCGCGAGGTGGTGCAGCCGGCGTTGGTACGCCTGCCGGCGCTGATCGAGTTCTCCGGCCCCTTGGTGGCGCCGCAGACGGCCATGCTGCGGGCCAAGGCCGGCGGCACACTGGTGGAGCTGCGCGTCGCCGAGGGCCACCGAGTGACCGCCGGTCAGACGCTGGGCCGCATCGACATGGCCGAGATCGCCAGCCGCGTTGCCGAGCGCAACGCCATGCTCGAATCGGCGCGCGCCGCGCTGGCGCAGGCCGAGCGCACTCACGCCAGCAACGAGCGCCTGGCGCAGCAGAACTTCATCTCGCCGATCGCGCTGGAGAACTCGCGCGCGGCGCTGGAGACGGCGCGCGCCAACCTCAACGCCGCGCAGGCGTCGCTGGACACGACGCGGGTGGCGATGCGTGACGCGCTCATCACGGCGCCGATCGCCGGCATCGTCGCCAAGCGGCATGTGCTGCCCGGCGAGAAGGTGAGCCCCGAGCAGCAGGTGCTCACCATCGTCAACCTCGCCACGCTCGAGCTCGCGGGCACGGTGGGCACGCACGAAGTGGGCCGGCTGACACCCGGCATGCCCGTGCAGGTGCAGGTGGAGGGCGTGAGCGAGGTGGCGCCGGGCCGCATCGCGCGCATCGCGCCGGCGGCCGAGCCGGGCACGCGCTCGATCGGCGTGACCATCGAGCTGCAGAACCCGAAGGAGGCGCTGCGCGCCGGCCAGTACGCCCTCGTGCGCACGACGCTGCCCGACGACACCGAACGCCTGACGTTGCCGGCCGCCGCGGTGGGCAACACCGCGGGCCAGGACCATGTGTGGGTGATCGAAAGCGGCACCCTGGCGCGCCGCGCCGTGACGCTGGGCCGACGCGACGGGCGCGAAGGCCGCATCGAGGTGCTGCAGGGCGTCTCGCCGGCCAGCCTCGTGCTCGCGGCGCGCTTCGACAACCTGCGCGAAGGCGCGAAGGCGAGCGTCGTGGCCAGCAAGAGCGCGCCGGTGGCATCGGCGGCCGCGTCGACGCCGGCGCTGCGCTGAATTCGGCTCCGTCTCTCGCACTCAAAGGCGAAGCCTTCGGCTTCGAGTGCGGGAGAGGGGGAAGAGAGAAGGAAACCGTCATGTGGATCACGCGCGTCTCGATCAACAACCCCGTCTTCGCCACCATGATGATGGTGGCGCTGACGGTGCTCGGTCTCTTCGCCTATGCCAAGCTCGGCGTCGAGCAGATGCCCGACGTCTCGCCGCCAGTGGCCTTCATCGACGTGCGCTACCCGGGCGCCAGCCCCGAGGCGGTGGAGCGCGAGGTCACCAAGCTCATCGAGGAGGCGGTGAACAGCATCGCCGGCGTCAAGCGCATCACCTCGCGCAGCTTCGAGGGCCGCAGCCAGAGCAGCGTGGAGTTCAGCCTCAACGCCGACATGGCGCGTGCCATGCAGGACGTGCGCGACCGCATCGCCGCCGTGCAGGCCGCCTTTCCGCGCGACGCCAAGGCGCCGCTCATCAGCCGCTTCGACAACGACAACAGCCAGCCGGTCGTCAATCTGGCGCTGATCTCGGCCACGCGCAGCGCGCGCGAGCTGTCGATCCTCGGCGAGACCACCGTGGGCAAGCGGCTGCAGCGCGTGGAAGGCGTGGCCCGTGTGGACATCAACGGCCTGCAGCAGCGCGAGGTGCGCATCGACCTCGATCCGGCGCGCCTGCGTGCCTACAGCGTGACGCCGGGGCAGATCGCCGCCGCGCTGCGCGAGGCCAACGCCGACGAGCCGGTGGGTCTGCTCACCAACCCCGTGCACGACACGCTGCTGCGCGTGGAGGGCCGCGTGCGCGACCCGCGCCAGTTCCAGGGCGTGGTCGTGGCGCACCGCAACGGCCTGCCGCTGACGCTGGCCGACTTCGGCACGCTCGTCGAGCGCGAGCGCGAGGCCGACACGGTGGCGCGCATCAACGGCCAGCGTGCCATCAACTTCAACATCTTCAAGCAGCAGGACGCCAACATCGTCGCCACCGGCGACGCCGTGAAGGCGGCGATGGAGGAGATCCGCAAGACGCTGCCGCCCGACGTGGAGCTGCGCCTCATCTACGCCAACAGCGACTGGGTGAAGGGCTCGCTCAAGGGCCTGCAGCACACGCTGATCGAAGGTGCGCTGCTCACCGTGGCCATCGTCTTCCTCTTCCTGCACAGCTGGCGCAGCACGGTCATCACCGGCCTCACGCTGCCCATCGCCGTCATCTCCAGCTTCATCGCCGTCCACGCCTTCGGCTTCACGCTGAACTTCATGACGATGATGGCGCTCAGCCTGTGCATCGGCCTGCTCATCGACGACGCCATCGTCGTGCGCGAAAACATCGTGCGCCACGTCGCCATGGGCAAGGACCACCTCACCGCGGCGCGCGAGGGCACCGACGAGATCGGCCTGGCGGTGATGGCCACCACGTTCGCCATCTGCGCTGTCTTCGTGCCCGTGGCCTTCATGGGCGGCATCGTCGGCAAGTTCTTCTTCCCGTTCGGCATCACCGTGGTCGTGGCGGTGCTCGTGAGCCTCTTCGTCAGCTTCACGCTCGACCCGATGCTCTCGTCGATCTGGCGCGACCCGCCGTCGGCGCACATGAAGAAGGTCTGGGGCATCGGCCACGCCATCCGCGCCACCGACCGCGGCATGGACGGGCTGCACGCCATCTACGAGCGCCTCATCCGCTGGGCCTTCAGCGCGCGCCGCTGGACGCTGCCGCTGCCGGCCTACGGGCGCCCGTTCGACACCGCGTTGCAGCGCGACGCCGGCCAGCCGCGGCGCTGGCGCCGCGCCACCCTCACGCCGCGCGGTGCCGTGCTCGGCGTGGGGGCGCTCAGCTTCGTTGCCGCGCTGGCGCTCGCACCGCTGGTGGGCAGCGAGTTCATCCCACAGACCGACCAGGGCTTCACGCAGCTGTCGATCCGCATGTCCACCGGTTCCAGCCTCGAACGCAGCGACGCCAAGGTCCGGCAGGTGGAGGCCGTGGTGGCGGGCTTCCCCGAAGTGCGCAACGTCTCCACCAGCGTCGGCGGCACCGGCAACGGCCTCTCGGTCGGGCGCAACCAGGCCTCCATCAACATCGGCCTCGTCGACCGCAAGGACCGCAAGCGCACGCAGAAGCAGGTCGAAGATGCCATCCGCGAGAAGATCGCCAGCATCCCGGGCATCGAGGTCTCGGTGGGCTTCGACCGGCCGATCTACGTCGCCATCCTCGGCAGCGATTCCGAGGCCCTGGCGCAGCTCGCGCGCGACTTTGCCGAGAAGGTGAAGTCCATCCCGGGCATCACTGACGTCGAGCTGTCGGTGAAGCCGGGCCTGCCGACCTATGCCGTGCGCATCCGCCCGGGGGCGGTGCGCGAGATCGGGCTCACCGCGCCGCAGCTGGCCTCGAGCCTGCGCGCCTACATCAACGGCGAGGTGGCCACCTACTGGACGACGCCGGCCGGCGACCAGGTGGAGGTGCTGCTGCGCCTGCCCGAGACGCAGCGCGAGCGCGTCGACCAGCTGCGCGGGCTGCCGGTGGCCTTTGCACGCGACGGCACGCCGATCACGCTGGACAGCGTCGCCACCATCGAGCCCGTGGTCAACCCCGAGGTCATCCGGCGCCAGAACCTGCAGCGGCGCGAGGCCATCTTCGCCGGCGTCCAGGGCCGGCCTTCGGGCGATGTCGGCAACGACGTGCAGAAGCTCATCAAGGAGACCTCGCTGCCGCCCGGCTACACCTTCGACCTCGGCGGCGCCACCAAGGAGCAGAAAGAGGCCTTTGGCGCCATGCTCGGCGCCATGGCGCTGGCGGTGATCTTCATC
Source organism: Rubrivivax sp. (assembly GCA_022842825.1). Taxonomy (GTDB): domain Bacteria; phylum Pseudomonadota; class Gammaproteobacteria; order Burkholderiales; family Burkholderiaceae_C; genus Rubrivivax. Next base: position 41,210 of record JALHOU010000017.1, read on the forward strand.
TACATCGTGCTGGCCAGCCAGTTCGGCAGCTTCCTGCAGCCGGTGGCGATCATGGC
>JALHOU010000018.1:0-35814 GCA_022842825.1 Rubrivivax sp.
GCCTCGCCGGGTTGGCGCCACCGCCGCCGGAGCCGCTGCCACCGCCGGCCCCCGTGCCGGCGCCGCGGGCGCCCGCATCCGCGGGCGGCACCGGTCTCGAAGACGACGACGAAATGCGCGGCGTCTTCATCGAGGAGGCGCGCGAGGTGCTCGCCGAGGCCACCGCGTCGCTCGAGCGCTTGGCGGACACGCCCGAAAGCACCACCGAGCTGACGGGCGTGCGGCGCGCCTTCCACACCCTCAAAGGCAGTTCGCGCATGGTCGGGCTGGCCGCATTCGGCGAGGCCGCCTGGGGCTGCGAGCAGCTCTACAACGCCCGCTTGGCGCAGTCACCGCGCATGGACGGACCGCTGCGCGAGTTCACGCAGGAGGCGCTTGCCTACCTCACCGACTGGATGGAGGCGATCGCCGCCGGCCGTGACGACGGCCATCGGGCCGACGCCGTCTGCGCCGCGGCCGACGCCTTGCGCACCGAGGGCCGGCGCGTTGCGATCCCGCCGCCGCACGTGCCCACCGTGGCCGAGGTGCGGCCGCGTGCTGTGCCCGAAGTGCCGACCATCATCATGCCGCGGCGCGAGGGAACGGCCGTCGTGGCCCCCAGCGAGCCGCGGACCGTGGCGCTGCCGGGCCGGGGCGACGCCGCGGCCACCCCGACACCGGCGCCCGAGGAGCAACCCCGAACCGTGGCGCTTCCGGGCCGGCCGAAGCGGGAGGCGGCGCCCGCCTCGGGCTTCGGCTTCACGCTCGATCTCTCCGAGCCGTTGCCCCCGGCGTCGCCGGCCGGGGTGCAGCGCCTGGCCGAGCAGGTGCCCGAACTGCCGCGTCCGGAAGACCTGGACCTGCGGCCATTGTCGGCCGCGCCGCGGTTCGGCGACGCGCTGCCAACGCTCGAGGCCGCCGACGAGGTGCCCACAGGCCCCGGCGAGCTCGACGCACCGCTGGACCTCGACCTGCCGGCCTTGCCTGCCACGTCAGCGGCGCCCCAAGCGCGTTCAGTGCCCGTGCCGCCGCTGCCGGTGCTGCCCGAGTTCGGCCTGACGTCGGCGCCCGCCGCCCCCGAGGTGCCGGTGCCGGAGGTGGCCTCGTTCGATCTCGATCTCGGTAGCTTCGAAGAGGCCACGCCGGCCGGTGTTCCGGCCCTGCCCGACATCGATCTGGGTGCTCCTTCGTCGCGATCCGGTCTTTCCGACCTGCCGGCGGGCGACGCGCAGTCGCTGGACATCGATGCCGATGAGCTCGAGCGCGTCTTCGCAACCGAGCCGATCGCGCGTGAGACACGAGATGGGTCGCCGGTGCCGGAGTCGTCGGTGCTGGACGAGCCGCTCAAGGTCATCGGCCCGCTGCGCATCTCGATCCCGCTGTTCAACATCTTCCTCAATGAGGCCGACGAGCTCTCGCGACGACTCGTGACGGAGCTGGCGGAGTGGGGCGTCGAGCCCGGCCGGCAGCCCGTGCCCGAGAGCAGCGTGGCGCTGGCGCACTCGCTGGCCGGCACCTCGGCCACGGTCGGCTACCTGGAACTCTCCGGCTTGGCTCGAGCGCTTGAGCACGCGCTGGCGCGTTCCCATGCCCACGGCCGGGGTCGGCGCGGCGAGCCACCGCTGTTCAGCGACGCGGCCGACGAGATCCGCCGCCTGCTGCATCAGTTCGCGGCCGGGTTCCTGCCGCCGGCGTCGCCGCAGATCATGGAGCGCCTGCTCGAGCACGAGCACCTGCCCGAACCCGGCGCGCTGGGCGACGTGCCCGGCGTCGCAGTCGAGATCTCGGACTTCCTGCCCCTGCTGGCCGAGCCCGAGCCCGGCGCGGCGGTGCGGGGCGACGCCTTCGACGACGACGAGGACCTCGACGCCGTCGATGCCGTCGACGAAGAGCTCTTTCCGGTCTTCGACGAAGAAGCGGCCGAACTCCTGCCGCAATTGCAGGCCCGCCTGCGCGAATGGCACGAGCATCCTGGCGATCGCGATGCGCCTTCGGCCTGCATGCGCACGCTGCACACGCTGAAGGGCGGCGCCCGCCTGGCCGGCGCCATGCGCCTGGGCGAGATGGCGCACCGGCTGGAGACGGCGATCGAGCGGCTGGCCGGCCACGGCGCCGTGCATGCCGACGAGATCGAGCCCTTGCTGCTGCGCTCGGACCGCATGGCTGCCGTGCTCGAAGCGCTGCGCCGTGCCGCGCAGGTCGAGCCGGCTCCAGGGGCGCCGGCCGCGGTGGCGGCTGCACCGGCCCAGGTTCCGGCGCCTCCGCCCGCGCAACCGCTGCAGCCGGCGTTGCCGTCGGCGCCCGAGGCGACCAAGCCGCTGGCCCGGCCGGCACCGGCAACGGTGTCCGCCTCGTCACCGAACGTCGTGCCTTTTCCCGGCCCCGTACCCACCCGCGAGCCGGCGCTGGCCGCCGCGGCGCGCCGGGCTGGCCCGGCGGGCGTGCCGATCGACTGGCAACGCTTCCGGGCCGGTAGCGCGGCGCTCGTCGAACAGGTGGAACGCACGATCGCCGGTGCCGGCGCGGCCGTGCGCGTGCGCGCCGGCCTGCTCGACCGCCTTGTCAGCCATGCCGGCGAGGTGAGCATCACGCGCGAGCGCATCGCCGGCGAGATGAAGCAGCTCACCGGCTCGCTGTCCGAGCTCACCGACAGCCTCGAGCGCATGCGGCGGCAGTTGCGCGACATCGAGCTGCAGGCCGAGACGCAGATCAGCTCGCGCATGGAGAACGCGCGCGCTGCGGGCGAGACCTTCGATCCGCTCGAGATGGACCGCTTCACGCGCTTCCAGGAACTCACGCGCTTCATGGCCGAGTCGGTGGCCGACGTGGCAACGCTGCAGCGCACGGTGCAACGCACCTTGCAGTCGACCGAAGACGAGCTCGCTGCGCAGGCGCGCCTGACGCGCGAGCTGCAGGACGACCTGCTGCGTACGCGCATGGTGGAGTTCGAGAGCGCCTCCGATCGTCTGTACCGCACCGTGCGCCAGGCAGGCAAGGAGACCGGCAAGCAGGTGCGGCTGGACATCGTGGGCGGCGCGATCGAACTCGACCGCGGCGTCCTGGAGCGCATGGCCGGCCCGTTCGAGCACCTGCTGCGCAACAGCGTCGTGCACGGCATTGAGCCGCCGGACAAGCGCCGCGCCGCCGGCAAGGACCCCACCGGCCGCGTCGTCGTGCAGGTGGCCCAGGCCGGCAACGAGGTGGCCGTCGAGTTCGGCGACGACGGCGGTGGCTTCGACTACGAGCGCATCCGTGCGCGCGCCGAGGAGCGCGGCCTCATCGAGCCGGACCAGGACATGGGTGATGCCGATCTGGCGCAGCTCGTCTTCGCGCCCGGCTTCTCGACGGCCGAGACGGTGAGCGAGCTCGCGGGCCGCGGCGTCGGCTTGGACGTCGTGCGCGCCGAAGTGAATGCCATGGGTGGGCGCATCGAGACCACCAGCGCGCGCGGCCAGGGCACGCGCTTCCGTCTGCTGCTGCCACTGACGACCGCGGTGACGCAAGTCGTCAACCTGCGCTGCGGCGAGCTCCTGGTGTCGGTCCCCTCGACGCTGGTCGAGGTGGTCAAACGCGTGCCGCGCACCGAGACCGACGCCGCCTACGCCAGCGGCAGCTTCGACTTCAACGGCGAACGCGTTCCCTTCTACTGGCTGGCCGCCTTGCTGCAGGCGGGTACCCGTGGCGACACGAGCGCGCGTTCGCAGACGCTGGTGGTCATCCGCAGTGCGGCGCAGCGCGTCGCCATCCACGTCGACGAGGTTGTCGGCAACCAGGAAGTGGTGGTCAAGAACGTCGGGCCGCAACTGTCGCGCCTGCCGGGCCTGGTGGGCGTCACCCTGCTGCCTTCGGGTGCCGTGGCGCTGATCTACAACCCCGTGGCGTTGGCCGCGGTGTATGCCGAGAGCGCGCGCTCGCGCATGACGCAACCGGTGCGCCCGGCCGGGCCGAAGTCCGACCAGGCCGCGTCGGCCGTATCGCCGTTGGTGCTGGTCGTGGACGACTCGCTCACCGTGCGCCGCGTCACGCAACGCCTGCTCACGCGCGAAGGCTACCGTGTTGTCACGGCGAAGGACGGCCTCGAAGCACTCGAACGCCTGGCCGAAGAGCGGCCGGTGGTGGTGCTGTCGGACATCGAGATGCCGCGCATGGACGGCTTCGATCTCGTGCGCAACATCCGCGCCGACGAGCGTCTGGCCGACTTGGCGGTGATCATGATTACCTCGCGCATAGCGCAGAAGCATCGCGACTACGCCGCCGAACTGGGGGTCGACCACTACCTCGGCAAGCCGTACTCCGAGGACGAGCTGCTGTCGCTGGTGGCGCGCTACGCTCACGGGGAGACCCTGGTCTGATCGCGGTGGGACGGCGAGAAGGCAGCCGCTGGCGGCGCCGAGTGCCCCCGTGCCCGGTGCCGCGGCGGCCCCGGCGCTAGACTCGCGGCCCCGCGATCCCGACGCAGCACGCTTGGTGCCTCGCCACCAAGCCGGTTGCCGCCTCGAATGAACCCACCAGTCTCTCGGATGACGGCCGGCGGCGAGCCCGGCCGCCCAGGCCGTCCAACCCGCGCAAGCCTGCCCGCGCGCTCTACCGTACGCGTACATCAGGTGCACCGGGGGCGGCGCTGCACGGCCTTGTGCCTGGTCCTGTGCTGCCTCAGCCTCGAGGGCGCGCTGGCTGCCGATGCGAGCGTCGGCAAGGCTGCGGCGGGTGCTTCGCCGGCCGCGGCGCGGCCGGCGCTCACGGTGACTGTCGTGTCGCCGGCACCGGTGGCCTGGCCGCAGGTGGTGTCGGCCAACGGCTCGATCTTCGCGTGGCAGGAAGCCAGCGTCGGTTCAGAGACGCCCGGCTGGCGCATCGCCGAAGTGCGTGCCCAGGTCGGCGACGTCGTGCGCCGCGGCCAGGTGCTGGCCGTCTTCGCCACCGAGCTGGCCGAGGCCGATCTCGCGCAGCAGCGTGCCGCGCTGGCCGAAGCCGAGGCGTTGCTCGTCGAGGCGACGGCCAACGCCAACCGCGCCCGTGATCTGCAGCCCAGCGGCGTGCTCAGCGCACAGCAGACGCAGCAGTTGCTTACTGCCGAGCGCACTGCCGTGGCGCGGCTGGAGGCGCAGAAGGCCGCGCTCGCCGCGCAGCAACTGCGGCTCAAGCAGGCGCAGGTGTTGGCTCCCGATCATGGCATCGTCTCGACGCGGCTGGCCACCGTCGGCGCCGTCGTGCAGCCGGGGCAAGAGCTGTTCCGGCTCATCCGGCAGGGCCGCCTGGAGTGGCGCGCCGAGGTGGCGGCGGCAGACCTGGCGCTGATCAAGGTCGGACAAGCCGTGCGCGTGAATCCGGTGGGCGCGGCGCCCAGCGCCGGCCGCGTGCGCATGGTCGCGCCCACGGTCGATGCGGCCACGCGCAACGGGCTCGTCTTTGTCGACCTCCTGCCGCCAGGCTCCGCGGCGACTGCAGGCGCGTCGGCGGTCGTGGCCGTCCCGGGCATCGCGCGGGCCGGCATGTTCGCCCGCGGCGAGTTCGAGGTCGGCAACGGCCAGGCGCTGACTCTGCCGCAGACCGCCGTGCTGCAGCGCGAGGGCTTCAGCTACGTGTTCAAGGTCGGTGTCGACCAGAAGGTGCAGCAGGTCAAGGTCAGTGTCGGCCGACGGGTCGGCGAGCGCATCGAGATCACGGGCGGGCTCGAGCCCGCTGCGCGGGTCGTCGCGCAGGGCGCCGGCTTCCTGGGCGACGGCGATCTCGTGCGCGTGGTGCAGTCGACGGGTGCCGCCGTCGTGCCGGCGACGGCGTCGAAGTGAGCCGCGGGGAGCAGCCGATGCCCGCCGCCACTTGCCGGGGAGCCCGGCCATGAACGTCTCCGCCTGGTGCATCCGCAACCCGATCCCGGCAGTGATGCTCTTCGTGATGCTGTCGCTGGCGGGGCTGCTCGGGTTCAAGTCGATGAAGGTGCAGCAGTTCCCGGACATCGACCTGCCCACCATCAACATCACCGCCAGCCTGCCCGGTGCCGCGCCGGCGCAGCTCGAGACCGAGGTCGCCCGCAAGATCGAGAACGCGGTCGCCGCGCTGCAGGGCGTGAAGAACATCTACACGAAGGTGCAGGATGGCGTGGCCATCGTCACCGTCGAGTTCCGCCTCGAGAAGCCGACGCAGGAGGCGCTGGACGATACGCGCGCCGCGGTGTCGCGCATCCGCTCCGATCTGCCGGCCGACCTGCGCGAGCCGGTGATCACCAAGCTCGATCTCGCCGGCACGCCCATCCTCACCTACACGGTGGCCTCTGACCGCATGGACGACGAGGCGCTGTCGTGGTTTGTCGACAACCAGGTCGCCAAGGCCGTGCTCGCCGTGCGCGGCGTCGGCTCGGTGGCCCGCGTCGGCGGCGCGACACGCGAGGTGCGCGTCGAACTCGACCCGGCGCGGCTGCTGGCGCTCAATGCCAGCGCCGCCGACATCTCGCGCCAGCTGCGTGCGATGCAGCAGGAGGCGCCCGGGGGCCGCGCCGATGTCGGCGGCATCGAACAGAGCGTGCGCACCATCGCCACCGTGGCGAGCGCCGCCGAGCTGGCGCGCATGGAGATCACGCTTGGCGACGGGCGCCGCATCCGCCTCGACCAGGTGGCAGTGGTCGCCGACACCGTGAGCGAGCAGCGCAGCGCCGCGCTCGTCGATGGCAAGGCGGCGGTCGGCTTCGAGGTCGTGCGCTCGCGGGGCGCGAGCGAGACCGATGTCGCCGACGGTGTGCGCGCCGCCTTGGCCAGGCTCGGAGCCGAACACCCGGACATCAAGACAACCGAGGTGTTCAACTTCGTCGAGCCCACCGTCGAGAACTTCCACGGCTCGATGCTGCTGCTCATCGAGGGCGCGGTGCTCGCCGTCATCGTCGTGTGGCTGTTCCTGCGCGACTGGCGCGCCACGCTGGTGGCGGCCACGGCGCTGCCGCTGTCGGTGCTGCCGGCCTTTGCGGTGATGCATTACCTGTTCGGCTTCTCGCTCAACGTGGTCACGCTGCTCAGCCTGTCGCTGGTCGTCGGCATCCTCGTCGACGACGCGATCGTCGAGATCGAGAACATCGTGCGCCACCAGCGCATGGGCAAGACGCCCTACGTGGCCGCGATGGAGGCGGCCGACGAGATCGGCCTGGCCGTCATTGCCACCACCTTCACGCTCATCGCCGTCTTCCTGCCCACCGCGTTCATGGCCGGCGTGCCGGGCAAGTTCTTCGTGCAGTTCGGCTGGACGGCGGCGATCGCGGTGTTCTTCTCGCTCGTCGTCGCGCGCATGCTGACGCCGATGATGGCCGCCTATGTGCTCAGGCCGCCGAAGAAGGCGCACGCGGACCCCGGCTGGATGCGGCTGTACCTGCGCTGGGCCGCGTTCTGCCTGAGGCACCGCATCGTGACGATGCTGGCGACGGCGGTCTTCTTCGTCGGCAGCTTCGGGCTCGTGGGCCTGCTGCCGACGGGGTTCATCCCGCCCGACGATTTCGGCCAGACGCAGGTGTCGCTCACGCTCCCGCCGGGCTCGACCTTCCCGCAGTCGCTGACGGCGGCCGAGCAGGCGCGCAAGCTCGTGCAGGGCCACAAGCAGGTGCTGCTCGTCTACACCACCGTGGGCGGCGGCAGCACCGGAGCCGACATCTGGACCCCGGGCGGCGGCCTGCCCGACGTGCGCAAGGCGACGCTCACGATCAAGCTCACGCACCGCAACGACCGCCCCGGCATCAGCAAGCAGGACGTGGAGAGCGACCTGCGCCGCGCGCTCGAGGTGCTGCCCGGGGTGCGCGTGAAGGTCGGCTTCGGGCAGAGCAGCGAGAAGTACGTGCTCGTGCTCGCCGGCGAGGACGGCGCCGCGCTCACCGCGCATGCCGCGAAGGTCGAGCGCGAGCTGCGCACGCTGCCCGGCATCGGCAACGTCACCTCGAGCTCCAGCCTCGTGCGGCCGGAGCTCATCGTGCGGCCCGACTTCGCGAAGGCGGCCGACCTCGGCGTCACCTCGGCGGCCATCGCCGACACGCTGCGCATCGCCACCGCCGGCGACTTCGACCAGAGCCTGCCCAAGCTCAACCTCGCGCAACGCCAGGTGCCGATCGTCGTGCGCCTGCCGGCCTCTGCCCGCACCGACCTCGCGCTGCTCGAGCGGCTGCCGGTGCCGGGCCGCAACGGCCCGGTCGTGCTGGGCAACGTGGCCAGCGTCGCCATCGACAGCGGCCCGGCCGAGATCGACCGCTACAACCGGCAGCGCAACGTCAATTTCGAGATCGAGCTGAACCAGCAGCCGCTGGGCGCGGTGAAGGAGGCGGCACTGGCGCTCCCCACGCTCGCCAAGCTGCCCCCCGGCATCCTCGTCACCGAGATCGGCGACGCCGAGGCGATGGCCGAGCTGTTCGAGAGCTTCGGCCTGGCGATGCTCACCGGCGTGCTGTGCATCTACATCGTGCTCGTGCTGCTGTTCAAGGACTTCGTGCAGCCGGTCACCATCCTCGGCGCACTGGTGCTGTCGATCCCGGGCGCCTTCGTCGCGCTCTTCGTCACGCACACGGCGCTGTCGATGCCGAGCATGATCGGCCTCATCATGCTGATGGGCATCGCGACGAAGAACTCGATCCTGCTCGTGGACTACGTGATCATGGCGCGCCGCGATCACGGCATGGCGCGCCTGGAGGCGGTGCTCGACGCCTGTCACAAGCGCGCCCGGCCGATCGTCATGACCACCATCGCCATGGCTGCCGGCATGCTGCCCATTGCGCTGGGCATCGGCGTCGACCCGAGCTTCCGGGCGCCCATGGCCATCGTGGTCATCGGAGGCCTCATCACCTCCACGTTCCTGAGCCTGCTCGTGATCCCGGTGCTTTTCACCTACGTCGACGACGCCATCGCACTCCTGCGCCGCCTGCTGCGCCTGAAGCCGCGCGTGCACGCGAAGGCCGGCGCCGCCGCGAGTCCCGTGGCATGAGGTCGCGCGGCGCCTTCGACCCGTCGGTCCGCCGCCGTGACCGCCGTGCCTTCGTGGCCGGCGCGGCGGCCCTCGCCGTCTGCCTGGCGGTGCCGGCGCTGCCGCCGGTGCGTGCGGCCGAAGGCCACGAGACGGTCGACTTCGACTGGGTCGATGCCCGCCGGCAGCGTGCCGTGCCGGCGCGGCTCTACCTGCCGCGCGCCGCGGCCGCCGGCGCGCCGGTGCCACTGGTGGTGTTCTCGCACGGCATCGGCAGCACGCGCGAGCGCTACCGCTGGATCGGCCAGCACCTGGCCGCGCGTGGTTGCGCCTGCCTGCACCCGCAGCACGTGGGCAGCGACCGGCAGGTGTGGACCGGCAACCCGTTGTCGGTGGTGACGCGCCTGTGGGACGCAGCCCAGGAGGGCGAAGCCGTGGCGCGCGTGGGCGACGTGCGTTTCGCGCTGGACACGCTGCTGGCCAGTGACCTCGCCAGCCGGCTGGATGCGCAGCGCATCGTGCTGGCGGGCCACAGCTATGGCGCCAACACCGCGCTGCTGGCCGCCGGTGCCGTGGTGCAGCGCGAAGGGCGGCCGCTGGCGCTGCGGGACGAGCGTGTGCGCGCCGCCATCGTGCTGTCGGCACCGCCGTTCTATGGCGAAGGCGACCCGCGCCGCATCCTCGGCGGTGTCGGCGTGCCGAGCCTGCACGTCACTGCCACCGAGGACATCATCCGCATTCCGGGCTACTACAGCGGCGCCGAAGACCGCCTCGCCGTGTATCAGGCCATCGGCGGCCCGCGCAAGTGGCTGGCCATGTTCGAGGGCGGCTCGCACAGCATCTTCACCGACCGCTCCACTGCCGGCGGCGTGACGCTGAACCCGCAGGTGAAGGAGGCGACGCAGGCGCTCGCGCTGGCTTTTCTGCGCGCCGTGTTCGATGGCGACGAGGCGACGATCCAGGCCTGGCCACAGCGCTTCGCGCCGCTTCTTTCGCGCTTCGAAGCGGCCGCGGCGTGAGGCGGGCGCGCGCGGCCGCGCCGCTCAGCGGGGTGCGGGGTTCTTGACGACCCCGTAGCGCGCGAGTGTCCTCGCGCGCGCCTCGGCGTGCTCGACGATCGGCAGCGGGTAGTGCACGCCGAGCCTGACTCCCGCCGCTTCCAGATCGACGGGCCGCGCCAGCCACGGCGCATGGATCAGCTTCCCCGGCAGCTGGGCCAACTGTGGCAGGTAGCGCCGGATGAAGCGGCCCTCGGCGTCGAACCTCTCGCTCTGGCTCACCGGATTGAAGATGCGGAAGTAGGGCTGCGCGTCGCAGCCGGTGCTCGCCGCCCACTGCCAGCCGCCGTTGTTGGCGGCGAGGTCGAAGTCGTTCAGGTGCAGCGCGAAATAGGCCTCGCCGCGACGCCAGTCCAGGCCCAGGTCCTTGGTCAGGAAGCTCGCCACCACCATGCGCAGGCGGTTGTGCATGTAGCCGGTGTGGTTGATCTGGTGCATGGCGGCGTCGACCAACGGGAAGCCGGTGCGCCCTTCGCACCAGGCCGCGAAGTGGGCGTCGGCCGTCTTGCCGTGCTCCCAGCGGATGCGGTCGCATTCCGGCTTGAACGCCGCGCCGACGATGCGCGGGTGGTGGTGCAGGATCTGGTGATAGAAGTCCCGCCACACCAGCTCGGACAGCCACACCTCGGCGCCGCGCACGCCGGCCACCATGCGCGCGTGCGCCTCGCGCGCCAGGCGGCGGATCGACACGGTGCCGAAACGCAGGTGCGTGCTGAGGTAGCTCGGCCCCTTCACGGCAGGGAAGTCGCGCGTCTCGTGGTAGCGGTCGATGCGCTCGAGGAAGTCCTCGAGCAGCTCTTCGGCGCCGGCCGGGCCGCTTGGCAGCTTGAGCTCGTGCAGGTTGGTGGGCTCGAAGCCGATGGCGGCCAGCGTGGGCACGCCCGCCGCGCCGCCGGCCTCCGGCGGCACCGGCGCCAGCGCCGCCGCGTGCCGAGCCACGGGGAAGGGCGCCAGGTGCTCGTCCGTCAGCGTCCGCAGCCAGGCGTTCTTGTAGGGCGTGAAGACCGAGAACGGCTGGCCGCCCTGGGTGAGCACCTCGCTGCGCTCGAACACGACGTGGTCCTTGCCCAGCTGCAGCGCCACGCCCGCGTGCGCAAGGTGGCCATGCACCTGGGTGTCGCGCGCGCGCGCAGCTGGCTCGTCGTCGTGGTTGGCGTACACGGCCTGCACGTGCAGCTGCGCCGCCAGGCGCGGGATCTCCTCCACCGCCCGCCCATGGCGCACGAGGAGGCCGACACCCTCGATGCCGTGCGAGGCCGCCAGCGCGCGCAACTCGGCATCGACGCCGACGAGGCTGTCGCGGATGAACTCGACGCGCCGGTCGGCCCGGCGCCCGGCGCCCAGCAACGGGTCGAGGATGTCGCGGTCGAAGACAAAAGCGCACCACACCCGCCGCGCCGCGCGCAGCGCGTGCGCGAGCGCCGCGTGGTCGTGCACGCGCAGGTCGCGCCGCAGCCAGACAAGGGCGCGTTCGAAGCGGGGTGATTCGGCAGGGTCCACCCCCCGGGTGCGGGCAGCGTGATCGTGCTTTTGCATCGGACGCAAGTGTCGTTCAGTGTGGCGCAGGAATAAAATCGCCCCATGGCCACCGGTTCTCGCATCGACCTGACGAACCAGTTCCTGATCGCCATGCCCGGCATGGCCGACGACACTTTCAAGGGCACCGTCGTCTACCTCTGCGAGCACACGGAAAAGGGCGCGCTCGGGCTCGTGATCAACAAGCCCATCGACATCAAGCTCAAGAACCTGTTCGAGAAGGTCGAGCTGACCACGCCGCCGGCGCCGCTGGCCGAGCAGCCCGTGTACTTCGGCGGGCCGGTACAGACCGAACGCGGCTTCGTGCTGCACGAGCGCCAGGGCGAGGGCACGAGCCCCTACAGCTCGACGCTTGCCATCGCCGACAGCGGCCTGGAGATGACGACGAGCAAGGACGTGCTCGAGGCGATGTCCAATGGCGCCGGCCCGAAGAAGGTGCTCATCACGCTCGGCTACAGTGGCTGGGAGGCCGGCCAGCTCGAGGACGAACTCGGCCGCAACGGCTGGCTCACGGTGGATGCCGACCCGTCGGTCATCTTCGACACCCCCAACGACAAGCGCTACGACCGCGCGCTGTCGCTTCTGGGCATCGACCCGCGCATGCTGTCGCAGGACGCGGGGCACGCGTGATGGCGGCGGCGCCTGTGGCCGCCCCCCGTCACCCCGCCTGTTTTCTGGCCTTGGACTTCGGCACCGGCCGCGTCGGTGTGGCCGTCGGCAACTCGCTGCTGCGCAGCGCGCAGGCACTGACCACGGTCCAGGCGCAGGGCGAAGCACGCTTCGCCGCCATCGCGCGCCTCATCGCCGAATGGCGCCCGGACGCGCTGGTGGTCGGCGTGCCCTTCCACCCTGACGGCGCGGCACACGACAATACGCGCCGCGCGCGAGCCTTCGGCCGCCAGTTGCACGGCCGCTTCCGGCTGCCGGTGCACGAGGTGGACGAGCGTTACAGCACCACCGAGGCGCTGGCGCAGCGGGCGGCCGACGTGGACGCGGCCGCCGCTGCCATCATCCTCGACCAGTTCCTGCGTTCCCTGCCCACCGATCACCCCGACGAGGCCCGCGACGACGATGCTGCAGCTTGACGCCGAGGCGCTCTATGTCGACCTGCGCGAGGGGGTGCGCCGCATCCTGCGGCCGCCGGCGGCCGGGCCGACCAGCCTGGTCGGCATCTGGTCGGGCGGCGCCTGGCTGGCCGAGCGCCTGCAGCGCGACCTCGGCCTGCCCGGTGCGGCCGGCGTCATCTCGAGCACGCTGCACCGCGACGACTTCGGCTCGCGTGGTCTGACGGGCGGGCGGGCGCGCACCGACGCGACGAGCCTGCCGTTCGATATCGACGGGCGCCACATCGTGCTCGTGGACGACGTGCTCTACACCGGCCGCACGGTGCGCGCGGTGATCAACGAGCTCTACGACTTCGGCCGCCCGGCCAGCGTGACGCTGGCCGTGCTGGTCGACCGCGGCGGGCGCGAGCTGCCCATCGAAGCGGCCTGTGTGGCGGCGCGCCTGGTGCTGCCGGCGACGCAGAAGCTGACGCTGGCGCGCGACGAGGCGGGGCGCTTCGCGTTCGCCGTGCGCGAAGCGCGGCAGGAAGCCCGCTGATGCTGTCGCGCCGCAACCCCCAGCTCAACGCCCACGGCGAGCTGATCCACCTGCTGTCCATCGAGGGGCTGCCTCGTGCCGTCCTGACGCAGATCCTCGACACCGCCGGCACCTTCCTCTCGGTCAACGAGCGCGAGGTGAAGAAGGTGCCGCTCCTGCGCGGCAAGAGCGTGTTCAACCTCTTCTTCGAGAACAGCACGCGCACGCGCACGACGTTCGAGATCGCGGCCAAACGCCTGAGTGCCGACGTCATCAACCTCGACATTGCGCGCAGCAGCACGGCCAAGGGCGAGAGCCTGCTCGACACCATCGCCAACCTCTCGGCGATGCATGCCGACATGTTCATCGTGCGCCATGCCGAGAGCGGCGCGCCGTACCTGATCGCGCAGCATGTGGCGCCACACGTGCACGTGGTGAACGCCGGCGACGGGCGCCATGCGCATCCGACGCAGGCGCTGCTGGACATGTACACGATCCGCCACTTCAAGCGTGACTTCACGAAGCTCACGGTGGCTGTGGTGGGCGACATCGTGCACTCGCGCGTGGCGCGCTCGGACATCCACGCCCTCACGACGCTCGGCGTGCCGGAGATCCGCGCCGTCGGCCCGAAGACGCTGGTGCCGGGCGACCTGGCCGCCATGGGCGTGCGCGTGTGCCACGACATGGCCGAGGGCATCCGCGGCGCCGACGTGATCATCATGCTGCGGCTGCAGAACGAACGCATGAGCGGCGCCATGCTGCCGAGCGCCGGCGAGTTCTTCATGACCTACGGCCTCACGCCGGAGAAGCTGGCGCTGGCCGCGCCCGAGGCCATCGTCATGCACCCGGGGCCCATCAACCGCGGCGTGGAGATCGACTCGCAGGTCGCCGACGGGCGCGCCAGCGTCATCCTGCCGCAGGTCACCTTCGGCATCGCGGTGCGCATGGCGGTGATGAGCCTCATCGCGGGGAACCAGGCGTGAGGCGGTGGGGTGCTCGACGGGTGGCGGGTGGCGATGGTCCTTGTCCTCCGTGGACGTGTGCGCGCCGAGGACGCCGGGTGGTCGGCTACGCGAATGTCCTCTTTGGGCGGCCCAGCTTCGCTGGTCCCCCCAATGCCCCCTTGATTCCGCTGCGCCGACCACCCGGCGTCCTCGGCGTGATCCGGCTGCTGTCCTCCGAGCGAACAGGCTGTCCTTGGCGAGAACAGCCGTCGGTCCAGGATCGGGACGATGGGGTGCCCTGCGCAGCGAAATCAAGGGGGCATTCGAGGGCCTCGCGAAGCCAGACCCTCGAAAGAGGACATTCGCGGAGCAGGGCACCCCGTCGGCCCGATCCCGCGCCAATGTTCAATTCGGGCCCGCGACAGGAAGAGAGAGCGAAGTGAAGACGTTGATCCGAGGCGGACGTGTGGTCGACCCGGCGAGCGGGCGCGACGAGCTCGCCGACGTGGCCATCGCGGCCGACCGCATCGTCGCGATCTCGCCGGCGGGCGGCGCTGCGCCCGCGGGGCGCCTGCGCGACTTCGACGCCGAGCGGGTCATCGATGCCGCCGGCCTGGTCGTCATGCCCGGTCTCGTCGACCTCGCAGCGCGCCTGCGCGAGCCGGGCCACGAGCACGAGGGCATGCTCGAGAGCGAGCTGGCTGCGGCCGCCGCCGGTGGCGTGACCAGCCTCGTCTGCCCGCCCGACACCGACCCCGTGCTCGACGAGCCCGGCCTCGTCGAGATGCTGAAGTTCCGCGCGCGCAAGCTCTCGCGCTGCCGTGTCTTCCCGCTCGGGGCGCTGACGCGGCGGCTCGAGGGCGGCGTGCTCACCGAGATGGCCGAGCTGACGGCAGCCGGCTGCGTGGGCTTCAGCCAGGCCGACGTGGCGGTGCGCGACACGCACGTGCTGATGCGCGCGCTGCAATACGCCTCCACCTTCGGCTGCACGGTGTGGCTGCGGCCGCAGGATCCGTGGCTCGGCGGCGGCGTCGCTGCCAGCGGCGCGGTGGCCACGCGGCTGGGCCTGTCGGGCGTGCCGGTGGTGGCCGAGACGATCGCGCTGCACCAGATCATCGAGCTCGTGCGTGCCACGCGCGCCCGCGTGCATCTGGCGCGGCTGTCCAGCGCCGCCGGCGTGGCACTGGTGCGCGCCGCCAAGGCTGAAGGGCTGCCGCTCACGGCCGACGTGAGCATCAACTCACTGCACCTGACCGACCTCGACATCGGCTTCTTCAACGCCGACATGCGCCTGACGCCGCCGCTGCGCCAGGGCGCCGACCGCGATGCGCTGCGCGCCGCGCTCGCCGACGGGACGATTGACGCGCTGGTCTCCGACCACAACCCCGTGGCCGACGACATGAAGCACCTGCCCTTCGGTGAAGCCGAGCCGGGGGCCACCGGGCTGGAGCTGCTGCTCAGCCTGGCGCTGCGCTGGGGCCGCGACGGCGGCCTCGGACTGCCGCAGGCACTGGCCTGCGTGACGCAGGGGCCGGTGCGCGTGCTGGGCGGGGCGCTCGGCTCGCTCGCCGGCAGCGCGGGGCGGCTGGTCGAAGGCGGCGTGGCCGACCTTTGCCTCTTCGACCCCGGTGCCGAGTGGGCGGTGGCGCCCGAGCGGCTGCGCAGCCAGGGGCGCCACACCCCGTTCTCGTTCGAGAGCTCGGGCATGGCGCTGCCCGGCCAGGTGCGTGCCACGCTGGTGGCGGGCACGTTGGCCCATGAGGCGGGCTGAGGCCGGCCCGGGCGCGCAGGTGCCGCTGGCTCCGACGGGCGTGGCGGCCACGCTGCGCGGCCTGTGGCGGCTGGCGCACGCCACGCTGCACGGGCTGCACGGGTTGGCCGTGGTGCTGCTGCTCTTCCCGCACCTGAGCCTGTCGGGCCGGCAGGCACGCATCCGGTGGTGGTCGGGCAAGATGATCCGCCTGCTCGGCATACGGCTCGAAGTCGAGGGCCAGTTCCGCCCCGGGGCCAAGCTGCTGGTGGCCAATCACATCTCCTGGCTCGACATCCTGGCGGTGCACGCAGCCTGCCCCGAGGCGCGCTTTGTCAGCAAGGCCGAGGTGCGCCATTGGCCGCTCGTCAACCGGCTGGTCGACTCGGCGCGCACGCTTTACCTGCAACGCGAACGCGCCCGTGATGCGCTGCGCGTGGTGCACGCGATGGCGCAGGCGCTGAAGGACGGCGACACCGTGGCCGTCTTCCCCGAGGGCACGACGGGTGCAGGCCACGAGTTGTTGCCCTTCCACGCCAACCTGCTGCAGGCAGCCATCAGCACCGGCACGCCGGTGCAGCCCGTGGCGCTGCGCTATGCGGACGCGGACGGGACCGTGAGCACGGCGGCCGACTTCACCGGCGACATCACGCTCCGGCAGAGCCTGTGGGCGCTGGCGCGCGCGCGCGGCATGGTCGTGCGCGTGCAGGTTCTGCTGGCGCAGGGCACACTGCACGCCGACCGCAGGGCCCTCGCCGAACGGTTGCGCCAGCTCATCGCCGAGGCGCTGCCGGCGCAGGGCGGCGTGTAGAGTCAGGCGCATGGTTCGACCTCGCTTCGGACGAACCGGGGATCGGGCCCGGTTCGGGGTGCTCGTCTTCGACGACGAGCACGAGTTGACCATGGGCCGGGCACTGGCCGGCGCGATGGGCTGGTCGCTCGGTATCGTGCAACGCCACGCCTTCCCCGACGGCGAGACGCGGCTGACACTGCCGCCTGAACTGCCCGCGCAGTTGGTGGTGTTGCGCGGCCTGCAGGACCCCAACGCCAAGCTCACCGAACTGCTGCTGGCCGCGGCGGGCGCACGCGAACTCGGGGCAGCCCGCCTGACCCTGGTGTGCCCCTACCTCGCCTACATGCGCCAGGACATGGCCTTCCGGCCCGGCGAGGTGGTCAGCCAGCGCCACTTGGGCGCGCTGCTGGCACAGTCCTTCGACGGCGTGGTCACGGTCGATCCGCACCTGCACCGCGTGGCCACGCTCGACGAGGTGTTGCCGGGACGGCGCGGTATGGCCCTGAGTGCCGCGCCGCTGCTCGGCCGCTATGTCGCCGGCAACGTGCCGGGCGCCCTGCTGCTGGCCCCGGACGAGGAGGCGGGCCGCTGGGTAAGGGCGGCCGCCGAGGCGGCGGCGCTGGACCATGCGGTGTGCGTCAAAGAGCGGCGCGGCGACCGCGATGTCGAGGTGTCTCTGCAGGGCGCGCCGGTGCGCGGGCGCGCCGTGGTCGTGCTCGACGACGTCGCCAGCACCGGCCGCACGCTGGCTTCGGCGGCGCGCGCCGCCTTCGCGGCCGGTGCCGCGGAGGTCGACGTGGCGGTGACACACGCGCTCTTCGTCGGCGATGCCTTTGCGCATGTCGGCGCGGCCGGTGTGCGCAGGGTCTGGAGCAGCGACTGCGTGCCGCATACCAGCAATGCCGTGAGCGTGGTGCCGTTGCTGGCGCAGGCGCTGGGGCAGATGATGGAGTGAGCCGTTGAGCACGCCGGAACGCGTGCCGCTTTCCGAGTTGGCTGCCCTCATGGCGCCGGCCAGCCGCTGCCCTTCTGCGTGCTCGACGCCAATGACCCTCTGCTGCTCGCGCAAGGCGACGGACAGCCTCTTGCGCGCGACGCTCGAGGGAGACCTGTAGCCAGGCGAGATGGGGCGGCTCGTGCGCGCCGCCGACGTCACGTCGGCCAAGATCAGCCCGTGCGCGTTCCGTGTTGCGCATGCCCCGCAGTTCGCGGCGCGCCAGCTGTTCCACGAGGGGGTGTTGGCCGGTCACCGGGGCGCCGCGCCGCGATGCGAGCCAGACGGAGCTGGCCATCGTCGGGCCGCTCGCGCATGGGGCGCGTGCTGCCCGAGTCCGTGCAAGTGCTGCTGAAGCTGGGCCCCGTCCGCCGGTCAGCCGTTGCGCCCCTGCGCGGCCACCGCGGCAGCTGCCTTGGCCACGGCCTCGGCGTCGCCGAGGTAGCGGCGGCCGATGGGCCGCAGCTCGGCGTCGAGCTCATAGACGAGCGGGATGCCGTTGGGGATGTTGAGGCCCACGATGTCGGTGTCGCTGATGCCGTCGAGGTACTTCACGAGGGCGCGGATGCTGTTGCCGTGCGCGGCGACGACGAGGCGCTGGCCGCTCTGGATGGCCGGCGCCAGGCGCTCGTTCCAGCAGGGCAGCACGCGCGCCACGGTGTCCTTCAGGCACTCCGTGAGCGGCACCTGTTCCGCTGGCAGGCGCGCGTAGCGCAGGTCGCCGCGCTGGCCGCGCGGGTCGGCCGCGTCGAGCGGCGGCGGCGGTGTGTCGTAGCTGCGGCGCCAGATCAGCACCTGCTCGTCGCCGTACTGGCGCGCCATGTCGGCCTTGTTCAGGCCCTGCAGCGCGCCGTAGTGGCGCTCGTTCAGCCGCCAGTCGTTGAGCACGGGCAGCCAGGTGCGATCCATCGCGTCGAGGCAGTGCCACAAGGTCCAGATCGCGCGCTTGAGCACCGAGGTGTAGGCGACATCGAATTCGAAGCCGCCGGCGCGCAGCAGCTCACCGGCCTGGCGGGCCTGCGTCACGCCGGTGTCGGTAAGTGGCACGTCGGTCCAGCCGGTGAAGCGGTTCTCGAGGTTCCAGGTGCTTTCGCCGTGGCGGATGAGGACGAGCTGGTGCATGGGGCAAGGGGTCGACGGGGCCCGGGGCGGGCCGAAAACTATAATTCGCCGCTTCTCCCGCACCGGCAGCACCCGTCGTGAAATTCTTCGTCGAGAACTGGGTCCTCATCCTCGTGGCGTTCGTCTCCGGCGGCATGCTGGTATGGCCCCTGGTGCGCAAGGGGGGTGCCGGCGGTTCGGTTCCCACCGCCGAGGCCGTGCGCCTGATCAACCGCGAGAAGGGCGTGCTCGTCGACGTGAGCGAGCCGAACGAGTACGCCGGCGGCCACGCCGCCGGCGCCCGCAACGTGCCGCTCGGGCAACTCGAAGGCAGCAAGGACCTGCCCTCGAACAAGGCGTTGCCGTTGCTCGTGATGTGCCCCACCGGGGCGCGCGCCTCACGCGCCGCGGCCACGCTGCGCAAGGCCGGCTACGAACGCGCAGTGGTCGTGGCCGGCGGGACCGCCGCCTGGCGCGATGCGCAGTTGCCCGTCGAGCGAGCCGCCGAGGCGGCCCAGGTGGGCGACAAGTCCTCGGGCAAGGCTTCCGACAAGACCGCGGAGAAGGCCGCCGAGAAGTCGGCCTGATCGTGGGTGCAAGCGGCCGGCGCCGAGCGCGCCCGCCGCGCCCGGCCGACAATCGGCTCGCTTTCAAAACAGCCGGGCGCGTCGTCGATGCGTGCCCCGAGGACGACTGCATGAACCCGGTGAAGATGTACACGACGCAGGTCTGCCCGTACTGCGTGCGCGCCAAGGCGCTGCTCAAGCAGCGCGGCGTGGCCGAGATCGAGGAGATCCGCGTCGACCTGGACCCCGCGCAGCGCGACCACATGGTGAACCTCACCGGGCGGCGCACGGTGCCGCAGATCTTCATCGGCGACACGCATGTCGGCGGCTGCGACGATCTGGTCGCGCTCGACCAGGCCGGGCGCCTGATGCCGCTGCTCGGCGCGGGCCGATAATCCGCCGTTCCGGCCACGCGCGCCGTGGCCCCACGCGAACTGCGCCCCGGCCGCGGCGGCGGGCCGACTGTGCTCTCCCGCCTTCCCGCCTGCCCCCTACCGGACCCCATCATGGCCGACGACGCGACCCCCGTATTCCAGATCCAGCGCATGTACCTGAAGGACCTGTCGCTGGAACAACCCAACTCGCCGCAGATCCTGCTCGAGCAGGCGCAGCCGCAGGTCGACATCAACCTCGCCATGGGCGCCGAGCAGGTGGTCGAGGGCATCTACGAGGTCACGGTGACAGCCACGGTCACGACCAAGGTCGGCGAGAAGGTGCTCTTCCTGGTCGAGGCCAAGCAGGCCGGCATCTTCGAGATCCGCAACGTGCCCGACGACCAGATGCAGGGCATCGTCGGTGTCGTCTGCCCGCAGATGGTGTACCCGTACCTGCGCGCCATCGTCTCCGACGTCTGCACGCGCGCCGGCTTCCCGCCGATCGTGCTCACGGAAGTCAACTTCCAGGCCATGTTCGAGGCCCAGATGCAGCAGCAGGCGGCGGCCGCCAACGGCGGCTCGCGCATCATCACCGGCGCCAACTGAGGCGCCGCGGCGCCGTGCGGCGCATGGCACAGGAGGCCCGGCCGCGATGAAGATCGCCGTCTTCGGCGCCGGCGCCTGGGGCACCGCCATCGCGATGGCCGCCACCGCCCGCCAGCACGATGTGCTGTTGTGGGCGCGCGATGCGTCGCAGGCCACGGCGATGCAGCGCGAGCGCCGCAACACCCGCTACCTGCCCGAGGTGGCGCTGCCGCCGGCGCTGCAGGTGGGCGCGGACGAACGCATTGCGCTCGCGCATGGCGCGCACGGGCTCACCGTCCTGGCCACGCCCATGTCGGCACTGCGCGAGCGGTTGGCGGCCATCTCCGACGGACGGCCGGTGCTGTGGCTGAGCAAGGGTTTCGAATCGGGCACAGGCGCGCTCGGGCACGAGGTCGCGCTGGCCGTGGCCAGCGCCGCTTCGGGCGGTGCCGCCGGCGCGCGCGGCGTGCTTTCCGGCCCGAGCTTCGCGCTCGAGGTGGCGCGCGGGCAGCCCACCGCGCTGGTGGCAGCCAGTGCCGACGCTGCCCTGGCCGCGGCGGCCGTGCAGGCGCTGCACGGCGAGACGCTGCGCGTGTACTCCTCCGCCGACATCGTCGGCGTCGAGGTCGGTGGAGCGGTGAAGAACGTGCTCGCCATCGCCGTGGGCGCGCTCGACGGCATGCAACTCGGGCTGAACGCGCGCGCCGCGCTCATCACGCGCGGCCTCGCCGAGATGACGCGCCTGGGTGTAGCGCTCGGGGCGCAGCCGGCCACGTTCATGGGCCTGTCGGGCCTCGGCGATCTCGTGCTCACGGCCACCGGCGACCTCTCGCGCAACCGGCGCGTGGGCATGCTGCTGGCCGCCGGGCACACGCTTGCCGAGGCGCTGGCGGCGCTCGGCCACGTGGCCGAGGGCGTGTCGACGGCACCCATGGTGCTGGCGCGGGCGCAGCGGCTGGGCGTGGACATGCCGATCACCGCCTGCGTCGTCGCCCTGCTCGAGGGCCGGCTCGCGGTGCGCGAAGCGCTGGCGCGCCTGATGTCGCGCGACGCACGGCCTGAGTAGCGCGCCGAGTGCCTCGGCGCCGGCTTCGCAACGCGGCGCATGACAGTCCGCCAGGCCCGCCCTGCGAGCGCCACGCGAGCGGTTTCAGCTGCCGCCGGCGTACCCGGCTTGGCGCCAGCCTTCGAAGACGACCACCGCCACGGCGTTGCTGAGGTTGAGGCTGCGCTGGCCCGGACGCATCGGCAGGCGCAGCTTCTGCGCCGGCGCCAGGCTGTCGCGCAGCGCCTCGGGCAGGCCGCGGGTCTCGCTGCCGAAGACGAGCCAGTCGCCGGCGCTGAAGCGGACGCCGCCGAAGCACGCCTCGCCGCGCGTCGTGAAGGCGAAGAGCCGCTCAGCGGGCGGTTGCTCGCCGGCCAGCAGCGCCGCCCACGAGGCATGCCGGCGTACGGAGGCGTACTCGTGGTAGTCGAGCCCGGCGCGCCGCAGCAGGCGGTCTTCCATCGCAAAGCCGAGCGGCTCCACGAGGTGCAGCGAGCAGCCGGTATTGGCCGCCAGGCGGATCACGTTGCCGGTGTTCGGTGGGATCTCGGGCTCGACGAGGACGATGTGGAACATGTCTTGGCGGCGTGGCGGAGGCGATGCGGCGCCTTGGCGCGATCAGGCAGGCGCCGGTGTCCGCGCCAGCACCCACAGCTGAACCGAACGGGCGCCGCCGCGCAGCAGCGCTGCGGCCGCCTCGCGCGCCGTGGCACCGGTGGTCATGACGTCGTCGACCAGCGCGACATCCTGCCCCAAGATCTGGCCTGTGTTCCCCGGGCGGGCAGTCTGCCCCGCTGGGGCGAAGGCGTTGCGCAGGTTGCGCCGGCGCTCGGCGCTGGACAGCCCTGCCTGCGCCGGGGTGTCGAGCACGCGTTGCAGTGCGCCAGGCGTGGCGCGCAGGCCGCGGCTGCGCGCCACGCGCCGGGCCAGCTCCCAGGCCTGGTTGTAGCCCCGCTCGGCCAGACGCGATGGCGCCAGCGGCACGGGCACGACGAGCCCGGGCAGGGCGGTGGTGGGCGAAGGCTCGGCGCTGCGCGATGGCTTCAGCTCGCGCTCGATGGCTTCGACCAGCAACGAGGCCAACGGCCCCGCGAGCTCGACGCGTCGATGGAACTTGAAGGCCGTGATCAGGCGGTCCCACGGAAAGCCGTAGTCCAGCGCGCAAACCGTGCGCACGAACGGCGGCGGGTCGCCCTGGCAGCCGCCGCAGGTGGCGGCGCCCGTGGCGAGCGCGAGACCGCAGCGCCGGCAGCGCGTCCGCTGCGGCGCGTGGGCTTGCCGACAGGCGCGACACAGCAGCCCCACGCCCCAGCCGCGGCACACCTCGCACTGGCTGGGCAGCAAGGCGAGGGTGCCGATGAGCATCGGCTCAATATACTGCCCGCGATGGGTGAAGGCGTTCCCGACTCCACGACGCGGCGCCCGCTCGACGCCCGCGCCCTGAGCCGCCACGTGGCAAGGCTGATGCAGCAGCCGGCGCCCTGGCTGCACGAAGAGGTGGCGCGGCGCATGGCTGAGCGCCTCGGGTTGCTGAAACAGCCGCGACGGCACATCGTCGACTGGGGCGCCAGGCTGGGCGGCAGCGAAGCGGCGCTTCGTGCGGCCAGCCCCCAGGCCCGGCGCGTCGCGGCGGAGGTCTTCGCCGTGGAAGAGGTGCCCCGCCCGCTGGCGCCCGCGCCGTGGTGGTCGGCCCGGCGCTGGATGCCCGCGGCGGCGGCCGCGCCTGCCTTGCCCGAGGCGGCACTGCCCGAAGGCGCGGCCGACCTGCTGTGGTCGAACATGGTGCTGCATCACCTGGCCGACCCGCGCCAGGGCATGGCGCGCTGGCTGCGGTTGCTCGCGGTGGATGGCCTGCTCATGTTCTCCACTCTCGGGCCGGGCACGCTCCAGTCACTGCGCCGGCTGTATGCCGTTCAGCGCTGGCCGGCCCCGCACGCGCCCTTCGTCGACATGCACGACCTCGGCGACATGCTGGTGCAAGCCGGCTTCGCCGACCCGGTGATGGACCAGGAGGTCATCACGCTCACCTGGGCCACGCCGGCTGCGGCGCTGGCCGAGTTGCGGCAGCTGGGTGGCAATGCCGACCCCGGGCGGCATCCCGGCCTGCGCACGCCGCGTTGGCGCGTGGCGCTCGAGCAGGCGCTGTCTTCGGCGCGTCCGGACGGGCGGGTCGCACTGGAGTTCGAGGTCGTCTATGGGCATGCCGTGCGGCCACAGCCACGCGCCAGGATGGCCGCCGAGACCGCCGTCGCGCTGGACGACGTGCGCGGCATGCTGCGGGCGCGCGCGCCGAGAGGCCCCACCCGCTGAGCTAGAATCCGCGCGCTTTTTTGACCCGGCGCGAAGACGACTTTGCCGCCACGGTCGAAGCAGTCTTGATGGCCCACGCGGCGACCGCGCGACGGGCCTTGCAAAACTTCAGATCCATGACCCGATGACCGCCACATTTGTCCCCAGTTCCTGGCCCGCGCCCATGGCGCCGCTGCGCCATGGGGGTGAGTCGGGGCTGGCCGGGCGGGGGGATCTCTCGCGCGAGCCGGCCTTGCGCTTCGGGCGCGAGGTGGCGCTGTCGCACGAGCGCGGCGCGGCGCGGGCGCTGCAATGGCAGCTGCGTCGCAACTGCTCGATCTCGCCGCGTCAGATGCTTGCGGCCTACGCGCTGCTGTGCATGATCTCGCTCGCGGTGGCCCTGTTCTTCTGGTTCACCGGCGCGCGCGTCGTGCTCGCTTTCACCGGGTTCGAGCTGATGCTGCTCGGCGCGGCCATGCTTCTGTTCGCCCGCCATGCCGGCGACGGCGAGACGCTCACCCTCGTAGGCCGATCGCTGCTGGTCGAGCGGGCTGTCGGCGCGCGGGTCGAGCGCAATGCCTTCAGCGCCGACTGGCTGACCGTCGAGCCGGCGGCCGGGCAGAACTCGCTGGTCGAGCTGGCCGGCCAGGGGCGCACGATGCGGGTGGGGCGCTTCCTGCGGCCCGAGTTGCGCGCCGACTTTGCGCGTGAACTGCGTCGGTCCATGCGCCGGATTCCCAGGGTCGACAACGAAGCGGCGCCGTCCGGCCCCAGCGGGCGGGACAAGTCGAGAGACAAGAACTGAACGAGCAACCGATGAGCACGATGAGCACTGTTTGGCACTCCGCGCAGCGACTGCGGTACCGTGGCACTGGGCTGGCCACCCAACTCGGCGCGGCGGCCGCCATGGCGCTGGCCGCCGGACCCGCCCTGGCCGTGAAGGACCTGCCCGGCGGCCCGGCGGTGAACCAGCTCAACCTTCACCCGCCAATGACGCGCATCGCGGAGGACATCAACTGGCTGCACTGGGTGATGCTCATCATCTGCCTGGTCATCTTCGTCGCCGTCTTCGGTGTGATGTTCTATTCGATCATCAAGCATCGCAAGTCGGTGGGCTACAAGGCAGCCAAGTTCCACGAGAGCACCGCGGTCGAGATTGCGTGGACGGTGGTGCCGTTCATCATCGTCATCGCCATGGGCGCCATGGCCACCAAGACGGTGGTGGCGATGAAGGACACCACCAACCCCGACCTCACGATCAAGGTCACGGGCTACCAGTGGAAGTGGGGCTACGACTACCTGAAGGGCGAGGGCGAGGGCATCGCCTTCCTGTCCACGCTCGATCTCGCGCACCGCGTGATGAGCGACTCGGGCAAGCCGAGCAGCGACGTCACGGACTACCTGTTGAAGGTCGACAACCCGCTCGTCGTGCCCGTCAACAAGAAGGTGCGCATCATCACCACCGCCGCCGACGTGATCCACGCCTGGATGGTGCCTTCGCTGGCGGTGAAGCAGGACGCCATCCCCGGCTTCGTGCGCGACACCTGGTTCCGCGCCGAGAAGACCGGTGACTACTACGGCCAGTGCGCCGAGCTGTGCGGCAAGGAACACGCCTACATGCCGATCCACGTGAAGGTGGTGTCGGAGGCCGACTATGCCGCCTGGGTGGCCGGCAAGAAGAAGGCGATGGCGGCCGCGGCCGATGACCCGAACAAGGTCTGGAAGCTCGAGGAGCTCGTCGCGCGCGGCGAGAAGGTCTACGCGGCCAACTGCGCGGCCTGCCACCGCCCGGACGGCAAAGGCGCGGGCCCGATCAAGGCGTTGGACGGCAGCACCCTCGTGCTGAACGACCCGGCCGGGCAGATCAAGGTCATGCTCAACGGCGCGGCCAATGGGGCGATGCCGGCGTGGAAGCAGTTGTCCGACACCGAGCTCGCCGCCGTGGCGACCTACGCGAAGAACGCCTGGAGCAACAGGACCGGCAAGCTGATCCAGCCGTCCGAGGTGGCGGAACTGCGTGCCGGCCGCACGCCGGCGAGCCTCACGTCCTCGGCCGCGCCGGCTGCTGCACCGGTGGCCGCCACGCCGGCCGCCGGTGGCGGCTTGCCGCTGTCGGTGCTGTTTGCCAGCGGCAAGAGCGGACTCGACGAGCCGGCGATCAAGGTCGTGGCCTCGGCGGCTGAATTCCTGAAGGCCAACGCCGGTGCCAGGGTGGCCCTGTCCGGCTTTGTCGATGCCTCGGGCAGCGCGGCGCAGAACGCCGAACTGGCCAAGCTGCGCGCCTTTGCCGTGCGCGATGCGCTGACAAAGGCCGGTATCGCGGCCGAGCGCATCGAGTTGCGCAAGCCGGCCGAGATCAAGGCCGGCACGTCCGACGCAGCGCAGGCGCGTCGCGTCGACATCGTGCCTGCGAGCTGAGCGCGCGGGTTGTCCGCAAGCCACCCGCTCCGCCCCCGAATACAGCCAACACAGCCTTTCCAGGAGTCCCCGCGATGAGCGCAGTCCTTCCGCACGGTGCCGGTCACGGCGGCCACGCCGAGCACGACCATGCACACGACCACCCGCACGGCTGGCGGCGCTGGCTGTTCGCGACGAACCACAAGGACATCGGCACGATGTACCTGTTGTTCAGCTTCACGATGCTGATGCTGGGCGGCGTGCTGGCGCTGGGAATCCGCGCCGAGCTGTTCCAGCCCGGGCTGCAATTCGTGAACCCGGAGCTGTTCAACCAGCTCACCACGATGCACGGGATCATCATGGTCTTCGGCGCCATCATGCCGGCGTTCGTGGGTTTCGCGAACTGGCTCATCCCGTTGCAGATCGGCGCGGCCGACATGGCCTTCGCGCGCATGAACAACCTCAGCTTCTGGCTGCTCATCCCGGCTGGCCTGATGGTCGCGGGCTCGTTCTTCGTACCCGGTGGCGCTCCGAGTGCGGGCTGGACCATCTACGCACCGCTGACGCTGCAGATGGGCCCGAGCATGGACATGGCGATCTTCGCGCTGCACATCATGGGGGCGAGCTCGATCATGGGCTCGATCAACATCATCGTGACGATCCTGAACATGCGCGCGCCCGGCATGAAGCTGATGCAGATGCCGCTGTTCTGCTGGACCTGGCTGATCACCGCCTACCTGCTGATCGCGGTGATGCCGGTGCTGGCGGGCGCGATCACGATGACGCTGACCGACCGCCACTTCGGCACCAGCTTCTTCAACCCGGCCGGCGGTGGCGACCCGATCATGTACCAGCACATCTTCTGGTTCTTCGGGCACCCCGAGGTCTACATCATGATCCTGCCGGCGTTCGGGATCGTGAGCGCCATCATCCCGACGTTCGCGCGCAAGCCGCTGTTCGGTTATGCGTCGATGGTGTACGCCACGGCCTCGATCGCCATCCTGTCGTTCATCGTCTGGGCGCACCACATGTACACGACGGGCATGCCGGTCACCGGGCAGCTCTTCTTCATGTACGCGACGATGCTGATCGCCGTGCCCACGGGCGTGAAGATCTTCAACTGGCTGGCCACCATGTGGCGCGGCTCGATGACCTTCGAGACGCCGATGCTGTGGAGCGTGGGTTTCCTGTTCGTGTTCACGATGGGCGGCTTTACCGGCCTGATCCTGGCGATGGCGCCCATCGACATCCAGTTGCAGGATACCTACTACGTGGTGGCGCACTTCCACTACGTGCTGGTGGCGGGCTCGCTGTTCGCCCTCTTCGCCGGCGTGTACTACTGGGGCCCGAAGTGGACCGGCGTCATGTACAGCGAAACCCGCGGCAAGATCCACTTCTGGGGCTCGATGGTCTTCTTCAACTTGACCTTCTTCCCGATGCACTTCCTCGGGCTCGCGGGCATGCCGCGTCGCTACGCCGACTACCCGCTGCAGTTCGCCGACTTCAACGCCATTGCCAGCGTCGGGGCCTTCGGCTTCGGGTTCATGCAGGTCTATTTCTTCCTCTTCGTGGTCCTGCCCATGATGCGCGGCCAGGGTGAGAAGGCGGCGCAGAAGCCCTGGGAAGCGGCCGAGGGCCTGGAGTGGGAAGTGCCTTCGCCGGCGCCGTGGCACACCTTCGAGACACCGCCCAAGCTCGACGCCACCGCCACGCGCGTGGTCAGCTGAGGGCACGCGGGTGACGACCTCCATGCTCGACGAGCAGCAGCGCAAAGCCAATGTGCGCCTGGGCCTGATCCTGGCCACGGTCTCCGTGGCGCTGGCGATCGGCTTCGTGGTCCGCATGACCTGGTTCGGGCATTGAATGGCAAGGATCGAACGGCCGTGAAGCGCGCGGAAGGCCTGCTTGTCGACAACCGGCGCCTGCTGGGGCGCCTGCTTGTCGTCACGCTGCTGATGTTCGGCTTCGGCTATGCCCTCGTGCCGCTGTACCGGGCCATCTGCGACGCGCTCGGCGTCAACGTGCTCAGCCTGTCGGAGCAGAACAAGCGCAGCGGCGACTGGTTTGGCGGCCAGCGCACCGCGGCCACCGCCGGCAACACGCAGATCGATCGCACGCGCACGATCACGATCGAGTTCGATGCCAACGCCCGCGGGCCGTGGGACTTCAGGCCGGCGCTGCGTTCGGTGCAGGTGCACCCGGGCGAGATGGCGACCGTGATGTACGAGTTCCGCAATGTCCAGAACCGCACGATGGCGGCGCAGGCTATCCCGAGCTATGCGCCGACGCAGGCCGGCGCGCACTTCAACAAGCTCGAGTGCTTCTGCTTCAACGAGTACACGCTGGCGCCGGGCGAGAGCCGCTCATGGCCGGTGGTCTTCGTCGTCGACCCGAAGCTGCCGCGTGACGTGACGACGATCACCCTGTCCTACACGTTCTTCGAGGTCGGCGGCAAGGTGCCGCCGGCGCCCACCACACGCCTGGGAGCCGGCGCATGAGCCGCGGCGAGGGCGTCAAGGGCATGCCGGCCCCATCGCCCCTGCAGACGGCGCGTGCGGTCTTCTGGTCGTTCTTCGGCGTGCGCAAGCGTGCCGACTACGAAAGCGACGTGCAGCAGCTCGATCCCCGCCACGTGGTGGTCGCCGGGATCGTCGGAGCGCTGCTGTTCGTGCTTTCACTCGTGATGCTGGTGAAGTGGGTCATTGGCAGCGGCGTGGCGGCCGGTTGAGCGCGCGGCCGCGTCGACAAGCATCCACAACGGTTCTCAGGAACACAGAGAGAAGAAAGCAGACAAGGCCATGGCAGCTTCCACCCCCTCGGGCCAGACCCCGTACTACTTCATCCCGTCGCCCTCGAGCCGCCCGGCGATGGTGGCGCTGGGCATGTTCTTCCTCATCCTGGGCGGCGGCCAGTGGATCAACGGGTCGGGCTGGGGCGCCTATTCGGTGCTGCTGGGCCTGCTGATCTGGCTCTCGACGCTGTACTACTGGTTCCGCGATGCCATCGGCGAGAGCGAAGGCGGCCAGTACTCGGAGCGCGTCGACGTCAGCTATCGCTGGAGCATGAGCTGGTTCATCTTCAGCGAGGTGATGTTCTTCGCCGCGTTCTTCGGGGCGCTGTACTGGGCCCGCGTGTTCTCGGTGCCGATGCTCGGCGATCTCGACCACCAGATTCTCTGGCCCGATTTCAAGTCGATCTGGCCGAGCACGGGGGGTGGCACTGCCTCGCCCGCCGGAACGGTCGAGCCGTTCCAGGTGATCGGCCCGTGGCCGCTGCCCACGATCAACACGGCGTTGCTGCTGACTTCGGGCGTGACGCTCACCATCGCGCACCATGCGTTGATAGCCAACCAGCGCAGCAAGACGGTGTTCTGGATGTGGATCACGGTGCTGCTGGGCGCCATCTTCCTGGTCGTGCAGGCCTACGAATACATGCACGCCTACCGCGACCTGAACCTCAAGCTGTCCAGTGGCATCTTCGGCAGCACGTTCTTCATGCTCACGGGCTTCCATGGCTTCCACGTCTTCGTGGGCATGCTGATGCTGACCTTCATCACGCTGCGCCTGATGAAGGGGCATTTCACGCCGCAGCGCCACTTCGGGTTCGAGGGTGCGGCCTGGTACTGGCACTTCGTGGACGTGGTGTGGCTGGGCCTGTACTTCCTCGTCTACTGGTTGTAGGGCCGCACCCGGGCGCGGTGCGCCGACGCTGCCGCCAGCGTGAAGGGCGCCTCGCGGCGCCCTTCGTCCCTTTCGGTGACCGGCCGGCGCCCGGCCGGTGGTTGACTCAGCCGCCGGTGGGCAGGCCGCCCGGTCGCACCCAGCCCAGGGCCCAGCCGAGCAGGACGATGAGGAACAAGCCCACCGAGATGGCGACGCGCACAGCGAGTGCACGCGCCATCTGGCGGTCGGGCGCTGCAGCCGCACCCTCGCCCGGGGGCGGCTGCCGTCGTCGCAGCATGAACGCGCCGGCGCTGGCCAGCGCGCCCACGATGCCGATGAGCGCCAGGGCGATCAGTATTTTCATGATGACGAATTGTCCCACTCGGTCTGGCGACGGCCATGGGCGCGATGGCCGGTGCTTCGCCGGTGCGGCGGCCGGGGCGGCGTTGGTGTACGGGCCCGAGCACCGATGAAGGCCAGGCGATGGCGCAGGGCGATCGTGTGGCTGGCCGCGCTGGCGACGATGGCGCTGACCGTGCGCCTGGGGATCTGGCAGCTCGACCGCGCGGCGCAAAAGACGGCGCTGCAGGAGGCCCGCCAGCAGCAGATGCGCGCACCCGCGCTGGCGGCCGCCGAGCTGCCTGCCACGGCCGAAGAGGCAGGCGTCCTCGAGCACCGCGCCGTCGCGCTCTCGGGCCGCTGGCTCGCGGCACACACGACCTATCTCGACAACCGCGCGATGGCCGCGCGGGCCGGCTTCTTCGTGCTCACGCCGCTGGCCCTGGACGATGGTCGCGTGCTGCTTGTGCAGCGTGGGTGGTGGCCGCGCGACGCCCTCGATCGCACCCGCATCGCCGCACCGCCGCCGCCCGAAGGGCCGGTGCGCGTGCGCGGGCGCATCGCCCTGTCGCCTTCACGCATGTTCGAGCTCGCAGGAGAGGCAGGCGGGCCAATCCGCCAGAATCTCGATGTCGACGCCTACGCGCGGGAGACCCGACTCAAGCTGCTGCCTTGGCTGCTGGTGCAACTGGACGACGCGGCGCAGCCAGTGGACGACGGCCTGTCGAGGCAGTGGCCGCAGCCCGCGGCCGACGTGTACAAGAACCGGGGTTACGCCGCACAGTGGTTTGCACTCGCCGGCCTGGTCGGCGTGCTGCTGCTGTGGTTCCAGGTCTGGCGACCCTGGCGCAGGCGTGCCGGATGAACCGATGAACGAACACCCACCCCAACCGCTGGCGCTGACGGTGCACTCGCTGCAGCCGCCCGACCTCTCGGACCCCACCGCGGCGGCGCGCCGGCGCACTCTGGCGGGACGGTTGCGCATGCTGCTCGTGCTCGCCGTGTGCGCGGCGCCGGTGGTGGCTTCCTATCTCGCGTACTACGTCTTTCAGCCGCAGGGCCGCACGAACTACGGCACCCTGTTCGAGCCGCCGCGCGGCTGGCCGGCCGATCTGGCGCTCGCCACGCTCGATGGTGCCAGCGTGGCGCCGTCCAAGCTCGAGGGGCAGTGGCTGCTCGTCGCCGTGGGCCCGGCCGCCTGCGAGGCGGCGTGCGAGAGGCGCCTGCTCATCCAGCGCCAGCTGCGCGAAATGCTCGGCCGCGAGCGTGACCGGCTCGACAAGCTGTGGCTGATCACCGACGCGGCGCCGCTGCGCCTGGAGTTGCGTCGCGCGCTCGAGTCGCCACCGGCGCCGGCAACACTGCTGCGCGCTCCGCGTGAGGCGTTGGCGCGCGTGCTGGCGGCCGAGCCGGGACGCACGCTCGAAGACCATCTCTACCTCGTCGATCCGCTTGGACGGTGGGTCATGCGCGTTCCGGCTGAGCCCGACCCGGGGCGCGTGCGGCGCGATCTCGACCGCCTGCTGCGCGCATCGTCCTCGTGGGACCGCGCGGGGCGCTGACCCGGGACCTGGCCTTGAATCCTTCATCTGCTGCCAGCTTGGTGGACTTCGCCCCGGCGCTGCGCCTGGCCCTGCTCGCCACGGTGGTGGCCTTGCTGCCGCTGTCATGGTGGTGGTTGCGCCAGCGTGGCAGCGACAGTCGCGCGCGCGCCGCCGCGCTCACGGCGCTGACGATGTTCCTGACCTTCGACCTCGTCGTGTTCGGCTCGTTCACGCGCCTCACCGACTCGGGCCTCGGGTGCCCCGACTGGCCGGGCTGCTACGGGCAGGCGAGCCCGCTCGGGGCGGCCAGCGAGATCCGCGCCGCCGAGAACGCCTTGCCAAGCGGCCCGGTCACCTTCACCAAAGCCTGGATCGAGATGATCCACCGCTACCTGGCCATGACGGTGGGCGTACTCATCCTGGCCATGGCGGCGGCGGCCTGGTTCGACCGGCGGCGCGGCATCGCGATGCCGGTCTCGCCCTGGTGGCCGACGGCCACGCTGGTGTGGGTGGTGATCCAGGGGCTGTTCGGCAAGTACACGGTCACGCTCAAGCTCTACCCGGCGATCGTGACGCTGCATCTGCTGGGCGGCCTGCTGCTGCTCGCGATGCTGGCTGCGCAGCACACGAGCTTCCGGCCACGGCCGCTGGCGCTGGCCGCTTCCGTGCGGCGTTGGCTGGGGGTGGCGGCCGCTCTGCTGCTCGTGCAGATCACGCTCGGCGGCTGGGTCAGCACCAACTACGCGGTGCTGGCCTGCAGCGACTTCCCTCAATGCAACGGCGCCTGGTGGCCGAAGATGGACTTCGCCGCCGGCTTTGCGATCCTGCGGCCGCTGGGGCATGGGCCTGACGGCGGCTTCCTCGCCTTCGAGGCGCTGGTGGCCATCCACATGGCGCACCGGCTCTTCGCCATCGCCGCCGTGGCCGCCTTGCTCGCGCTGGCGCATGGCCTGCGGCGCGCGGGCGGGCCGGCGGCGCGGCGGTTCGCCTTCGGTGTGGCGGCGGTGACGGTCATGCAGGTGGTGACCGGCCTCAGCAACATCGTGCTCGACTGGCCGATCGTCGCCGCCCTGCTGCACGCCGCCGGTGCCGCCGCGCTCGTTCTGCTGCTCACCTTCCTGTGGATGCGCGCGCGCCAGGCGCGGCACCCCGCCTTCTCGCCGGGGGCCGTGGCCACCGCTGCCTAGAATCGCCGCTCCCCGGCCGCCCCGATGTCCCAGACCCTTGCCGCACCGCACGCCAGCACGAACCGCCTGGCGCAGTTCTACGCGCTGACCAAGCCGCGCGTGGTGCAGCTGATCGTCTTCTGCGCCCTCATCGGCATGCTGCTGGCCCAAGCGGGGCTGCCGGCCTGGCCGCGCGTGCTGGCGGCCGTGGTCGGCATCTGGCTCGTTGCGGCGGCCGCCGCGGCCTTCAACTGCATCGTCGAGCAGCACATCGACCGGCGCATGGCGCGCACCGCGTGGCGACCCACCGCCAAGGGCGAGCTCACGAACACGCAGACGCTGGCCTTCGCCGCCACGCTGTGCTTGGCCGGTTGCGCCGTGTTGCTGGCCTGGGTGAATGCGCTCACGATGTGGCTCACGCTGGCGACGTTCGTCGGCTATGCCGTTGTCTACACGGTGGTGCTGAAGCCGCTGACGCCGCAGAACATCGTCATCGGCGGCGCCTCGGGGGCCATGCCCCCGGTGCTGGGCTGGGCGGCGATGGCCGGCGAGGTGACGCTGCAGCCGCTCATGCTCGCCCTCATCATCTTCCTGTGGACGCCGCCGCACTTCTGGGCGCTGGCGCTGTACCGGGTCGAGGACTACCGCAAGGCCGGCCTGCCGATGCTGCCGGTGACGCACGGACCGGAGTTCACGCGCCTGCAGGTGCTGCTGTACACGCTGGTGCTGTTCGCGGCGACGCTGCTACCGTTCACCTTTCGCATGAGCGGCTGGATCTACCTGTGCGCCGCGGTCGTGCTTGGGGCGATGTTCGTGCAGCTTGCCTGGCAGCTCTGGCGCGACTACAGCGACGCGCTGGCCCGGCGGACGTTTCGTTTCTCGATCTGGCACCTGTCCTTGCTCTTCGCGGCGCTGCTCGTTGACCACTGGGCCGGCCCCTGGCTGGCAGAGGTTTTTGCATGAACTTGTCCCTTCTCGCCAGGCGTCGCCTCCTGCCGACGCTGGCCGCAGCCGCCCTGGTCGGGTGGCTCGCTGCCTGCAGCCGCGGTGACGATGCCGGGCCGGCCAAGCCCGCGGCGCCCTTCAAGTCCATCGACATCACGGGCGCCGACTACGCACAGGTACTCGAACTGCCCGATGCCGAAGGCAAGCCGCGCACGCTCGCCGAGTTCAAGGGCAAGGTGGTGGTGCTGTTCTTCGGCTTCACGCAGTGTCCCGACGTCTGCCCGACGACTCTGGCCGAGCTGGCCGCGGTAAAGCAGCAACTCGGTGCCGACGGCGCGCGCGTGGTGCCGGTCTTCGTGACCGTCGACCCGGAGCGCGACACGCCTGTCGTGCTGAAGGCCTATGTCGGCAACTTCGGGCCCGACTTCGTGGCTCTGCATGGCTCGCCCGACCAGATCAAGGCCGTCGCCAAGGCGTTCAAGATCTTCTACGCGAAGGTGCCCGGCAAGACCGAGTCGAGCTACACCATCGACCACACCGCGCGCTCGTACGTGTACGACACGCGCGGCCGCCTGCGCTTGGCGACGCGCCACGGCATGGGCGCGGAAGCTCTGGCCAGCGACCTCAAACAGTTGCTGGCCGAGAAGGGCTGAAGGCGCCTGGCCCGCGCCGACGCCCGGGGCTGCACCCGTGCGCCGGTGCCCCCGGCTCAGGCGACTTCGAGCGCCTTGCGCATCTTCTTCAGCGCCGCCACCTCGATCTGGCGGATGCGCTCGGCGCTGACGCCGTACTCCGCCGCCAACTCGTGCAGCGTCATGCCGCCCGAGCTGTCGTCGTTCACGACCAGCCAGCGCTGCTCGACGATGCGACGGCTGCGGTCGTCGAGCACTTCGAGCGCCTGCCCGATGCCGTCGGCGGCGAGCCAGTCGCGATGCCCGGCTTCCAGGCGGCGCGTCGGCTCGCTCGCCTCGTCGGCGAGGTAGGCGATGGGCGCGAAGCTCTCCTCCTCGTCATCACCCTGCGGTTCGAGCGCGACATCGCCACCGGCCATGCGCGTTTCCATCTCGACCACTTCTTCGGGCTTGACGTTGAGTTCGCGCGCCACCGCGGCCACCTCGGCCGGCGTGAGCGTGTTGCGATAGGTCTCGCTCTCGATCGCGGTTGCGTCGACGCCGTCTTCGCCGGCCTCGGTGCGCTGGCCCTTCATGCGCGCCTTCATCGAGCGCAGGTTGAAGAACAGCTTGCGCTGCGCCTTGGTCGTCGCGACCTTGACCATGCGCCAGTTCTTGAGGATGTACTCGTGAATTTCGGCCTTGATCCAGTGCAGCGCGTAACTCACAAGCCGCACGCCCTGCTCGGGGTCGAAGCGCTTGACCGCCTTCATGAGGCCGACGTTGCCTTCCTGAATCAGGTCGCCCTGCGGCAGCCCGTAGCCCAGGTACTGGCGCGAAATCGAAACGACCAGCCGCAGGTGGGACAGCACCAACTGCCCGGCCGCCTGCACGTCGCCGGCATCGCGCAGACGGCGTGCGAGCGCCGTCTCCTCGGCCTGCGAGAGCATCGGCAGGCGGTTCACGGCGCTGATGTAGGCATCCAGATTGCCGAGCGACGGCACCAGGGACCAGGGGTCCCGGACGGTCAGGGCATTGGCAGCAGCAGTGTTCATGCTCTCTCAGATCCACCTTCTAGTGGCGGGTTCCAACAATATTAGCACTCTCGGGCCGAGAGTGCTGATGGAGAGAAGCGCGAAGGATTCAGGGTCAAGTGAGACAGTGTGCGCCCGCCAACAAACCTGGCCAAGCGGGCCAAGCGAGCTGTGCTGGCCGAGCCGGCCGAGCGGGCCGCGGCATGCCGCGTCAGCCGAAGCGCGTAGGCGTTGTCCAGGATGCTGCGCAGCCGCGCCTCTCTGCCGGCGCGCTCCTGTTCTGCCACGCGGCGTTCGGCCACCTCGCGGCGCAGATCGGTGATGGCGGCATCGACCGCGCGTTTCGACGCGGCGCGGGCCAGATGGCTTCAGACGTTGAACAGGAAGTTCATGACGTCGCCATCCTTGACCACGTACTCCTTGCCTTCGGCGCGCATCTTTCCGGCGTCCTTGGCCCCCTGCTCGCCGCTGCAGGTAACGAAGTCGTCGAAGGCGATGGTCTGCGCGCGAATGAAGCCGCGCTCGAAGTCGGTGTGGATGACGCCGGCGGCCTGCGGCGCCGTGTCGCCGACGTGGATCGTCCAGGCTCGCACCTC
>JALHOU010000018.1:35914-40846 GCA_022842825.1 Rubrivivax sp.
ACGAAGTCGTCGAAGGCGATGGTCTGCGCGCGAATGAAGCCGCGCTCGAAGTCGGTGTGGATGACGCCGGCGGCCTGCGGCGCCGTGTCGCCGACGTGGATCGTCCAGGCTCGCACCTCCTTCGGCCCGGCGGTGAAGTAGGTCTGCAGCCCGAGCAGCTTGAAGGCGGCGCGGATGAGCCGGTTGAGCCCGGGTTCGCTCTGCCCCATCTCGCCCAGGAAGAGCGCGCGGTCCTCGTCGCCCATGTCGGCGAGCTCGGCCTCGGTCTTGGCGCAGATGGCCACCACCGGTGCGTCGGCGTGTCCCTTCGCATACTCGCGCAGGCGGTCCAACAGCGGGTTGTTCTCGAATCCGCTCTCGCTGACGTTGGCCACGAACATCGCCGGCTTGGCGGTGATCAGGCACAGCGGCTTCAGCACCACCCGCTCCTCCTTGCTGAAGTCGATGCTGCGCACCGGCTTCGTCTCATTGAGGGCCGCCTCGCACTTCCTGAGCACGTCGACGAGGCGCTGTGCCTCCTTGTCGCCGCCCGCCTTGGCCTGCTTGGTCCAGCGCGCCAAGCTCTTCTCGACGGTGGCGAGGTCCGCCAGGCACAGCTCGGTCTGAATGACCTCGATGTCGGCAATCGGGTCCACCTTGCCGGCCACGTGCACGACGTTGTCGTCCTCGAAGCAGCGCACGACATTGACGATGGCGTCGGTTTCGCGGATGTGGCTGAGGAACTGGTTGCCCAGGCCCTCGCCCTGGCTGGCCCCGGCCACGAGCCCCGCGATGTCGACGAACTCGACGATCGCCGGCACGACGCGCTCGGGCTTGGTCAGCGCGGCCAGCTGCTGCAGGCGCGGGTCGGGCAATTCGACGATGCCCACGTTGGGCTCGATCGTGCAGAAAGGGTAGTTCTCGGCCGCAATGCCGGCCTTGGTGAGGGCATTGAAGAGGGTCGACTTGCCCACGTTGGGCAGGCCGACGATGCCGCATTTGAGGCTCATGGAGGCGGGACGACGCTGAAGGACGCTGTGAGGGCGCGAAGCCGGGGCAGCGATTGTCCCAGAGTGGCGCGCCGTGTCGCCGGCTGCCGCAGGCGCAAGGCCGGCGTCGGCCGGTGGCCGCCTGCGGGAAACGTCAGAACTTGATGCTCGCCCGCACCGTCTGGCCGACGCGCAACACCTTCTCCACCCCCTTGAGCACGACGGCGTTCATGCCGAAGGTGACGCCGCCGCCGGTGCGCGCGTCGGCGCGGAAGGTGGACAGCAACTCGCCCACCGCCGTGCCGCGCTCGCCCGTGCCTGGGTCGACGTCGGGAATCGTGCAGCGCACGCACGGCTTGACGAGCTTCAGGCGCACCGCGCCCTCGTCGGTGTCGATGGCCAGTTCGTCGACGTGGTCTTCGTCGAAGGCCGCCAACCCCTCCAGCACGAGGTTGGGCCGGAAGCGCGCCATGCCCACCGGCGGTTGGCCGCGTGCCTGAAGGCGCGCGTTCAGGTCGGCGAGCGAGGCGGCGCCGGCCACCAGCAGCGGGTAGCCGTCGGTGAAGGCGTTCTCGGCCAACACGTCGCCGGTCCACTTGCGGTCGGCGAGGCGCGTCTGCTCGGGGTCGAAGCGCACGACGCGCAGCCGCGTGCCCAGGAAGTCGCTCATCCATTGCGCGGCGAGCGCGCCCATGTCGTACGCCTTGACCTCGTCGTCCCAGACGCGCACGCGCGTGGCGCCTTCCACCGCGTCCAGGCGCAGGTGCAGGGCCAGCATGCCGGGCGCACGCAGCACGAGGTCTTCATGGCGGAACTGCGGCCGCACGAGCGCCATGCGCGGCAACTCGCGCTGCGTGAGCATGTCGCCGCGCTCGTCGACCACCATCCAGGCGCGGTCGAACTCGAGCCCGGTCTCGATGAGCAGCGCCTCGAGCGGCGCGACGCCGGCGAGCGACTTGATCGGGTGGACGTGCAGGCTGGCGATGCGGCAGGCGAGGTCGGACAAGGCAAGGGCTCCGTGACGGCGCGGCATTGTGCCCGCGAGTCGGGGCGGCCGAACCGACCCGCTCCCTACAATGCCCGAAATGGCCGGCTCCAACGCTCTTGCCCTGGCGCCCGACGTGCTCGTGCGCGGCACCGGGGCCGTGGGCTTGGCGGCGGCGCTGGCGCTCGCGCGGCGGGGCCTGCGCGTGGCGTTGCTCGGACCGGCCGCGCCGGCACCGGGCCGGTTGGGGCCCGACATCCGGGCTTACGCGTTGAACCGCAGGTCGGTGGACCTGCTCAGCGAGATCAAGGTCTGGGAAGCCATCCCCCCCGCCGCCCGCACCCAGGTGCACGACATGCGCATCGAGGGCGATGACGGCGCCGCGGTGCTCGAGTTCTCGGCCTGGAACGCCGCGCTCGCCGAGCTGGCCTGGATCGTCGACGCGGCGGCGCTCGATGCCGCCCTGGCCGAGGCGGTTCGCTTCGCACCGCACATCGAGCGGGTGCCCGCGCCGGTGTCGGCCGCGCTCACGCTGCTGGCCGAAGGCAAGGACTCGACCACGCGCGCGGCGTTCGGCGCGCGCATGGCGCGCCGGCCCTACGGCCACCAGGCCATCGCCGCGCGCCTGGCGACATCGCGTCCGCACGCCGGTCTCGCGCGGCAGTGGTTCCGCGCACCGGATGTGCTGGCGCTGCTGCCCATGGACCAACCGCAACCGGGCCACGGCCTGGCGCTCGTCTGGTCGGTGCCCGACGAGCGCGCCGCCGCGCTGCTGGCCCTGGCCGACGAGGCGTTCGAAGCCGAGCTGATGCTGGCCACCGCGGGTGCGGCTGGCGCGCTGCGGTTGTTGGGCGCGCGCGCCGCGTGGCCGCTCTCGATCGGCCGTGCCGAGCCGCTGCACGGGCCGGGCTGGCTGCTGCTCGGCGACGCCGCGCACGTCGTGCACCCGCTCGCCGGCCAGGGGCTGAACCTGGGGCTGGCGGATGTCGCCAGCATCGCCCACATCCTGGCCGAGCGTGAGCCATGGCGCAGCCCCGGCGATGCCCGCCTGCTCGCCCGCCACGCGCGCGAGCGCGCCATGGACACGCTCGCGATGGGCGCGCTCACCGACGGGCTGCTGCACCTCTTTTCGCACCCCTCGCCCTGGGTGAAGGAACTGCGCAACCGCGGCCTGGGTCTTGTCAACCAGGTCGCGCCGCTGAAGCGGATGCTCACCCGCGCCGCGCTGGGCCGCTGACGGCCGGCCCGGCGGCGACCGCGACAATGGCGGCTGTTTCGTGCGCGCGCTGCCAGCGCCTTCCGGTCCTGCCGTTCGGCCCTCGCTGCGGCCGCTTTCGAGTCCACGCCCCCGCGCCGCGGCGCGACTGCAAGGAACTTCACCCATGAACGCCCCGCGCTTCCTCGTCGCCCTGTCGTTCGCCGCTTTCGCGGCTGCCTGCGGGGGTGCCTCCGAGCCCAAGGACAAACCGGCCAGGCCCGGCGCAGCGGCCCAGGCCGCCAGCGCCGCCACCGGACCCGTGGACGCCGGCGTGCAGGCCGCCATCCGCAAGGCGCTGGTCGAGCGCATCCCGCGCATGCCGAACATCGACGAGATCTCGCGCTCGCCCATCGCCGGGCTCTACGAGGTCCGCTACAACGGCAACGAGATCCTGTATGCCGATGCGGCCGGCGACCACATCATCGTGCAGGGCGCCATCATCGAAACCAGGACGCGCACCGACCTCACCGAGCAGCGCATGGAGAAGCTGCTGGCGATCGACTTCGCGCAGCTGCCGCTGAAGGACGCCATCGTCATCAAGCAGGGCAGCGGCGCGCGCAAGGTGGCTGTGTTCGGCGACCCCAACTGCGGCTTCTGCAAGCGCTTCGAGCGCGACCTGGCCGCGATCAAGGACGTCACCGTCTACACGTTCCTGCTGCCCATCCTCGGCCCCGACTCGAACGTCAAGTCGCGCGACATCTGGTGCGCCAAGGACGGCGGCAAGGCCTGGCGCGCGTGGATGCTCGACGGCGTGACGCCCGAGCCGGCCAAGGCCGGTTGCGACGCGGCGGCGATCGAGCGCAACCTCGAGTTCGGGCGCAAGCACAAGATCAACGGCACGCCGGCCGTGCTGTTCGAGGACGGCACGCGCAAGCCCGGTGCCATCCCTGGGGACGCGCTCGAGAAGCTGCTCGCGCAGGCCTCGCGCAAGTCCTGAGGCGCCCTGGCGCCATGCCGGTGCCGGCGGCTCACTTGGCGCGTGCGCGGAGGAGCGGGCGGTCCGGCACCTGGGGGGCGTGGCTGCTGGCCGTGCCCGTGGGGGCCGCGCACCTGTTGCTCGCCTCGTGGTGGCCCGACGACCGCCTCGGCTGGGGCGAGGGCAGGCAGGCGCCGACCCGCATCGAAGTGGCCTTCGTTCGTGACCTGCAGCCGGCCCCGCCGCCAGCGCCGCCGCCGGTGGCCACGCGCGTGCTGCGCCCGCTGCGTCCGTGGACCGCGGCGTCGGGACCGTCGACTGCCAGCACCGAGCCGCGCGAAATGCCCGTGCCGCTCGCGCCCGAAGAGCCCCTGCGCGAGGCCGCGGTGCCGCGCCCCGCAACGCTGCCTGAGATCGCGGCCGCGCCTGACATCGCCAACTCGCTGGCCCCGCCAGCGGTAGCGGCAGCGCAACCGGAGCCGCCCGTTGTGGCGGCCAGCGCACCACCTGCCGCGGTCGTGGGGCAGATCCCGGTCGCGGGGCCGCCGGCGACCTTCGAATGGCCACCTTCGACGCGCCTGTCGTACCGTCTGACAGGCAACTACCGTGGCCCCGTGGAGGGGCAGGCGCGCGTCGAGTGGCGCCTGGCCGGCAACCGCTACCAGGTCTCGCTCGAGGTGGGCATTGGTCCGCCCTTCGCGCCTCTGGTGACACGCCAGATCCAGAGCGACGGTCTGGTCACGCCGGCCGGCCTGGAGCCACGCCGTTACGACGAGGAGACACATGTGGCGCTGCGTTCGTCCAG
>JALHOU010000019.1:0-2214 GCA_022842825.1 Rubrivivax sp.
GCGAACAGCATGCCGGGCAGGCGGATGTCGGCGGTGTAGCGCGCGCTGCCGCTCACCTTCTCGGCCACGTCGCTGCGGCGCACCGAGGTGCCGACGATGTCGAGCTTGGCGTCGAGCAGGTTGCCAGGGATGGCGGCGCTCATCGCAGGCCCCTCCCTGGCGGCGCGCCTGCAGTGCTCGACCGACCGGCCTCATCGGCACCGCCGGCCCCACCGGCCTCGCTTGCCGTCAGTGCCACCGCTTCGATGATCTTCGTGTAGCCGGTGCAGCGGCAGATGTTCCCCGCCAGGCCGAAGCGGATCTCGGCTTCGTTGGGGGCCGGGTTCTCGACCAGCAGCGCCTTGGCCATCATCAGGATGCCCGGCGTGCAGAAGCCGCATTGCGCCGCGCCGCAACGCATGAAGTTGCGCTGCAGCGGGTGCAGCTCGCCGCGGGGGCCGGCCAGGCCCTCCACCGTCTCGATGGCGCCACCCTCGGCTTCCACCGCCAGCATGAGGCAGGCATTGACCGGTGCGCCATCGACCAGCACCGTGCAGGCGCCACAGTCGCCGACATCGCAGCCCTTTTTCGTGCCGGTGAGGCCCACCTCGTGCCGCAGCGCATCGAGCAGCGTGCGGAACGGCGCCACGGCAAAGGTGGTGGCCTCGCCGTTGACGGTGCAGCGCACCGCGCGCAGCGCCGTTGCGGCCGTCGTGTTTGTCATGCCCGTTCCCCAGCAAGCGCCATGCCGCAGGCCCGCTGCAAGGCCCGGCGCGTGAGCACGCCCACCATCTCGCGGCGGTAGGCGGCGCTGGCGCGCACGTTGCTGATGGGGCGGCTTTCGGCCATCGCCAGCTCGCCGGCGCGCGCCCACAGCGCGTCGCTGGCGCGCTCGCCGATCAGTGCCGCCTCGGCGCGGCGGGCGCGCATCGGCGTGGCCGCCACGGCACCCAGCGCGATGCGCGCCTCGGCCACGCGGTCGGCGGCATCCAGCGTCATCGACGCGGCCACGCCCACCGTGGCCAGCTCCATCGCCTTGCGACGCCCATGCTTGATATAGGCGCGGCCCGAGCGTGGCGGCAGTGCGGGCACGCGCAGCTGCAGCACGATCTCGCCGGGCTTGAGCACGGTGCGGCCAGGGCCGGTGAAGAAGTCTTCCATCGCCACCGCCCGCTCGCCCGCCGCGCCGTGGAGGTGCAACACCGCCCCGTCGGCGAGAAGCGGCGGCAGCGTGTCGGCCGAAGGCGAGGCGCGGCAGATGTTGCCCACCACGGTGGCGCGGTGCCGCACCTGGATGGAGCCAAGTTCGGTGAGCGCCTGGTGCAGGCCCGGCCAGCGGGCGCGCACGCGGGCATCGGTTTCCAGCCGACGCGCGGTGACGAGCGCGCCGAAGCGCAGCGCGCCGTCGGCATCCACCTGCAAGGCGTCGAGCCCGGCAATCCGCTTCAGGTCGATCACGAGAAGCGGCAGGCGCAGTTGCTCCTTGATCTCCACCAGCAGGTCGGTGCCGCCGGCCATCAGGCTGGCCGCGTCGCCATGCTCGATGAGCAACGCGCGCGCTTCTGCGAGCGTCGAAGGGTCGGCGTAGTCGAAGCGGTTCACTCACCCACTCCTAGGCCTGGCCGCCGCTGCCACCGCCACCACCGAACGCCCCGAACCCGCTGATAGGCCAGCCACCCCCCGCGGTGAGGCTGCGCGCACCCTTTCCGCCGGCCGGGCCGAGCCGCTCGAGCCATGCGACCGCGCGCTCCATCGACGCCACGGCGATGGTGGCGCGCACCCCTTCGAAGTTCATGCCGCGCGTGGCGTCGAGCCCCATGCGCGAGGTGGTGCCGCTGGCGGTGGCCGAAGGGTCGAGGGCGCTGCCGGGCAGGCCGTCAATGACGAGCGTGTCGCGGTGCGGCTGGAAGTGCGCGGCCAGCGCCCACAGCACCTCCTCGTCGCGCGTCACGTCCACGTCGTCGTCGACGGCGATCACGGTTTTGAGGTACGGGTCCCAGCCGAGCAGGCCGAGCATCACCTGGCGCGCCTCGCCGTCACGGGCCTGCTTCAGCGCCACGTACGCATGGAAGTGCGTGCCGCTGCTCGGGTAGTGCACCGCGGTGACGCCGGGGAAGCGCTCCTTCAACTGGGTCACCATCTCGCTTTCGCGTGGCACGCGGCCGAGGTTCAGGTGCTCGGCCGAGTTGCCGCCCACCACGTCCACGAGCATCGCGTCCTTGCGCTGCATCACCG
>JALHOU010000019.1:2314-40172 GCA_022842825.1 Rubrivivax sp.
GCCGCGCAGCCGAGCATGCGGCCGATGCGCTCGCGCGAGGCGAAGAGGTTGGTCACCACCGCCACGTCCACGCCCCACACCTGCGGCGCCAGCAGCACCGGGTGGCGGCCGCGCGCGGCGAGTTGCCACACCAGCGCCGTGAGGTCCTGGCTGTCCTGCACGGGCTCGTTCAGCACGAGCATGTCGTCGGCAAACTCGCGCCGGTAGGCCGCGAGGAAGTGGCGCAGGTCTTGCGCGGAGAGGGTCATCGGGGCGCGGCCGCGGTGCTGTCGGTGTCAGGTGGTGCCAGCTGGTGCTTCAGGGCCTGCGCGCTACTTCACCCCGAAGTACGTGTCCTTCAGCCGACCCTGCGCTTCGGCCATCGTGCGCGGCGGC
Organism: Rubrivivax sp.; assembly: GCA_022842825.1. Lineage (GTDB taxonomy): Bacteria > Pseudomonadota > Gammaproteobacteria > Burkholderiales > Burkholderiaceae_C > Rubrivivax. The sequence continues at coordinate 2,690 of JALHOU010000019.1, forward strand.
GGCGTCGTCTTGATGCCCACCAGGCGCGCGATGTTGTTGCCCATGAAGTCCTCGAGCCCGTCCTCATCGAGGTTCATGCCGTGTGGCGGCGGGCCGCACAGCACTTCCAGCTCGCGCAGCCACATGCCGGGCTCGTTGGGCGGGCTGTCGGTGCCGAAGACGATCTTGTGGCGCGGCAGCTCCTTGGCGAACTCGACGATGCGCGCCTGGAAGGTCCAGCCGCTCTCGCACACCACGTTGGGCGTGTCGTTGGCCATCCAGAAGGCCTCGAAGCTGTAGTTGCCGCCGGTCTGGATGCCGAAGTGGCCGATGATGAAGTTCACCATCGGGAACTCGCGGATCACGGGGTAGAACATCGTCGGGATGCTGAATGGCCCGTCGCCGGTGTGGATGAGCACCACCACGTTGTACTTGGCGCACACCTTCATCGCCGGGCGCAGCCACTCGAGTGCGCGGTCGGGCCGGTAGCCGTGCATGTTGGAGTGCAGCTTCAGCATCTTGAAGCCGTACTCCTTGACGTGGAATTCGAGCTCGGCGGCGCCGTTCTCCGGACCCCAGCGCGGGTTGTAGTTGAAGTTGCCGATGAAGCGGTCGGGGTACTTCTGCGTCAGCTCCGCGCAATAGGCCATGTAGTCGCGGATGCCCTCGCGGCCGCGGCGGTTGCCGTCGCGATACACGGTGTTGCCCGGCGGCGGCTGGATGAAGCCCATGTCGATGCGGCGCGGCTTGCCGTTGATCATGTACGGGCCGTCCATGAGCTTCAACATGCGCTCGCCATTGAACGGCGTGCCGGTGTGCCGCCAGGCCTCGTCGACGAGGTTGGTGGGGTGCAGGTGGGTGTCGATGATCATGTCGGGATCCCTCGGGGCCGTGCGATCGGTTGGCGCAGCGTGGGCGGGTGCGATCAGTACAGGGGGATCACCGGCTGCGGCGCCACCGGCTTGCTCAGGCGCGCGTTCGCCTCCTCGAAGGTCTTGGGCGCCGGCGCGGGCGCCAGGCCGATCATGCGCGCGACGTTGTTGCCGAGGTAGTCCTCAAGCGTGTCTTCGTCGAGGTTCATGCCCTGCGGCGGGTTGGTGCACAGCACCTCCAGCAGGCGCAGCCACATGCCCGGTTCGTTGGGCGGCGTGTCGCTGCCGAAGAGGATCTTGTGCTTGGGCAGCTCCTTCGCGAACTCGACGATCCGGCTTTGCAGGCACCAGCCGCTCTCGCAGTAGACGTTGGGCTTCTCCATCGCCATCTGGAAGGGCTCGAAGCAGTACACACCCCCGGTCTGCACGCCGAAGTGCGCCATGATGAAGTTGACCTGCGGGTACAGGTTGACCATCGGCGCCCACTCGGTGGGGATGCTGTAGGGACCATCGCCGGTGTGCACCTTCACGAGCACGCCGAGCTCGGCGCACTTGTCGAGCGCCGGGCGCACCCAGTCCTTGGCACGGTCGGGCCGGTAGGCGTGCATGTTGGCCTGGAACTGGACCATCTTGAAGCCGTGGTCCTTGACGTAGCGCTCGATGGCCTCGACGCCGTTCTTCACCCCACAGCGCGGGTTGTAGACAAAGCAGCCGAGGAAGCGGTCGGGGTACTTCTGCGTCAGTTCCAGCGAGTACGCCATATAGGCGTCGATGGACTGGCGGCCGTCCATCTCGGCGTCGGTCCAGGTGTAGATCGTGTTGCCTTGTGGCGGCTGGATGAAGGCGCGGTCGATGCGGCGCGGCTTGCCGTTGACGAAGTACGGCCCGTCCATCATCTGCAGCAAGCGCTCGCCGGTGAAGGGCTCTCCGGCATGGTGCCAAGCGAGGTCGACGACCTGGGTCGGGTAGCAACTGATGTCGATGATCACCGGAGACTCCTTCGCGTCACGTGGGCCGGCATCAAGAGGATGCCTGCCCTGCGTGAGCAATCTCCGACCGACCGGCGCGCCGTGCTCCGAGAACCCCCGGGAACTGCAACCGCCGCGGCTGACCGCTTCTACTCACCCGATGGGCAGGTTCTAGCCGACGGCACTTCGGGCTGTCAACGGGGCCTATCCCGAGCACCGGGCGGCCGGGCAGCCTGCGGGGATACCATGCCGCCCTCGCCCCCTTGCCGCATGCCCCGCACGCGCACCGACATGAGTTCCGTCACCTACGACTACACCCGCCAGGACGCCCAAGGGGTGTGCAGCACGCACCATGCCTGGGCCCGCGTGCCGCCACCGCTGAAGCCGGCCGAGAGGAAGGCGGCGCGCGAGCGCGCCGCCGCGCTGCTGAAAGCGCACGACGCCGTGCTGGTGGCGCACTACTACGTCGATGGCGACCTCCAGGACCTCGCCCTGGAGACCGGCGGCATCGTCGCCGACTCGCTCGAGATGGCGCGCTTCGGCCGCGACCACGCCGCGCAGACGCTCGTCGTGGCCGGCGTGCGCTTCATGGGCGAGACGTCCAAGATCCTGAGCCCGGGCAAGCGCGTGCTGATGCCCGACCTGGAGGCGACCTGCTCGCTGGACCTCGGCTGCCCGCCTGAGGACTTCGCGAAGTTCTGCGACGCGCACCCGGATCGAAAGGTGGTTGTCTACGCCAATACGAGCGCCGCCGTGAAGGCCCGCGCCGACTGGATGGTGACGAGCTCGTGCGCGCTGGCCATCGTGCGGCACCTCAAGGAACAAGGACAGAAGATCCTGTGGGCGCCCGACAAGCACCTCGGCCGCTATGTCCAGGAGCAGACCGGCGCCGACATGGAGTTGTGGCAGGCCGCCTGCATCGTGCACGACGAGTTCAAGGGGCTGGAGCTCGACTTGTTGCGCAAGGAGCACCCGGACGCGATGGTGCTGGTGCACCCCGAGTCGCCGCAGAGCGTGGTGGCGCAGGCCGACGTGGTGGGCTCCACTTCGCAGTTGCTGAAGGCCGTGATTGACGGCAAGGCCAAGGAGTACATCGTCGCCACCGACAACGGCCTGATGCACCGGATGCGCCAGCTCGCGCCCGGCAAGACGCTGCTCGAGGCGCCCACGGCAGGCAACAGCGCCACCTGCAAGAGCTGCGCGCACTGCCCGTGGATGGCGATGAACGCGCTGCAAGGCGTGGTCGGCTGCCTGGAGACGGGCAGCGGCGAGATCCTCGTGCCCGAGCCGACGCGCAGCCAGGCGCTCGGCTGCATCGACCGCATGCTCGACTTCGTCAAGAAGAACCCGGGCGCGATCGCCCAGCCGAAGGCCGGATTCGTCCGCCACATCGGCTCGGCCTGACCGTGGTGACGCTGCCCGACGGCGAGCGCATCGAGTTCGCCCGCCACAACGAGACGCTGGAGGAGGCCCGCGCGCGCAACATCCGCGACGCACTGGCCGAGGACATCGGCACGTGCGACTGGACCGGACTCCTGGTGCCACCGGGCCGGCGCGTGCGCGCCCGCGTCATCGCGCGCGAGGCGGCGGTGCTCGCCGGCCGCGACTGGTTCGACGGCGTCGTGCGCGCGCTGGACGCCACCGCCGTGCTCGACTGGCGCGTCGCCGAGGGCGCCTGGACGCAGGCCGACGCGCCGGTGGTCTTCATCGAAGGCTACGCGCGCGCCCTGCTGGCCGCCGAGCGGCCGGCGCTGAACTTCATCCAGATGCTCAGCGCCACCGCGACCGTCACGCGCCGGCATGTCGATGCGGTGGCCGGCGCTTCGCCATTGCCGAACGAGGGCAAAGGCTGCGCCATCCTCGACACGCGCAAGACGATTCCCGGCCTGCGCCAGGCGCAGAAGTACGCCGTGCGCGTGGGCGGCGGGCAGAACCAGCGCCTGGCGCTGTGGCACGGCATCCTGATCAAGGAGAACCACATCGCCGCCGCCGGCGGCATTGGCCCTGTACTGGCCGCGGCCGCGGCGCTGGACGCCGGCGTCGAGATCCAGATCGAGGTCGAGACGCTGGCGCAGCTGGAGGAAGCGCTCGCTGCCGGCGCCAGGAGCGTGCTGCTCGACAACTTCGACCTCGAACGCATGCGCCAGGCAGTGGCGCTCAACCGCGCGCGCGGTGGCCGCGCCCTGCTGGAGGTGTCGGGCAGCGTCGAACTGACGCAGTTGCGCGACATCGCCGCTACCGGCGTCGACCGCATCTCGATCGGCCGACTCACGAAGGACGTGAAGGCCGTGGATTTCTCGATGCGCGTGCTGGGCGGCGCCTGAGTCGCGCTCGCCGGGGCGCCCGACCCACCAGGCGCGCCGCGCGGCATGGCGCGCCATCAACCCGCGCGTCGGGGCTCAAGTTGCTTCCCGGCCGGTCGATGACCCGGTCCATGAACAAGTTGCGCGCGTGGGCGCGGTTCGCCCCTTTGCCGCTGACCGTCAAGCTCATGGCGGTCAACATCCTGCTCGTCGTTTCGCTGGCGGCGGTGGTGCTTGTGGCGTGGCGCATGTTGCCGGCCGAAGCGGACGCCGCAGCCGACGTGATTCTTCTCACGACCGCACAGCGGACGAACCAGAACGCCGACATGCTGCACGGTGCGCTGCGCGCCGACGTGCTGGCCTCCCTCCTGGCCGGCCAGGCGCCGGGCGTCACGATCGCGTCCGTGCGGCAGTCGCTGCGCACGCACGCGCAGGAGTTCCGGGCCGAGATCGGCCGGCTGAACAAGATGCCGCTGAAGGCCGAAGCCCGCCACTCCGTGGTCGAGGCCTACATCTCCGGCCTGCACTACCTTGCCGTGGCCGAGCAGCATGTCGAGCTGGGTCTGTCCGATCGCAAGGCCGGCCTGGCGGCGCTCCCCGTCTTCGAGGGCGCTTTCGAGGAGGCCAAGGTGGCGATCAGCCGCCAGGCCGACGAGCTGGCACGCGCCAGCGAGCAGGTGCAGACCGCCTCGCGCGCCGCAGCCCAGGAGGCGCAGCGCTGGCTGGCCCTCGCCGCCGCGGTGAGCGTGCTCGTGGGCTGGGTGTGCGTGGCTTTGGTGGCACGCTCCATCCGCCGCTCGCTCATCGCGCTCAGTGAAGTGGCGGTGGCCATCGCCGAGGGCGACCTTGAGCGCCGCAGCGCGGTGGCCACGGAGGACGAGGTGGGCGAGCTGGCCGGCTCCATCAACCGGATGGCCGACCGGCTGCACGAGATGATCGACCGCACGCGCCGCGACGCCGAGCAGGGTGCCTTCGGCCGCGAGCTGGTGGAAGCGCTCGAGATGGCCGACAGCGAGCCACGTGCGCACGCGGTGGTGGCCAGGGCGATGCGCGAGATCTCTCCCGCGCACGCGATGGAACTGCTGCTCGCCGACTCCAGCAACGCGCAGCTCGAACGCGCGGCCGAGCACCCCGAACTCGGCGCCCCGGGCTGCAGGGTCGATGCGGCCTTCAGCTGCAGCGCCGTGCGCCGCGGGCACACGTTGCAGTTCACGCACAGCGAATCACTGAACGCCTGCCCGGCACTGCGCGGCCGACCGGAGGGGGCGCGATCCGCCGCCTGTGTGCCGGTCACGTTCATGGGTCGAGCGCTCGGCGTGCTGCATGCCACCGGTGCGGCGAACATGCCGCTGTCAGGCCATCAGCTGCACCGCCTGAATGCGCTCGGCGCACAGGCAGGCAGCCGCATCGGCACCGTGCGCGCGTTCGAGCGCACGCAACTGCAAGCGGCCACCGACTCGCTCACCGGCCTGGCCAACCGACGTACGGCGGAGGCGCGCATGCGCCAGTGGTTCCACGAGGGGCGCAGCTTCTCGGTGGTGATGTGCGACCTGGACCACTTCAAGCGGCTCAACGACACGCACGGCCACCCGGCCGGCGACGACGCGCTGCGCAGCTTCGCGGAGACGGTGCGCGCCTGCGCGCGCGGCCAGGACCTGCTTGCGCGCTGGGGCGGTGAGGAGTTCGCCTTCCTTCTCGCCGACGCGAAGGCCGAGGACGCGATGGCCTGGACCGAGCGCGTGCGGCAGCATCTGGCGCAGGCCCTGCGCACGCGCGCCAAGCCCGTCTTCACGGCCAGCTTCGGTGTCACGCACGCCAGCGCCGCACCCACGCCGGAACTGTTGGTGCGTCGGGCCGACGATGCGCTCTACCGCGCCAAGGCCGAAGGCCGCGACCGCGCCGTGCTGGCTGACGCGCTGCCGCCTGCCGACCCTGACCTCCTCCCGTTCGCCGGCCGAAATGCCAGCGAGCACAGCGCCTCGCTCGACCTGCAGATGCTGGCCACGGAGGACTGAGCCCCGACCGGCCCGACCACCCACGAACGACACCCGAGGGAGACCGACCTTGACCGACGCCGACTTCACCTCCGTGCGCAACCACAACGAGCGCGCCGTGTTCGACGCCGTGCTGGCGAACACCTCGCGCTACCCGGGCCTGGCCAAACGCCCCGAGCTGCTGGCCGACGTCGCCTGCGTGGCGCTCAACCGGTTGCCGCCGCGCTACATCCGCCACGAAGTCGACTTCGCCTTCTACCTGAGCGAGCGCGAGCGGGGCGAGAGCGATCGCCACCTCGCCGAAGCCGTGGACTATGCCTTCGGTTTTGTGCAGGCACGCGTCGCGATGCGCGCGCGCGCCTGAAGGCGGGCCATCATCGCGCGATGTACCTGGTCCGACATGACCTCGCCCTGCTTCAGGCGCAGTCCCTGACCCCTGTCGAGACGCCGATCCCGGGGCTGCGGCTCGAAGAGTTGCACTCCGGGCAGATGGACGCCGTCGCCGGGACCTATCGCGCGCTCGGCCACCGGCATCCGGCAGGGCGCCCCGAACGGCGCTTCGCAAACCGGCTGCGTTTCGGCCGCCTGTGGCTGGGCGAACAGATCGCCGGATCGCTCTGGGTGGTGCACGATGCGCACCGCTATGTCGACGAGCTGAACTGGCGCCTGCCGATGTCGGCGCGGCAGTTCTGGCTGCGCGACGTCTTCATCGCACCTGCGCTGCGCGGGCGACGGCTCTTCCTGCAGATGCTGCATCTGGTGGCGCGCGAGTGGGTCCCGGGCTTCGAGTCGGCCTGGTCCGACGTGGACTGGGACAACGCGGAGTCGATGCGCGCCCACCTGGGCGCGGGATTTCAGGTGCGCCATCGCGTGCGCTCGCTCGACCTGAACGGGCGCCTCCGCATTCGCGACCCGCTCATGCCCTGGCCAGGGCCGGTGCGGGACATGCAGCCCGAGGCGCGCTGCCTGTGGCTCGGTGGCGCCCGGCTGCGCCAGCACCAGGATTGGGTCGCCTAGGCGCCTAGGCAGCGGTTCAGGTGTCGCGGCTGCGCGCCGGCCGCGTCAGCACCGTCGGGAAACTCACCGGCAGCGTCTGCGGGAAGTCGCGGCTGTAGTGCAGGCCGCGGCTCTCGTGCCGGTGCAGCGCGCTTTGCACGATGAGCTCGGCGCACTCCACGAGGTTGCGCAACTCCAGAAGGTCGCGCGTGACGCGGAAGTTGGCGTAGTAGTCGTCGATCTCGTCGCGCAGCAGCTTGATGCGGTGCAGCGCCCGTTCCAGTCGCTTGGTCGTGCGCACGATGCCCACGTAGTTCCACATGAGCAGGCGCAGCTCGTCCCAGTTGTGCGCGATGACGACCTGCTCGTCGGCATCCTCGACCTGGCTCTCGTCCCACGGCGGCAGTGCGCGGGGCGGGGGCGGCGGCGCGCCCAGGATGGCCTCGGCGCAGGTGCGGCCCAGCACCACACACTCCAGCAACGAGTTGCTGGCCAGCCGATTGGCGCCGTGCAGCCCGGTGTAGGTGGTTTCGCCCACGGCGTACAGGCCCGGCAGGTCGGTACGGCCCTCGAGGTCGGTGACCACCCCGCCGCAGGTGTAGTGCGCCGCCGGCACCACGGGGATCGGCTGGCGCGCGATGTCGATGCCGAGCGCGAGGCAGCGTGCGTGGATGGTCGGGAAGTGCGACCTGAGGAAGTCCTCTCCCTTCTCGGCGACGATGGGCGTGGCATCGAGCCACACGTGATCCAGGCCGTGCTTCTTCATCTCGAAGTCGATGGCACGTGCCACGATGTCGCGCGGCGCCAGTTCACCGCGCTTGTCGTGCGCGGCCATGAAGCGCCGGCCGCCGGCATCGCCCGGCCCCGTGCTGGGCAGCTTGAGCTGGGCGCCTTCGCCGCGCAGCGCCTCGGTGATGAGAAAGCTGCGCTCCTGCGGGTGGTACAGGCAGGTCGGGTGGAACTGGATGAACTCCATGTTGCCGACGCGGCAGCCGGCCCGCCAGGCCATGGCGATGCCGTCGCCCGTGGCGGTGTCCGGATTGCTCGTGTAGCGGTAGACCTTGCCGACACCGCCGGTCGCCAGCACCACCGCGGCGGCCGGCAGCGTCTCGACGCGGCGGCTGTCGATGTCCAGCGCGTATACGCCCCAGCAGCGGCGCGCCGTCGGGTCGTCGCCGGCATCGTCGTGCACATGCCGGTGCGTCACCAGGTCGACCGCCATCCAGCGCTCACGCAGCGTCAGGCCGGGGTGCTTGCGTGCTCGGTCCAGCAGCGCGTCGTGGATGGCCTTGCCGGTGGCGTCGGCCGCATGCGCGATGCGCCGCACGGCGTGCCCGCCCTCGCGCGTGAGGTGCAGCCCAAGCGGGCCGGCGGGGTCCTCGGAGAACGGCACCCCCGACTCGACGAGCCAGCGCACCGCGTCGGCGCTGCGCTCGGCGATGAAGCGCGCCGTGTGTTCGTCCACCAGGCCCGCGCCGGCGTCGAGCGTGTCGTGCACGTGCGATTCGATGCTGTCGTCGGTGCCGAGCACGCCGACGATGCCGCCCTGGGCCCAGGCGGTGGCGCCCTCGTCGAGCTGGCGCTTGGCCAGCACGATCACCGGCACCTTGTCCGCCAAGTGAAGCGCCACGGCCAAGCCCGCCAGGCCGGCGCCGATGACGACCACCGGGCGGGCCCCGGAAGAGATGCCAGTGTTCATCGAAGGTGCCGCGCCAGCGGCGAGGAAACAAGCGTGCGGGAAAGCGACAAGGTGCCGATTCTAGGGAGGCCCGGCAACGCCCTTCGGCCGCCTGCCGGGCCCGGCGCCTATCATCCTCGCCGAGGAAGCCCCGCACCCCTGCGGGCCCCGCCCCGGCGGGGGCCAGGAGACCCCAGGATGAATCGAGTGCGTGAAGACGAGCCTTGGCCCGACACGGTGAGGACCACTGGCGCGCCCCGCGAGCCGCTCTCACGCGAGGAGTTGCTCAACCCCGCCACGCAGGTGGTGGCCGACCGCGACGCCTACCTCGGCCAAGGGCAGCACGATGTCGGTCGCCGCATTTCCGACGACCAGGTCGAACTCTTCGTCACCGGCGATGCCGCGCCTTCGCTGCAGCGCGAGCTCGAGCTGCACGCCAGCGAGTACATCGCCGTGCATGACGTGGGCGCCAACGCCTCCCTGCGCCTGCTGGCCGGCCTGGCCGGCGCGGCGCAGGCGACGGTGCAGAAGCTCACCATCCGCCGGCAGGGCTATGGCCTGGCGCTGGCGGTGCTGCAGTTCGTCGAGGTGCCGCTGTCCGCCGGTGGTGCCGTGCGCGTGTACTCCACCGAGGCGAGTGCCGACAGCGCCACGCGGCAGGCGCTGACGCGCACGCTGCTGGCGCACAGCCGCCTGGGCGTGCTCGTCACCGGCGAGGTGCCGCCGCATGCGGTGGCTGCGGCACTGCAGCCGCTGCGCGAGGCCATCGCACGCGGCCCCTGGACGAACCAGGAACTGCTCATCGTGCCCCTCGGCTCCAGCGGTGCGCTGGCCTCGCAGGCCTCGGCGATGTCGGCAGGCACCTCGGTCGCGGTGCAGATCACGCCGCAGGCGATCAAGCCCAAGCACATCTGGAACTTCGTCGCCGGGGCCTGGAACCGCCTGAACGGCACCTCGGGCAACGCCCGCTCGGTCGAGTCGGACATCGAACGCGCGGTGCCGCGCCCACCTGTCCCCACGGCCGAGGCAGCGACGCAGCCCGGCACGCTGCCGGCGAGCTTTGCGCCCACGGTGCAGGCCGGGCTGCCGCCCGCTTCCGCCAACGCGGCACCCTCGCCGCTCTTCCCCACCGCCCCGCTGGCGCCCACGCGCCCCATGCCCATGCCCGGCGGCACGAGCTGGCAGGACTACGTGGACCGCTGCATGGCGATCAAGGGTGCAGTGGGTTGTTGCGTCTTCGACATCCATGGCGCCAAGCCTCTGGCGCATGGCGGCGCGGCGCCCTCGGCCGAACGGCTGGCGCACCAGGGCGCCAATCTGCTCACCTCCGCCCTGGACGGCTCGCGCGCGCTCGGCCTCGGCTCGAGCCAACCCGAGCTCACGCTGAGCACGAGCGGCCACCACCTGATCCTGCGGCCGATCGCGGGCCACCCGGGCGTGGCGGTGCATCTGGTGCTGCTGGCCAGCGCCGGCAATCTCACGCTGGCGCGCATGCAGCTCGAGCGGATCGAAGCGCCGCTCTGAAGCCCATCGCCAGGCCGTCCCCGGGACGGCCCGGCCGCGAGGGCTCAGTGCACGCTCGGCGCACGCTCAATGCACGACGCGCGCAAACGAGAACTCGCCCTTCTCCACGTCCACCGGGATCACGTCCTTGGGCCCGAAGCGGCCCTGCAGGATGAGCTTGCTCACCGGGTTCTCGATGCGCTGCTGGATCGCGCGCTTCAGCGGCCGCGCCCCGAAGACCGGATCAAAGCCGACCTTGGCCAGTTCAGCCAGCGCCGCCGGCGAGACCTCGAGCTTCATCTCGAGCTTCTCGAGCCGCAACTCGAGCTGCCGCAGCTGGATCTTGGCGATGTTGGCAATGTGCTTCTGGTCGAGCGCGTGGAACACCACCATCTCGTCGATGCGGTTCAGGAACTCGGGCCGGAAGTGCTGCTTCACCTCGGCCAGCACGGCGTCGCGGATCTGCTCGCTCGGCTTGCCCGCCATCTCCATGATGCGCGGCGAGCCGAGGTTGCTCGTCATCACGATGACCGTGTTCTTGAAGTCCACGGTGCGGCCCTGGCCGTCGGTGAGTCGCCCATCGTCGAGCACCTGGAGCAGCACGTTGAAGACGTCCGGGTGCGCCTTCTCCACCTCGTCGAGCAGCAGCACGCTGTAGGGCTTGCGCCGCACCGCCTCGGTCAGCGCGCCGCCCTCGTCGTAGCCGACATAGCCCGGCGGCGCGCCGATGAGGCGGCTCACCGAGTGCTTCTCCATGTACTCGCTCATGTCGACGCGGATCATGTGGTCGTCGCTGTCGAAGAGGAACCCGGCCAGCGCCTTGCACAGCTCGGTCTTGCCCACGCCCGTGGGGCCGAGGAAGAGGAAGCTGCCGAGCGGCCGGTTGGGGTCGGAAAGGCCCGCACGGCTGCGGCGGATGGCGTCGGCCACGGCCACGATGGCCTCGTCCTGGCCGACCACGCGCTCGTGCAGCTTGGCTTCCATCTGCAGCAGCTTGTCGCGCTCGCCCTGCATCAGCTTGCTCACCGGGATGCCGGTGGCGCGTGAGACGACCTCGGCGATCTCCTCGGCGCCGACCATCGTGCGCAGCAACTGCGGCCGCCCGGCGCCCTTCTTGCCGGTCTCCTTGGCCTGCGCTTCCTTCAGGCGCTTCTCCAACTCTGGCAGCTTTCCGTATTGCAGCTCGGCCACCTTGTTGAAGTCGCCCTTGCGCTTGAGCTCCTCCACCTGGTGGCGGATGCGGTCGATCTCTTCCTTCACCTGCGCGCTGCCCTGCGCGGTGGCCTTCTCGCTCTTCCAGATCTCCTCGAGGTCGGCATACTCGCGCTCGAGCTTGGCGATCTCCTCCTCGATCAGGCCCATGCGCTTGATGGACGCCTCGTCCTTTTCCTTGCGCACCGCCTCGCGCTCGATCTTGAGCTGGATGAGGCGGCGGTCGAGCTTGTCCATCGCCTCGGGCTTGGAGTCGATCTCGATCTTGATCTTGGCTGCCGCCTCGTCGATGAGGTCAATGGCCTTGTCGGGCAGGAAACGGTCGGTGATGTAGCGTTGGCTCAACTCGGCCGCGGCCACAATGGCCGGGTCGGTGATCTCCACGCCGTGGTGCACCTCGTACTTCTCCTGCAGTCCGCGCAGGATGGCGACGGTGGCCTCGACGCTGGGCTCATCGACCAGCACCTTCTGGAAGCGGCGCTCGAGTGCGGCATCCTTCTCGACGTACTTGCGGTACTCGTTGAGCGTGGTGGCGCCGATGCAGTGCAACTCGCCGCGCGCCAGCGCAGGCTTCAACATGTTGCCGGCGTCGATGGCGCCCTCGGCCTTGCCGGCACCGACCATCGTGTGCAGTTCGTCGATGAAGAGGATGATGCGGCCTTCGTCGGCGGCCACTTCCTTGAGAACAGCCTTGAGCCGTTCCTCGAACTCACCCCGGTACTTGGCGCCGGCCAGCAGCCCCGCCATGTCGAGCACGAGGACACGCTTGTCCTTGAGCGAATCCGGCACCTCGCCGTTGACGATGCGTTGCGCCAGACCCTCGACGATGGCGGTCTTGCCCACGCCCGGCTCGCCGATCAGCACCGGGTTGTTCTTGCTGCGCCGCTGCAGCACCTGGATGGCACGCCGGATCTCGTCGTCGCGGCCGATCACCGGGTCGAGCTTGCCCTGTCGGGCGCGCTCGGTGAGGTCGAGCGTGTACTTCTTCAGCGCCTCGCGCTGGCCTTCGGCCTCGGCCGAGTCGACCTTCTGGCCGCCACGCACGGTCTCGATGGCCGCCTCGAGCGACTTGCGCGTGAGACCATGCCCGCGCACGATGCCGCCGAAGTCGCTCTTGGCGTCGGCGGCGGCAAGCAGGAACATCTCGCTGGCAATGAACTGGTCGCCCCGCTTGGTGGCCTCCTTGTCGGCGGCCTGCAGCAACTGCATAAGGTCGCGCCCGGGCTGCACCGGCTGGCCGCCCCCCTGCACCTGAGGCAGGTTGCGCATGCTCGTGTCCATGGCCGTGGCCAGCGCCGCCGTGTTGGCGCCGGCGCGGTCGAGCAGCGCCTTGGGGCCGTCGGGCTGCTGCAGCATCGCGGCCAGCAGGTGCGCCGGCTCGATATAGGGGTTGTCGCGGGCCACGGCGTGGCTCTGCGCATCGCCCAGCGCCTGCATGAAGGCGGTCGTCAGCTTGTCCTGTCGCATGGAAGCAATCTCCGGTTTCCTTGGACATTGGGCGCACAGCTGCGTTTTCAAGCCGGCCAGAGGGTCGCCAGGCGAGTTCATCTTGACCGGGGACAAGTCCGGGGGCCGAGGCCGCACCCCACGCCTACACTGCGCGCCCGATGAACGACGCCGCCAGCACGGGAGCCAGCCTGACGCCGCGGCCGCCCCAGCCACAGCTGACGCCGCGGCCGCGGTCGCCGCTGCGCTCGGCCGCCGCGGGCATCATGGGTGCGCTGGCCACGTTGGCCGTGGTGCTCACGCTCGGCCTGCTGGCTTTTGCGCCCATGGGGCCTCTCGCCGCCTCCCTCGGCGTCCCGGCGGCCTTCGCGGCAGCCGTCGTCGGCAGCACCGCGCTGGCCCTGGGCAGCCGGTGCAGCGTGGCGGTCGCGGCGCCCAGTTCCGCCACGGCCCTGACGCTGGCCGCGCTGGTGGTTCGGCTGGCGCAGGATCCCCAGGTCGCAGGTGCTGCCGCCTCGGCCCAGCCGCTGGACGCTGCCCGCTGGGTGGGTGCCGCGGCCGCCTGCGCCGTGTTCGGCATGGGCGTCGTGCAACTGCTCCTGGCAGGCTTCCGTCTGGCAAGGCTTGTGCACTTCGTGCCGCAGCCGGTGCTCGCGGGTTTCATCAATGGGGTCGCGCTGCTCATCGTGCTGTCGCAACTGCCCAGCCTGCTGGGGGCTCCGGTGGGCACACCGATCGGGTCCTGGTTGGCCTCCGTGTCGAGCGCCGGCGCCTGGGCCGCGCCCTTGGTCCTCGGGCTGGGTACCGCCGGCTGCGTCGCCATCGTCACCTGGTGGCGGCCGACCTGGCCGGCACTGCTCGTCGGCTTTGCGGTGGGCCTGGCGGCGGCGCTGGCGCTGCAAGCCGCCTGGCCCACGCTGCCGCTGGGCCCGGTGTTGAGCCCGGTCACGAACGCGTGGCCGCCGGGGGGAGCGTGGATGCCCCTCTTCGATGACGACACCGGGGCGTTCATCGCGCGGCACGCGCCGACGGTGCTGCTGACGGCGGTGCTGCTCGGGCTCATCGGGACGCTGGAGTCGATGCTGTCGATGGTCAGCATCGAACAGGGCTCGGGACGGCGCCTGTCGGCCGATCGCGAGCTGGCCGTGCTGGGCCTGTCCAACCTCGCCGGCGGCTTGGTCGGCGCATTGCCCGCGGTCATGCTGCGGGCCGGCGCGCTGGCCGTGCAGCGCGCCGGCGGCCGCGGCCCGGTGGCAGCGCTTTCGGTGGCCGGCACGATGCTCCTCGTCATCGTGCTTGCGGGGCCTGCGCTCGGCTTCGTGCCGCAGGCTGTGCTCGCGGGGGTGATGCTGATGGTCGGCTTCTCGCTCCTCGACCGCTGGTCGGCGCGCGTCGGTTCGCGCTGGTGGCAGGCCGCGCGCCAGGGCCGGCTGCACGAAGGCGACGACACGCCGCTCGGGCTGGCCGTGATGCTCGTCGTCTGCACGCTCACGGTCGCGCTCGGCGTGGCCACGGGCGTGGCGGTCGGCGTGGCGTTGTCGCTGATCGTCTTCGTCCGCCGTATCAACCGATCGCTCGTGCGGGCGCAGCTGACTGGCATGGCACGCCCGTCGCGCCGCATCTACCCTGGCGCCATCGAGGCGCGGCTGATCGGCCTGCGCTCGCGCATCGCGCTGCTCGAGCTCGAAGGCGCCCTCTTCTTCGGCAGCGCCGCGCACCTGCCCGAACGCGCCGAGTCGCTGGCGCCGCCGGTGCGCTTCGTCATCCTCGATCTGCGCCGCGTAAGCACGGTGGACGAGTCCGGCGTCATGCTCATGCACGAGGTGTCGCAGCGACTCGCCCACCACGGGCAGGAACTGCTGCTCGCGGGTATTTCCAGCGGCAGCGCGGTGGAGCGCAGCCTGCGGGCCTTCGCGCCGTGGGTCACGGGCGGGGCGCCGCGCACCTTCGTCGACACCGACCAGGCCATGGAAGCGGCCGAAGCCGGCCTGCTGGCCGAAGCCGCGCAGGCCGACCCTCCGCTGGCGACCTTGCTCGCCACCGAAACGGAGCTGCCGCTTCAGGCCTGCTCGCTGGTGCGCGGGCTCGGCGCGCGCGAGCTGCGGCTGGTGACTGCCGCCATGCAGCGGCGCGAGCTGAAGTCCGGCGAGATCGTCTTCCGCCAGGGCGACGAGGCCGAGGCGCTGTACGTGGTGACGCGCGGCTCGGTCAGCGCGGTGGTCGTGGTGCGCGGCCCGGTGAATCGCACGCAGCGCTTCGCCAGCCTGGGGCCGGGCACGATGTTCGGCGAGATGGCCCTGCTCGACCAAGCCGGGCGCAGCGCCGATGCGGTGGCCGATGGCGAAGGCTGCCTGCTGGTGCTCTCGCGCGAGCGGCTCGACAACCTGCTGCGCGAGCATCCCGAACTGGCGGCCAAGCTGTACCGCAACATCGCCGCCCACCTGGGCGAGCGGCTACGCGTGGCGTCCATCGCCTGGCAGGCGGCCGCGGCCTGAAAGGCCACGCGGCGGCGACCCCTGGCCGCCCCGCCCGCTCCCCGCACGAGGAGGACCCGCCTCGGACCGGCTTCAACTCTGCCTCAGGCCTGCCTCAACCTTGCAGCTGCCGCGCCAGCGCGGCGCGCTGGACCTTGCCCAGAGCCGTCTTCGGCAGGCTCTGGCACACGAGCACCCGCCGTGGGTGCTTGAAGCGCGCCAGCCGGCCGTCGAGCAGACGTTGCAATGCCGCCTCGTCCAGCGGCATGCCCGGGCGCAGCACGACGGCGAGCACGGGCACCTCGCCCCAGCGCGCGTCGGGCAACGCCACCACGGCGCAGTCGGCCACTTCAGGCCGCATCGCCACGAGGTTCTCGATTTCGGCGGGGTGGATGTTCTCGCCACCGGAGATGATGAGCTCCTTGCTGCGCCCGACCACCTCGTAGAACCCGTCGTCGTTCTGCACGGCGAGGTCGCCGGTGTGGAACCAGCCGTCGGCGTCGAACGAAGGTCCGGCCTCCGTCGGCAGCCGGTGGTAGCCGCGCATCAGGTTCGGCGCCTTGAGCAGGATCTCGCCGTCGGCGGCCAGGCGCACCGACACGCCGAGCGCGGCGCGGCCTGCCTGGCCCACATGCGCCATCGCCTCGCCGGGCCGCAGCACGATGGAGACCGGCCCGGTTTCCGTGCCGCCGTACACCTGAGCCACCGGGACGCCGCGTGCGTGGAAGGCCTCGATGAGCGGCTGCGGCACGATCTGCGAGCCGGCAGTGGCAAAGGCCAGGCTCGAGAGGTCGGCAGCGGCCCAGCGCGGGTGCTCGACGAGCGCGCGCATCACGGCCGGCACGAGCAGCGTGGTCGAGGGCCGCCACTGCTCGACATCGTCGAACCATGCCCCGGGGTCGAAACGCGCCTGCAGCCTCAGCGCCGCGCCGACGGCCAGCGCCGGCAGCGTCTGGATGCACAGGCCGCCGATGTGAAACATCGGCAGCACCGACAGGACGCGCGTCGAGGCATCGAATCCTTGCGCCTGCACCGCCGCCGCGATGTTGGCGGCCATGCCGGCCACCGTGTGCATGGCGCCCTTGGGCTCGCCAGTGGTGCCCGAGGTGTAGACGAGCAGCAGGTCGCCGGGCAGCACGCCCTCGGCCGGGCCGGGCCGCCATGCCACCCGCGCCTTCACCTCCGCCGCGAGCGCCCCACATTCCGGCGTTCCGAGCAGATGGCCGGCACCAGCGTGGCTCACGATGGGTGCCAGCTCGGCAGCCGTCAGGCGCCAATTCAGCGGCAACATCACCGCCCCGAGCCGCTCGCAGGCCGCCAGCGTGGCCAGCATCTCTTCGCTGTTGTGCCCGAGCCAGGCGACGATGGCGCCTGCCTCCACACCCTCGTCGCCCAGCCGGGCCAGCGCGGCATCGAGCGGGGCGGCCGGGACGATGCGGCCGAGCAGCAGCGGTCGGGCGGCGGCGTGCACAGCGCGGCTACTCGATCTGCTCGTCCTTCTCGCCCGCCTCGTACAGGCACTCGCGGCCGAGTCGGTCCAGGCACAGCTCGGCGGTCCAGGGCAGCATGAGGCTGCCGCAGCGGCTGTCGCGATATAGGCGCTCGAGGGGCAGCGACTTGAGCATGCTCTGCCCGCCGCAGGTGCGGATGGCAAGCCGGCACAGGTCGTTGGCGTTCTCCATGATCGTGTAGTGCGCCGCATAGAGGCGCATGCGCGTGTCCTTGTCGGGGTCGACGCGCGCCTCCCGCGCGTTCTGCAGGAAGAGCGCGCGCGTCGCCTCGAGCTTGACGCGCATCTCGGCCACGGCGATCTGCTTGGTCGGGTACATGCGCCGCTTCACGGGCGGCATGCCGGGCACCTCGGCGCGCAGGTACATCACGGTGAAGTCGTAGGCCGCCTGCGCGATGCCCATGTAGGTGGGCGAGAGCGTCGAGAACATGTGCGGAAAGCGGCTCGCGGCCTGGAAGTACAAGCCTTCGGGCATGAGGCGGGCATCCTCGGGCACGAAGACGTCCTTGAAGGCGAGGTTGCGGCTCACCGTGCCGCGCATGCCGAGCGGGTCCCAGTCGCCGTAGATCTCGAGGCCCGGCGCATCGGCCGGCACCGCCAGGTACATCGAATCGCGGCGCGTACCGCGGCCCTCGTGGCCCGGGCGCTCGAGCGTGCACAGCACGCCGTACCAGTCGGCCGCGCCGGCGAGCGAGGCGAAGATCTTCTTGCCGCTGATGAGATAGCCACCCTCCACCTGCCGCGCGATGGTGCCCCAGGGCGCGGCACCGGCCGCCGCCGCGCCGCCTTCGCTGAAGGGCTGCGCGTAGACCTTGCCCTCCTCGACGATGCGGCGGTAGTGCTGGGCGCGGATGCGGTGGTGCCCGGCGCGCTGCTCGGGCGTCATCTCCAGCGCGTCGGCAATGAAGCCGCTCCACATGCACGAGCTGACGTGCATGTTGAAGCTCAGCGCCGTGGCCCCGCACCAGCGGCCGATCTCGGCCGCCACCATCACGTAGGTGGCGAAATCGGCGCCAAGGCCGCCGTACTCGCGCGGCACGCAGATGCCCAGCAGCCCGGCGGCGCGCAGGTCGACGTAGTTCTCGAAGGGAAACGTGGCGTCGCGGTCGTAGCGGGCCGCGCGCTCGGCGAACCCCGGGCCCAGTTCGGCCACGCGGCCGATGAGCTCGCGCTGCGCCGCGGTCAGGCTCGCGGGGCTGCCGGCAATGTGCGAAGGCACATACCGGCTCGGCTTGTCGCCGCGGTCGGGCCGACCCGGCGGCTGGGAGGGCATCGGCGAGGGCATCGAGGGGGCGGACATCAGATCGCTCCTGATCACGGGGTGGCACGACGTGCCACGAAGTCCAGCAGCACCCGGTCGAAGGCCTCGGGGTGCTCGAGCATCAACAGGTGGCCGGTGGCCGGGACGATGGCGAACTCGGCGCCGGCAATGCGCGCCGCCATGCGCCGCGCCACCTCGGGCGCCGCGGTGCGGTCGTCCTCGCCGGTGACGACGAGCGTGGGCACGGCGATGCGCGACAGCGCCTCGCGGCGGTCGAAGCGCACGAGCGCCGCGAGGGCACTGCGGTAGGTGGCCTCCGGCACGCCGGCCATCAAGGCCTGCGCCTCGGCCAGGCGCTCGGGGCGGGCGGCGCGCCCGGCCATCGCGGGCACGAGTTGCGCGGCGAGGCCCGGCATGCCGAGCCCGGCGTCGAGCGGTGCGAAGCGCGAACGCAGGAAGTCGGCCTGCCAGGCGCCGTCGGGCGAGCCGAAGGCGGGCGATGTGGCCGCAAGCACCAGCGCGCTCACCTGCCGCGGCGCGCGCGCGGCCAGTTCCTGCGCGACCATGCCGCCCATGCTGTGGCCCACGATGAGCGCGGCGCCCTCCTCGCCCGCCGCCCACACGACGAGCCGGCGCACGGCTTCGGCCATGCCGGCCATGTCGTAGGGGCTGAGGGTGGCGCTCAGGCCATAACCCGGCTGGTCGGCCGCGAGCACGCGGAAGCCGAGGCCGGCGAGCGCCGCACCCGTGCTGCCGAACCCCTGGCGGCCCCCACCCACGCCGTGCAGGAGCACCGCCAGCGGCGCCGCGGCCGAGGCCGCCGAGGCGGCGGTTTCGTTCGGCCCGGGCGATGGCGGCGCCGATGGCCACTCCAGGTGCGCGAGCGGCGCATCGGTGACGAGCCGCGGCGCCGCCCGGCCGGGCCCCGCGATCACACCAACGCCCCTTCGCGCACCACGACCTCGCCATCGAGCGAGACCGTGCAGCCACGCAGGGGCAGGTCAAAGTGCCCGAGCGTGTGGCGGCCCGCCACCTCGTTGGCGCCGGTGGAGTAGAGGAAGTTGCCGGCGAAGGCACGCAGCTCGGTGCCGTTGAAGTCGGCCTTGTCGTAGAAGGCCATCGCGTCCCAGCGCGCGCCGCGGTTCAGGCCCCAGCCGACATGCGAGACGGCATAGGCGGCGCGGTCGTCGGGGCCCGCGGCCCAGGCCGCGAAGTAGCCGCGCATCAGCTCGGCGTCGACGCCCGTGCCTTCGATGCGCACGACGTGGTCTTCCTGCACGGTCAGTGTCACGGCGTCGGCAAGGTAGCGCTTGAAGGTCAGGTTCACGTCGCCCGGCGCCAGCACGAGGCGCCCGCTCACGCTGCCGGCGGCCGGGAAGGCGAGCACCAGCCCCGCCGGCCAATGCGTCAGCGAGCCCGGCTTGGTCGTGTAGCCCCACACGCCGCCCACGCGCGCGCCTTGCAGGCGCACGGTGAGGTCGGTCCCGGCCGCCGAGGTGACACGCATCTCGCGCGCAGCTTTCAGGCGCCGCATTGCCTCGCGCACGGTGGCCTCGTCCTCGGCCTTGGGCACCGTGCGCTCCAGGATCTCCGGATGCTCGTTGCTGATGACGATGACGCGCGCGCCGCCCTTCAGGATCTGCGGCAGCTCCACCGCGTGCTGCAGGCCCTCGACCGTGCAATCGACGACGACGCGGCTGCCGGCCAGCGCCGCGATCACCGGCTCGAGCCGGCCGATGGCGTCGGAGGCGCCGGTGGAGCGCACGGGCACCGGCGCCGTCTGGCGCGGCGTGGGCACGGTGACGTGGAACCAGCGCGCGCCCAGGCGGGCCAGCGCCAGCTCGGCCAGGTGCACGAGCACCGGGCGCGACTGCGTCTCCGACAGCACCGCGCAGGCATCGCCGGCCGTCACGCCGCTCAGGCGGAAGACCTCGCAGAAGCTGTCGATCCACTTCGCTTCGATGCGGCCCTCGCCGCCGCCACCGCCCATGCGCGTCACAGCACCTCCCCGAGCATGTGGTATCGGCCGCCCTGGAAGAGGAGCGGCGCCGTGGCGATGTCGGCCAGCCGGCACACGCGGCCGATGAAGAGCCGGTGGTCGCCGCCCTCGTGTGCGGCCACACGCTCGCACTCGAAGACGGCGGCGCACCCGGCGAGCACCGGCGCACCGCCCAGGCCCGCCGACCAGGCCCCTTCGTCGAACTTGCGCTCGCCCGGCTGCGGCGAGGCAAAACGCCGCGACAGCTCCACCTGCGTCTCGGCGAGCACGTTGACGGCGAAGTGCGCGGCGGCCTCGAAGGCCGGCAGGCTCGGGCTCACCTTGCGCAGCGACCACAACACGAGCGGCGGCTCGAGCGAGAGCGCGCTGAAGGAGTTGGCCGTGAGGCCGACACGCGCGCCGGTGGCGTCGAGGCAGGTGATGATCGACACGCCCGTGGCGAAGCGGCCAAGCGCGCCTCGCAGCACCTGCGGGCTCGGCAGGTCGGCGCCCGCCGCGGCCTCGGTGGGAAAGGAAGGCGACCGCAGGTCGGCGCGGGGGGCCGTCATGCCGGGGCGTTGCCTGCCTGGATACCCCAGCGCGCGAGCGCCGCATCGTCGGCCACGCGGGCATCGACCCAGCGTGCGCCCTCGGGCGTGGTCTCCTTCTTCCAGAACGGCGCCTGCGTCTTCAGGTAGTCCATCAGGAACTCGCAGGCCATGAAGGCCTGGCCGCGGTGCGCCGAGCTGACAGCGACGAGCACGATCTGGTCGCCCGGCATCAGCGGGCCGACGCGGTGCACAACACGGGCGCCGCGGATGTCGAAGCGGCGCATGGCCTCGTCGATCATGGCCTCGATGGCGCGCTCGGTCATGCCCGGGTAGTGCTCGAGCTCCATCGCGCTCACCTCGCCGGCCTGGCCGCCGTTGCGGTCGCGCACGGTGCCGATGAAGCTCGCCACGGCGCCGACACCGAGGTCGAGGGCGCTGCCGGCACTGCGCACGGCCGCCACTTCGGCGCCGAGGTCGAAGTCGGCCGTCTGGATGCTCACGCGAGCCGTTGGGCGTGGTGCCGTGGTGTCCATGCTCAGCCGCCGGTCACGGGCGGGAAGAAGGCGACCTCGGCGGCTTCGCGCAGCGCCACGCCCTCTTCGGCCATGTGCTGGTCGAGCGAGCAGCGCACGGCGCGGCCGCGCGCCAGCACCTCGGCGTGGCGGCCGCCGCGCGCGATGAGCGTGTCGCGCAGCACGCCGAGCGTCGCGCCCGCCTCGAGCGCCACGGTCTCGCCGGGGCCGAGGGCCTCGCGCAGCGAGGCGAAATAACGCACCTGCACCTTCATCGTGGGCTCATCGGGCGGTCTGTCACCTCGGCCTGCCCCTAGCGGTCCACCAAGTCGGACAAGGGCAGGTAGCGTACCGCGTCGCCGCGCGCGATGGCCTGGCCGGGCGGGTTGTCCACGAGGCCGTCGGCCCAGACGGCGGAGTTGAGCACGCCCGAACTCTGGTTCTCGAAGAGTTCGAGCGCACCCTCGGCATTGAGCCGCACGCGCAGGAACTCGCGCCGCTTGTCGGGGCGCGGCCAGTCGAAGGCGGCGCGCAGCGGCAGCGGCTGCGGCAGGGCCGTGGGCAGGCCCTGCATGGCGCGCAGCACCGTGCCGACGCACAGCACGAAGGTCACGAAGGAGGAGACCGGGTTGCCGGGCAGGCCGACGAAGAGCGCCTCGCCGGCTGCCGCCGCCCCGCCACCCGCCCGGCGCACCGCGCCGAAGGCGAGCGGCTTGCCCGGCTTCATCGCGATCTGCCAGTTCTCGAGCCGACCCTCGGCCAGCACGGCGGGCCGCAGGTGGTCTTCCTCGCCGACCGAGACGCCACCGCTCGTGACGATGAGGTCGTTGCCGGCCGCGGCGCGCCGCAACGCGTCTCGCGTGGCGTCGAGCCGGTCGGGCACGATGCCGAGGTCGTTCACCTCGCAGCCGGCGGCCTGCAGGAGGCCACGCAGCGTGAAGCGGTTGCTGTTGTAGATGGCGCCGGGCTTCAGCGGCTCGCCGGGCATCACGAGTTCGTCACCGGTGGAGAACACCGCCACGCGCGGGCGGCGCAGCACCTGCAGCGTGCCGGCACCGACCGAGGCGGCCAGGCCGAGCGCCTGTGGCGTGAGGCGAACGCCTCGCGCGAGCACGGTCGCCCCGGCGCGCACGTCCTCGCCGCGGCGGCGCACCCATTGGCCGGCCTGCGGAACGGCGAGGAAGCGCACACGGCCCAGGCCTGCGCCTGCGCGGCCTTCGGCACCGGGCGTGGCACCGGGTGTCGTACCGGTTGTGGCACCGGGCACGGCCTCCGGCCCGAGCGCCTCGCACTGCTCCTGCATCACCACCGCGTCGGCACCCGGCGGCACCTGGGCCCCGGTGAAGATGCGCGCCGCGCTGCCGGGCGCGAGCGGCGCACCGACCACGCCGGCCGGGATGCGCTGGCTCACGGCCAGCACGGCCCCCACCGCGGCCACGTCGGCGGCCCGAACGGCGTAGCCGTCCATCGAGGTGTTGTCGGCGGGCGGCACGTCGAGCGCCGAGCGCACATCGCCAGCGAGCACGCGCCCGAGGGCTTCGAACGTGGACACGGACTCGGTGGCCGTCAACGCGTGCGGGACGCTGCCTTCGACGAGGCAGGCCAGCGCCTCGTCCAGCGACAGCATGGCGCGCGGCGCCGGGGGCCCCGAGGTACTCATCCCGCTTGCGTCTCGATGTGGCGCTTCACGAGCGCGGCGTCGGCGGGCAGTACCGCGAAGCGGCGCGGCAGTGCCTCGATGCCGCGCAGCGTGGCGGGCACCTCGGGCACGGGGGCGGGGCCCGCAGGCCCGGCGAACGCCTCTTCGATGGTGGCGGCGAACTTCGCCGGCAGCGCCGTCTCGAGCACGATCATCGGCACGCCGGGCTCGAGATGCTCGCGCGCCACCTTCAGGCCATCGGCGGTGTGCGTGTCCACGAGCCGCCGCGAGCGCTGCCAGGTGCCGCGGATGGTGGCCAGACGGTCGGCGTGCGTGCTCTTGCCGGAGACGAAGCCGAACGAGGCGATGCGCGCGTGCTCCTCGCGCGTGATCGTGAAGCCGCCATCGCGCGCCAGCGCCTCGCTGAACAACGCCTTCGTGCGCGCCCCATCGCGGCCAAGCAGGTCGAACACGAAGCGCTCGAAGTTGCTCGCCTTGCTGATGTCCATGCTCGGGCTGGAGGTCTCGTGCGTCTCGGCCGTCGAGCGCGGCCGGTAGGTGCCGGTGCGGAAGAACTCGTCAAGCACGTCGTTCTCGTTGGTGGCGAGCGCGAGGCGCTGGATCGGCAGGCCCATCATCCGCGCCACGTGGCCGGCGCAGATGTTGCCGAAGTTGCCGCTCGGCACGGCGAAGCTGACCCGCTCGGTGTTGGACTTCGTCGCCTGGAAGTAACCGGCGAAGTAGTACACCACCTGCGCCAGCAGGCGCGCCCAGTTGATGCTGTTGACGGTGCCGATCTTCCAGCGGCGCTTGAACTCGAGGTCGTTGCTCACCGCCTTGACGATGTCCTGGCAGTCGTCGAAGACACCCTCGATGGCGATGTTGTGGATGTTGGCATCCTGGAGGCTGAACATCTGCGCCTGCTGGAACGGGCTCATGCGGCCGTGCGGGCTGAGCATGAAGACGTGGATGCCGCGCTTGCCGCGCATCGCGTACTCGGCCGCGCTGCCGGTGTCGCCACTGGTGGCGCCGAGAATATTGAGGTGCTCGCCGCGGCGCGCCAGCTCGTACTCGAAGAGCTGCCCGAGCAGCTGCATGGCCATGTCCTTGAAGGCGAGCGTCGGGCCGTTCGACAGCGCCTGCAGATACAGCCCTTCCTCCAGCTGGGCCACCGGCGTGATGGCGGGCGTGCCGAAGACGGCTTCGGTGTAGGTGGCGTGCGCCAGCCGCTTCAGGTCGGCCGGCGGGATGTCGTCGATGTAGAGCGACAGGATCTCGAAGGCGAGATCGGCATACGAGAGGCCGCGCCAGCGCGCGAGCGTGGCCACGTCCACCTTCGGATAGCTCGCGGGCAGGTACAGGCCGCCATCGGTCGCGAGACCTTCGAGCAGGATGTCGGAGAAGCCGCGCAACGTGGGGTCGCCGCGCGTGCTGAGGTACTGCGCCTCCCGTCGGGCCACCCCACGGGAGGCGCCGGCCCCCTCGGGGGGTAGCGAAGCCTGGGGGCTCATTTAACTCAGCTCCTCCTTGCGGATGCGCACGATGGGGGCCAGCACGGTGGGCAGGGCCTGCATCTGCGCCAGCGCGGTGTTCATCCGTCCCTCGACGGTGTCGTGGGTGAGGATGATGAGGTCGGTCTGCTTCTCGCCCTCGGCGCTCTCGCGCTGCAGCACGGCGTCGATGCTGATGTCGTTCTCGGCCAGGATGCCGGTGATGCGCGCCAGCACGCCGGCCTTGTCGGCGACCACGAGGCGCAGGTAGAAGGCGGTCACGACCTGGGCGATCGGCAGGATCGGCGTGTCGGCCATCGAGCCGGGCTGGAAGGCCAGGTGCGGCACGCGGTGGTCGGGGTCGGCCGTGTGCAGGCGCGTGATGTCCACGAGGTCGGCGACGACGGCGCTGGCGGTGGGCTCGCTGCCGGCGCCCTTGCCGTAGTAGAGCGTCGTGCCGACCGCGTCGCCGTGCACGACGACGGCATTCATGGCGCCCTCGACGTTGGCAATGAGGCGCTGCGTCGGCACGAGCGTGGGGTGCACGCGCAACTCGATGCCGCCCGCGGCACCCTTCAGGTCGTCGCGGCGCTTGGTGATGCCCAGCAGCTTGATGCGGTAGCCGAGTTGCTCGGCATAGCGGATGTCTGCGGCCTGGAGCGCCGTGATGCCCTCGACATGCGCCTTGTCGAACTGCACCGGGATGCCAAAGGCGATGGCGCTCATGATGGTTGCCTTGTGCGCGGCATCGACGCCCTCGATGTCGAAGGTGGGGTCGGCCTCGGCGTAGCCGAGCGCCTGCGCCTGCTTCAGCACGACGCCGAAATCGAGCCCCTTGGCGCGCATCTCGGAGAGGATGAAGTTGGTGGTGCCGTTGATGATGCCGGCCACCCACTCGATGCGGTTGGCCGTGAGGCCCTCGCGCAGCGCCTTGATGATGGGGATACCCCCGGCCACGGCGGCCTCGAAGGCGACGATCACGCCCTTGGCGCTGGCGGCGGCGAAGATCTCGCTGCCATGCACGGCGAGCAGCGCCTTGTTGGCAGTGACGACATGCTTGCCCGCCGCGATGGCCTCGAGCACCAGCGCCCTGGCGATGCCGTAGCCGCCGATCAGCTCGATGACGATGTCGATGTCAGGGTTGGCGATGACGGCGCGCGCGTCGCTCACCACCTCGGCCTGCGTGCCGACGATGCTGCGCGCGCGTGCCGTGTCGAGGTCGGCCACCATCGAGATGCGGATCTCGCGACCGGCGCGGCGGCGGATCTCCTCCTGGTTGCGCCGCAGCACCTTGAAGGTGCCGCTGCCGACGGTGCCGATGCCGAGCAGGCCGACCTGGATGGGCTTCATGTCTTGTCGTTCGTCAGGGAGGTGCGGGAGCCGGCGCGGGGTCAGCCCGCGTGGCGTTTGCGGTAGTGCGCGAGAAAGCGGTCGATGCGGCCGATGGCCTCGGTGAGGTCGTCGACGTTGGGCAGGAAGACGGTGCGGAAGTGGTCCGGCGCCGGCCAGTTGAAGCCGGTGCCCTGCACGATCAGCACCTTCTCCTCGGCCAGCAACTCGTAGGCGAACTGCTGGTCGTCGTCGATCGGGTAGACCTTGGGGTCCAGGCGCGGGAACATGTACAGCGCCGCCTTGGGCTTGACGACGCTCACGCCCGGGATCTGCGAGAGCAGTTCGTAGGCCTTGTCGCGCTGCTTGCACAGCCGCCCGCTGGGCGCGACGAGGTCCTTGATGCTCTGGTAGCCGCCGAGCGCGGTCTGGATGGCCAACTGCCCCGGCGTGTTGCTGCACAGGCGCAACGAGGCCAGCATGTTCAGGCCCTCGATGTAGTCGCGGGCGTGGCGCTTCTCGCCGCTCACCACCATCCAGCCGGCGCGGTAGCCGCAGCTGCGGTAGTTCTTCGACAGGCCGTTGAAGGTGATGACGAGCAGGTCGTCGGCCAGCGCCGCCATGCTGGTGTGGGTGTGGCCGTCGTAAAGCGTCTTGTCGTAGATCTCGTCGGCGAACACCACCAGGTCGTGCTGGCGCGCGATCTCGAGGAGGCCGAGCAGCAGATCGTCGGGATACAGCGCGCCGGTGGGGTTGTTGGGGTTGCAGACGATGATGCCGCGCGTGCGCGGCGTGATCTTGCGGCGGATGTCGTCGAGGTCGGGCAGCCAGCCCGCGCCCTCGTCGCACAGGTAGTGCACGGGCACGCCGCCGGACAGGCCCGTCACCGCGGTGTACAGAGGGAAGTCGGGCGTCGGGATCAGCATCTCGTCGCCGTCGTTGAGCAGGGCGCTCACCGCCATCTGGATGAGCTCGGAGGCGCCGTTGCCCAGGTAGACGTCGTCCACCGTCACGCCACGCACGCCCTTCTCCTGCGTGTAGTGGACCACCGCCTTGCGCGGGGCGAACAGCCCCTTGCTGTCGGTGTAGCCGGCGGCATCGGGCAGGTTGCGGATCATGTCCTGCACGATCTCGTCGGGCGGCTCGAGGCCGAACGCGGCCACGTTGCCGATGTTGAGCTTGATGATGCGGTGGCCCTCCTCCTCCATCTGCCGCGCCTTGTCGAGCACCGGGCCGCGGATGTCGTAGGCCACGTTGGCCAGCTTGGCCGACTTGGACACGGTGCGCCCGTGTTGCTTGGCGATCGAGGTCAGGTGGGGGACGACGGGCAGAGGGGCGTTCAAGATGGCGGGGAGGCGGGCAAGGCCTCTCGGTGGAAGGTGGGTCGGAGCAAGGGGGCAGAAACTAGAATTATCCATCCATGAAGTTCGTCCCCGAGACGCTGGAAGGCGCCAACATGATCGCCCGCCACGAGCCGCAGCGCCTGTGGGTGGGCGGGGCGTTGCAGGAGCGCAGTGTCTTCGTGCCCTGGATGGGAGAGGTGACGCCCTGGCCTGTGGCGCGCTGGACCGACCTCTCGCTCGCCGACTTCGAGCGCATGGCCGCCTTCGAGCCCGAACTCGTCATCTTCGGCAGCGGCGGCCGCATGCGCTTCGCGCCGCCTGCGCTGCTGCGGCCTCTCGTCGAGCGCCGCATTGGCATCGAGTGCATGGACACCGCCGCCGCCTGCCGCACCTACAACGTGCTCGTCAGCGAGAGGCGCTCGGTGCTCGCGGCACTGCTGGTGGGCGTCGACTGACCCCTGCCCGGTCCGGGCCGCCGCAGCCCGGTCATGCCGGCGACTTATAATTTGGGGCTGTCAGCCGCTTTGGCCCCCACCTGATGGCCCAACCGGTGCCCAACCGGCGGGACCGGCGGGTGCGCAGCAGAGATCCTCCTCCATGACGCCTGCCCTGAACAAAGCCCTCCCGGACTTCGAAGCGGCCGCCACCGGCGGCGTGAAATTCACGCCGCACAGCCACCTCGGACATGCCGTGGTGCTGTACTTCTATCCGAAGGACAACACGCCCGGCTGCACGACCGAGGCGATGCAGTTCCGCGACCACCACAAGGACTTCCTCAAGGCCGGTGCGGTGGTTTTCGGCGTTTCCCGCGACAACCTCGCCTCGCACGAGAAGTTCAAGGGCAACCTCGAACTGCCATTCGAGCTGATCGCCGACACCGAAGAGAAGCTCTGCCACATGTTCGGCGTGGTCAAGAACAAGATCATGTACGGCAAGAAGGTCAAGGGCATCGAGCGCAGCACCTTCCTGATGGACGCCACCGGCGTGATGCGGGCCGAGTGGCGCGGCATCAAGGTCGCCGGCCACGTCGAGGAAGTCCTCAAGGCGGTCAAGGCGCTGAAGAAGTCCGCCTGACCGGCGCTGTCGCTCCTTCTCGCCAGCACGCTCAGCCCAGCTTGCGCCCGCACGCGGCGGCGCGCCCACTCCGCCCCGCATGCCCCTGCCCAAGCCCCCTGCCCGCCCCGGCGACCTGCTTCCGGCAGCCGCCTTCGAAACCCAGGCCGCGCCCAAGGCCGACAAGCGGACGCTGAAACCGCGCTCCGCGGCGGCCGAAGAGCCCTCGCAGGCTGCGCTGGACCTGCTCGACGCGAGCTCGAACCCGGCTGCCCGCCCCGCGGCGCGCCTGTTCCAGCCGCATCGCTCGCCGACCACCGCGGCCGCGGTGACCGACCAGCCCGCCAGCGTGGCGTTGCCGCCGGTGCCCACCGCGCCGGTGCGCGTCGCGGCACCCGCGCCGCAGCCCACGCCGAGGCCGCGTCGGATGCGCACAAACGGCGCCTCGGGCCCGGCCAAGCTCTTCGTGCTCGACACCAACGTGCTGATGCACGACCCAAGCTGCCTCTTCCGCTTCGAGGAACACGACGTGTTCCTGCCGATGATCACGCTGGAAGAGCTCGACGACCACAAGAAGGGCATGAGCGAGGTGGCACGCAACGCGCGCCAGGTGAGCCGCGAACTCGACGCGCTCGTGCGCTCGGGCGCCCTCGACGGCCGCGACGGCTCGCCGCCGCCCGCCTTCGACCCCAAGTCGGGCATCGAACTGGCCAAGACCGGCCATCGCGAGGCCGGCGGCAAGCTGTTCTTCCAGACCACGCTCTTCAACATCAAGCTGCCCGACGGCCTGCCGCAGGGCAAGGCCGACAACCAGATCCTGGGAGTGGTGCAGACCCTGCGCGAGCAGCAGCCCGGGCGCGACGTGGTGCTGGTGTCCAAGGACATCAACATGCGCGTCAAGGCACGCGCGCTCGGCCTGCCGGCCGAGGACTACACCAACGACAAGACGCTCGAGGACGGCGACCTTCTCTACACGGGCGTGCTGCCGCTGCCGGCCGACTTCTGGGACCGGCACGGCAAGACGATGGAGAGCTGGCAGCAGGGCGGCCACACCTTCTATCGCATCAGCGGCCCGCTCGTGCCGGTGCTGCTCATCAACCAGTTCGTCTACCTCGAGGCGCCGGGTGCGACGCCGCTGTACGCGCGCGTCACCGAGATCACCGGCCGGACGGCGGTGCTGAAGACGCTGCGCGACTACACGCACGGCAAGAACGCGGTGTGGGGCGTCACCGCGCGCAACCGCGAGCAGAACTTCTCCCTCAACCTGCTCATGGACCCCGAGTGCGACTTCGTCACGCTCGCCGGCACGGCCGGCACCGGCAAGACGCTGATGACGCTGGCCGCAGGCCTGGCGCAGGTGCTCGACGAGCGCCGCTACAGCGAGATCATCGTCACGCGGGTCACCGTGCCGGTGGGCGAGGACATCGGCTTCCTGCCCGGCGACGAGCAGGAGAAGATGGGCCCGTGGATGGGCGCGCTCGACGACAACCTCGAGGTGCTGGCGCGCAGCGACTCCAGCGCCGGCGAGTGGGGCCGTGCCGCCACCAACGACCTCGTGCGGGCGAAGATCAAGATCAAGAGCCTGAACTTCATGCGCGGGCGCACCTTCCTGAACAAGTACGTCCTCATTGACGAGGCGCAGAACCTGACGCCCAAGCAGATGAAGACGCTCATCACGCGCGCCGGCCCGGGCACCAAGATCGTCTGCCTGGGCAACCTGGCGCAGATCGACACGCCCTACCTCACCGAAGGCTCGAGCGGCCTCACCTACGCGGTCGACCGCTTCAAGGGCTGGCCGCATGGCGGCCACGTCACCCTGGCACGCGGCGAACGCTCGCGGCTGGCGGATTTCGCGAGCGACGTGCTGTAGCACGCCCTGGCGGCTCAGGCACGGCGGCGGCGGCGAAGCGCAGCCCGCGTTCTAGCGGTCGAAAGGCCGCAATTCCGTAAAGGCCGAGAGGCCGAGAGGCCGAGAGGCCGCGGGACCGTGAGGCCCCGACAAGGCTGTCAGCTGCGCAACGGGTCGCGCACGCGCAGGAAGCTGGCGAATCGCGGCACGCCAGAGGCGGTGCGGCCGCGGTAGGTGTAGACCACGGCAGCGCCCGGCGGCGGCGGCTCGGCACGCTGGGCGTCCGTGAGCCCGGTGCCGAGCAGGAACTCGACGCCGTCGCTCGTACGCACCTGCAGCGCACCGAGACGGCCGAGATGACGCCCACGTCCCGGCACGTGGGCCACCACCACCGCCTCGGCGTCGCTCTGCGGCTTGAGCTTGAGCAGCGCGTCGCTGCGGCCGGCACGCCAGGGCGCATCGGCCCGGTGCAGCATCAGGCCCTCGCCGCCTTCGTGCACCACCGCGTCGAACCATCGGCGCAGGGCGTGCCGGTCGGGCAGACGGCGCTGGGGCGCGGCCTGCAGCGGCGCGAAACCGGCTTCGGCCACGCACTGGCGCACGGCGGCCGCGCGCTGCTCGAAAGGCCCGGCGGCGCCGCGCAGATCGAAGACGACGTAGTTCACCTGCCGCCATGCGGCATCCACCGCGGCATGACGGCGCACGATGCCCGCCAGTTCCTCGAAGCGCCCGCGGCCGAGCCAGAGCTCGCCGTCCAGCGGCGCGGCCGGCAGGCGCGCCGTGAACCAGGTCGGCGCCAGCACGGGCAGGCCGCTGCGAAAGCGCAGCCTCGATCCGTCCCAGCAGGCGCGCACGCCGTCGAGCTTCTCGCTGACGAGGTAGCCGGCCGGGTCGAGGTCGGGCGCCGCCTCGCGCGCCAGTTGCAAAGGCAAGGCCGCGTGGGCGGCCTGGGCGCAGGCCGTGGACAGCGGCGCGATCGCGCCGGCGGCCGCGGCTGCCGCCGTGAAGGTGGTGGACACCGCGGACCGCAGGAAGCACCGGCGGTCGAGGTCTGGGCTCATGGGCATGGCTTCTCTCCATCGCTGCAGGGATGGCGTGAAGCATCGTCGCGCCGCCCGTGCGCCACCTCCCCCTCGCGGACGCCCTGAAGGAGCCCAAAAGGGACGAAGGCCCGGCACCCCCATTCGGGGCGCCGGGCCTGCCAAGGCCTCTGGTGCCGGGGTCTACGGGATGAAGTTCAGCGTCTCCGGCAGCGCACCCGCCAGCGGGACCTCGAAGAACGGTCCCGCCGCGTCGGGGTCGATCACCGTCGTCCCGCCGCTGGCAAAGAAGAGCGCGATCTGCGTCTGCGCCCCCACCGCGTAAGCCGCAGCCGCCGCGTTGCCGATGTTGGTGAGGAAGACATGCGGGTTCTTGCCCACCGCGGGGTTCAGGCCGTAGGCGAGATCGTTGCGGAAGTAGGTCACCCGGTCGGCCAGTTCACCGGCGCGGATGATGGCGCTGGTGGTCGGGTTGGGCACCGTCACGTCGCCCTTGGCGAACTGGAAGATCACCGGCTTGGCGGCATGCCCGCGCAGCGGCTGCTTGCGGATGTGGGGGGCATAGCTCACCGGGTTGCCCGCCTGCGTGGCCCACTGCGCGACATCGATGTACTGCTGGATCGCCTCGGCACCCGGCACGGTGTCCACGCGCGGCGGCTCGCCGCGCAGCGGCATGTTCTCGTTGAAGACGAGGTTCAGCGGCACCGGCAGGCCCGGCAGCGGCGGCAGGTTGATGAGCGTGGGCGTGCGCGTGGCCAGCGCGACGGCGGTGAGGATGCGGAAGTTCGGGCTCAGACGCGCGATCTCCGTGATCGAGCCGCCCGGCACGTTGGGCACACCCGCCTTCAGGCTCGGCTCGGTGCCGAGGAAGATGGTGCCGTAGATGCCGCCGAACGACTGGCCCGAGTAGTAGATGCGATCGGCGTCGAGATCCACGCTGCCGTCGCCGTCGATGTCGACGCCGGCCTCGATCTGCCGCGCGAGCTGCATGAGGTCGATCACCGTCTGGCGCAGGCCGTCGCGGCTGGAGACGAGCGACAGCGCGCCGACCGCGCCCACGCCTTCGGTGCTGTCGATGGCGCCGTTGCCGTCCTGGTCGATGCCGCGGCCGCCGGCGGGCACCACCACCGGCGCCCCGCCCGTGCTCGACAGCGCGAGCAGCGTGCCGGCAGCGCCACCGCCGTGCCCGGCGACGTTGATCGAGACCGTGGCGATGCCGCGCGAGGCGAACACCGAGGCCACCGCCCAAGGCGCGCCGTACATGCTGTCGGTGAAGCCGTGACCGAAGAGCGCCACCGGCCAGCCGCCGGCGGGCTTGGGGCCGGCCGGCACGAACATCTGCACCGTGAGGGTCTCGCTGCCCTGCACCGCGGGCACGCCGGAGAGCGACCCGGTGGGCGGGATGACGCGAGTGGCCGGGTTCCAGTACGACGGCGAGGCGAACTGGCCATAGGCCACCGCCGCCACCGCGCCGGCCACCACGTTCAGCGCCGGCGTCGGCAGGAAGCAGGCCGGCGGCGGGCTCGGGCAGGGCGTCGGTCCGGCGGCGCTCGTCTGCCGGTCGAATCGGAGGCCCGCCAGCGAACTCAGCGGGAACACCGCGCGCACCGGACCGGTGGCCGTCTGGCCGATCTGGAAGTTGATCGGCGAGACCGGGGCGCTCTTGATCTGCCGGTTGATCTTCTGCAGGTCGGCCGTGATGCTCTGCGTCGTGAACAGGCTGGCCGCCACGATGCGGTGCCGCAGACCGCGCACGGCGGCCATGGCGCTGCGCACGTGATGGTCGTGGTGGAAGCCGTGCGAGAACTCGCCCTGGACGCGGCGTCCGTTCGTGTCGCGCACGCCGTCGGTGACGATGATGAGGTAGCGCGAGTGCTGCTGCAGCAACTCGTCGCTCTGGAAGGCCAGTCGCTTCGCCGCGGGGTTCCAGACCACCTGGTTGATGCCGACACGGTCGCCGAAGCCGCGGCCGCTCAACGTGTCGCCCAGATTGACGAGGAAGACGGTGTCGCTGGTGACGGTCGCCGGGTCGATGTCCCCCGAGAACGGCACCGAGATGCGCGGCTGCGTCGAGAAGCCGTCGAGCGTGTTCAGCACGTCGATGTCGGCGCAGTAGCTTGGCTGCACGCTGCAATCGGGCTTGGGCAGCGCCACGCGCCGCAGCGTCTTCTGCGTGAAGTCCGGCACCGTGTAGCGGTTGCTCGGAAAGATCGAGCTGAGCGCGCTGGAGGGATCGTTCAGCACGCGCACCGAGTCGGTCGCGAATGCGCCGGGCGCCGCCGCCAGGCACAAGGCCGCGACCGCAATGGCCACGGCAGGACGGCGCAGCGCGCCGGGCAAAAGGTCGGACATCGGGGTCTCCTGTCGGTGGTGCCCTTCCGGGTGACAGGGCTTATACGCACGCCCCCCCGGCACCGCCCACCGGCGGAAACCCGTGCATCCGACCGCGCCCGCACGCTCACCCCCTGTTTGCGGGGGTGGAACGGACGCGTCGCGTGCGCCGCTCAACCGGCGACGAGGTCCTTCACCTGTTGCAACGCGCTCGGATCCTCGATGGTCGTCAGGTCGCCCGGGTCGCGACCTTCGCAGACGGCCTGGATGGCGCGGCGCAGCAGCTTGCCCGAGCGCGTCTTGGGCAGCACGGTCACGAAGCGCACACGGGACGGGCGCGCCACGGCGCCGAGCTGCTCGTCGACGACCTTCATGATCGCGCCTTCCAGCTTGAGCGCCTTCTCGGGCGTGTCGGATTGGCCAGGGTCCTTGAGCACCGCGAAGGCCATCGCCACCTGGCCCTTGAGCTGGTCGGCCACGCCCACCACGGCCACCTCGGCCACGTTGGGGTGCGAGCTGATGCTCTCCTCGATCTCGCGCGTGCCCAGGCGGTGCCCGGCCACGTTGATGACGTCGTCGGTGCGCCCGAGGATGAAGATGTAGCCGTCCTCGTCGCGGATGCCCCAGTCGAATGTGCTGTAGACCTGCCGGCCGGGAACGCTGCTCCAGTAGGTCTTGACGAAGCGGTCATCGTCGCGCCACAGGGTCTGCATGCAGCCCGGGGGCAGCGGGCCTTCGATGACGACGACGCCCTTCTGGTTGGGCGCGGTCAGTTCCTGGCCGGTGTTCTCGTCGATCAGCTTGACGTCGTAGCCATACACCGGCTTGCCGGTGCTGCCGAACTTGGAGCGTTGCGGCTCCACGCCGTTGCAAAGCGCCAGGATCGGCCAGCCCGTCTCGGTCTGCCAGTAGTTGTCGATGATGGGCTTGCCCAGGCTCTCGGCAATCCACTTGGCGGTCGGCTCGTCCAGCGGCTCGCCGGCGAGGAAGAGCGCGCGCAGGCTCGACAGGTCGTGCCTGGTGAGCGCGGCCGGGTCCTGCTTCTTCAGCACGCGCACGGCCGTAGGGGCGCTGAACATCGAAGTTACCTTGTACTTCTCGACCAGGCTCCACCAGATGGCCGCGTCGGGGCGGATCGGCAGGCCCTCGTACATGATGGTGGCCATGCCGTACAGGAGCGGGCCGTAGACGATGTAGCTGTGGCCCACCACCCAGCCGATGTCGCTGGTGCTGAAGTACGTCTCGCCCGGGTTGCCGAGGAAGATGTGTTTCATGCTGGCGGCCAGCGCCACGGCGTAGCCGCCCGTGTCGCGCTGCACGCCCTTCGGTTTCCCGGTTGTGCCGCTGGTGTAGAGGGTGTAGCTTGGGTGCGTGCTGTCGACCCACACGCACGGCACTTTCGTGTTCAGGTGCTTCTCGCGCATCGGCGCGTAGTCGACGTCGCGACCGGCTGCCCTCGGGAACGGCGCGAGGCCGCGGTCCACCATCAGCACCTTGGCCGGCTTGTGCGCGGCGAGCTGGATGGCCTCGTCGAGCAGCCCCTTGTACGGCACCACCTTGCCGCCGCGGCTGCCGGCATCGGCGCTGACGACGACCACGGGCTCGGAGTCGTCGATGCGGCTGGCCAGGCTCACGCTGGCGAAGCCGCCGAACACCACCGAGTGCAGCGCGCCGATGCGCGCGCAGGCCAGCATGGCAAACGCGGCTTCGGGGATCATCGGCATGTACACGAGCACGCGGTCGCCCTTCTTGACGCCCAGCTCGAGCAGGATGGCGGCCATGCGCTGCACCTCGGCGTGCAGGTCGGCATAGCAGTAGATGCGCTCCTGGTTCGTCTCGGTGGAGACGAAGATGAGCGCGTTCTGCGCGCCACGCGTGGGCACGTGCCGGTCCACCGCGTTGTGGCACAGGTTGGTCGTGCCGCCGACGAACCAGCGTGTGAAGGGCGGCCGGCTGTTGTCGCAGACCTGGCTGAACGGCGTGTGCCAGTCGATCAGCTTCGCCTGCTCGGCCCAGAAGCCGTCGCGGTCCTGCAGCGAGCGGCGATGGAAATCGGCGTAGCTCGTCATCTTGTCTCCTCGTCTCGTCGGGTTGGAAGCCGCGCGGCATTGAACGGCGCCGCACTGACGCACCCCTGACTCTGCCGGCGGCCGCGGCGCCCGAAGCTGACGCGGGTCAAAGCCGCACGACGATGCGGCCGCGCACACGGCCCTCCATCAGCCGCCGGGCCGCCTCGAGCGTGCCTTCGAGCCCGACCTCGGTGACCATGCTTTCGAGCGTGGCCGGCGCCAGCTCGGCCGCCAGCGCCGCCCAAGCGGCCTCGCGCCGCGCCGGCGGCGCCATCACGCTGTCGATGCCGGCCAGCGTCACGCCGCGCAGGATGAACGGCGCCACGCTCGCCGGCAGGTCCATGCCCTGCGCCAGGCCACAGGCAGCGACGATGCCGCCGTAGCGCGTCTGCGCCAGGGCGTTGGCCAGCGTGTGGCTGCCGACCGCGTCCACCACCGCGGCCCAGCGTTCCTTCTGCATCGGCTTGCCGGGCGCGGCCAGTTCGGCGCGGTCGATGACGGCCGCCGCGCCCAACCCGGCGAGGTAGGCCGCCTCGCCCGGCTTGCCGGTGGCGGCCACGACACGGTAGCCGCGCCTGGCGAGCAGGGCCACGGCGATGCTGCCGACGCCGCCGGTGGCGCCGGTGACGAGCACTTCGCCGGCGGCGGATGCGACGCCGTGGCGCTCGATCGACAGCACGCACAGCATGGCGGTGTAGCCGGCGGTGCCGATGGCCATGGCCTGGCGCGGCGTGAAGGCGGCGGGCAGCTTCACCAGCCAGTCGCCCTTGAGCCGCGCGCGCTCGGCCAGGCAGCCCCAGTGCGTCTCGCCGACGCCCCAGCCGTTGAGCACGAAACGGTCGCCCGCCTTCCACGCCGGGTGCTGGCTCTCGAGCACGGTGCCGGCACCATCGATGCCGGGCACCATCGGCCACAGGCGCACGACGGGCGAGCGGTTCGTCAGCGCCAGGCCGTCCTTGTAGTTGATCGTGCTGTACTCCGAGCGCACCAGCACGCCACCCTCGGCCACCTCGGGCAGGCGGGCCTCGTCCAGTGTCGTCACGGCGGCACGGAAGCCGGCGGCGTCCTTCTCCAGCAGCAGGGCCTTGAACATGGTGCGGTCTCTTGGGCGATGATGGGAATGGCCGCATGATGCACGAGCCCCGCTCGAGCCCACCGGAGCCCCGATGTCGCAAACCGCCCCGATCACCGACGCCGACCCCAGCGTCGCCGAGATGGAGGCGCGCGTGGCGCGCTTCCACCGCCTCGTGCCCACCGACGACTATGTCGATGCCGGCATCCCGGGCTGTGAACGCACCACCTGGCGCGTGCTCGGCCAGCCGCCGGCAGCCCCGCTGGTGGCCGAGCACTTCCACATGAACCTCGTGCGCTGCGCCCCGGGCAAGGCGGCGCCGCTGCACAACCACCTCACGCAGGAGGTGTTCGTGGCCCTCACGGGCGAGTGGGAGGTGTTCTGGGGCCCCGAGGGCGCGCGCTCGCTGCGGCTCAAGCCCTACGACGTGGTCAGCATCCCGCCCGGGGTCTCGCGCGGGTTTCGCAACGTCGGCCCTGGCGAGGCGCTGCTCATGGGCATCGCCGGCGGGCTCGACCCTGGGCACATCAACTGGCCGGCCTCGGTGCGCGCCGCCGCCGCAGCCGCCCGGGTGGCGCTGCCCGCGGCATGAAGCACACCCTGGCGCCGGTGCTGCTCGCCACCTGCCTGGCGTTTGCCGGCGCCGTCGGCCTGGCGGGTTGCGCCGGCCCTTCCGGTCGCGTCGCCACGGCACCGCCGCTGGCGCCGGAGAAGGCGGCACACGTCGTACTGACGGCCATGGCCTTTCTCGACACACCCTACCGCCGCGGCGGCAACGGCGGCGGCGCGAGCGGCGAAGGCCCTGAAGGCTTCGATTGCAGCGGCTTCACGCGCCACGTCTACGAACACAGCCTCGGGCTGACCCTGCCGCGCACGGCCTGGGACCAGGCCCGGGCCCCGACACTGCGCGAGGTGGGCCTGCCCGACCTGCAGCCCGGCGATCTCGTCTTCTTCAACACGCTGCAAAAGGCCTACTCGCATGTCGGCATCTACATCGGCCAGGGCCGCTTCGTGCACGCCCCTCGCCCGGG
>JALHOU010000020.1:0-18266 GCA_022842825.1 Rubrivivax sp.
GCCGGCGACAACCCGCTGGAGCTGTTCCAGATCTGGCTCAACCTGCCGGCGCGCAGCAAGATGTGCGAGCCGTATTTCTCGATGCTGTGGGCCGAGGACATGCCGCGCGCCACGTTCACGGGCACGGCCGGCGCGCGCACCGAGCTGGTGGTGGTGGCGGGGCGGCTTGCACCTGCGCCGGGCTCGGCGGCGCTCGATGCACTGAGATCACTGCGGCCTTTGCCGCCGCCGCCCGACTCGTGGGCCAGTGCGCCCGAAGCGGATCTCGGCATCTTCACGCTGGCACTGGGTGCCGGCGCGCGCTTCACGCTGCCGGCCGCCACGGGGCGCGACACGCGGCGCGTGCTGTACTACTTCGTGGGCGATGGCTTGCGGCTGGCCGGGCGCGGCATCGATGCGCATGCCGCGATCGAGGTGCAAGCCGGGCAACCGCTCGACATCGTCAACACCGGCACCGCGCCGTGCGAGTTGCTGGTGCTGCAGGGGCGCCCCATCGGCGAACCGGTGGCGCAGTACGGTCCCTTCGTGATGAACACCGAGGCCGAGATCCGCGCCGCCTTTGCCGACTATCAGCGCACGCGCTTCGGCGGCTGGCCCTGGCCGAGCGAGGCGCCGGTGCATGGGGCGGATGCGCAGCGTTTCGCGCGCGGGCCCGGGGGTGAGGCGCAGCGGCGATGAAAGCCGCCGTCCACACCCGCTACGGCCCGCCCGAGGTCGTGCAGATCCTCGACGTGCCCACGCCGCGGCCGTCGGCCGGCGCCGCCTTCCACGCGTGCGTGGTGGGCGAGGGCGCCTGGTACGCCGACACCCCCCCTGCGCAAGCTGCGCCTCGGGCCGGGCCGCCGCTTTCTGGTCTACGGCGCCGCGGGCGCCATCGGCTCGGCGGCGGTGATGCCGGTGCAGTGCACCCAGAGCCGATGTCAGTCAGTCCTTGTCGTCCTTGTCGTACCCGCTGCCGCGCCACGCGCTCCCGCCGCGCAGCCCCCACGGCCGTGCGCGGTCGGGGCGGCGGTAGTCGCACACGCCCTCGGGGAAGATCTTCTTCAGCTGTGCCACCTCGTCGGCCCCGGGTGACCAGGGCGCGAAGGTGCCGTCGTGCACGGCCCATTCCACGGGCTTCCTGGCGCACTTGTAGATGCCGCCCTCGATGGGCGCACCGGCCACGATGCGCGAGGTGCCGTACAGCGGGAACGCTTGCGTGCAGGCACCGGCGCCGCGCTGGTCGAGGATGCCGTCCCACACGTTCGGGCCGGCGCTCATCAACGCGCCGTTGCGGTCGAAGCAGCTGTCCACCGCGCGCGCCGGGCGGTTGCCGGCCACGCCGCGGCGCGGGTTGGCGCGCAGGTTCATCAGCCACTCGTCCATCACGGCCAGCGCCTCGAGCGTCTGGCTGGCCTTGGGCGTGTTGGGAAGGGTGTCGGTGAACCACACCACCAGGTTGGCGCTGGTGCCCATGCGGTCCAGCACACGCTGGCGCACGGCAAAGCTCTGGTGCGAGTTGTGCATGTCGAGCTCGCGCTCCATGTACTGGCGGTGGTCGATGGCCGGCACGTCGAGCCTGCCGTGGAACACATGCCCGCTGGTGTAGGCCGCGCGCATGGCCTCGAGGCTGCCCGCCGTGCGGGGCGCGGGCTGCTCGGCCGCGGTGGCCAGGTTCATGTTGCGCCGGCTCCAGGGGTCGAAGTAGCCGGGCACGGTGAGCGCCTTGTTGACCTCGGCGCTGCCGGTGCCGAAGAAGGGGAAGCCCTCCTGCACCATCTCGCTCGGGTGCTTCCAGCCGCCGATGTGCCAGTTCAGGTGCAGGAACTCGGCCGGCGTGATCTGGCCCGCCCTCAGCGAAGCCAGGCCGTACATCACGCCCACGTTGTCCCAGGTCGGGCGGGCGGCGCCGGTGGTGTCCACGCCGTAGACGTTGCGCAGGTCGTCGTAGTGCGTCCAGCGGATGGCGGCGATGTCGGCCTGCGGCTCGTAGAACTGCTGATTCGGCGCCTGGCCGTACAGCGGGTTCATGGCCAGCGGCGTGAGGCCGCGCCAGGCCGGCACGCACTCGGTGGTGCCGGGCGCGGTGCTGTAGCCGAGCGCCGTCTTCAGCGGCGCGAGCGCGTCGTTGACGCGGGCGAAGCCCTCCTCGGCGTTGAAGCCGACGATCAGGCTGCGGTTCTTGGTGGTGCGCCACTTCGGGTTGGCGCGGTCGGTGGCGTCCATGTAGTGCTCGAGCAGCTCGCAGTCGCCGACGTGGATGGTCTGCGTCACCATGTCGGGGTAGCTCTGCACCGGCAGCAGGCCGTCGAGCACGCCGGGGTTGTTCTGCGCGATCAGGTACTGCTGGATGGCGCCGCCGCTGCCGCCCAGGCCCACGGTGTACAGCGGCACGCCGTAGCGCTCGATGAAGCGCTCCTTGGTCATCATCGCCGTCTCGCCGGCGAGGTTCATGTTGTAGTGCGTGCCGGTGTTGTTGCCGCTGCTGTGCGCGATGGCGAAGCCGAGCCTGAGGATGTCGGGGTTGAGCGAGCCGCTGTGCACCGTGCCCTGGCTGTGGCCGATGGCCACGCCGCCCTGGAACCAGTACAGCAGCTTGCGGTTCCACAGGCTCAGGTCGGGCGCGGCCGCGCTCTCGCCGGCCCGGGCCAGCATGGCGATGCTGTAGAGGAAGCGGTTGATCGAACCGACCTCGCGGCGCACGACGAAATCGACGCTGCGTCCGTCGGGCAGCGTGATGACGCTGATGTCGGCCGGGCGCGTGCCGTCGCCGGGCATCGTCTTCCAGCTGTTGGCGGTGCTGCGGTAGAGGTAGGTGACGAAGGTGTCGATGCTGCAGTGGCGGCTGTAGCCGGTGATGGCGCCGGTGGCGTCGCGCACGGCGTAGCCGGGCGCAGTGGCGGCATCGGCCAGCGGCTGCAAGCCGAACTGCGCCGTGGTGCAGACGAAGGGCACCTGCTGCGGCCCGGTGTACACGGGGCCGGTGATGGGGTGGTTCACCAGCAGCAGCGAATCGCGCACGCCGGCGCGCGCGTGCCGAACCTGCAGCAGGTTGGGGCCGTCGACGAGGCCGCCCACCACGCCTTCCAGGCCGTCGGCCGCCTCGGCCAGCGTGGGCTGGATGCGCTTGCCGTTCAGCCACCACTCCAGCTGCCCGAGCAGGCCGGGCGCGGCACGCAGGTGGACGCGTGCATCACCGCCGGTGACTGCATGCGCCGGGCTCGACAGCACCGAGAGCTTGGCACTCAGGCCGTGGTGCGAGCTGAAGCCTTGCGTGGTGGAGCGTGCGGCAGGGTCAGCCTCGCTGGCGGTGGTGGCCCGCGCCCTGTCGGCCAGGGGCTCGCTATCCCCGCCGCCGCCGCAGCCCGCCAGCAGCATTGCCGTGGCCGTGCCCGCCAAGGTCAGACGCGCCTTCGTCCATGGGGTCCTTTTCATTGCCGATGTCTCCTGCTGCGAGAGGCTCACCCTAGATCCGGCGGGCCGGTTTGGCCATGAGGACAAGCACGGCCCCCCGACGCCTTCCGCGGCGCCGAAGCGGCCTCCACGTTCGCGCGCGACAGCGGGTAAGCACGGGCGCACGCAGCCACCTTGCGTCTGCGACACTCGCCCCGCGCCGAAGGTCCGGCGCGGGCAACACGAGGGCAATGCCGATGGGCGACACAGCCGGATCTCGTCCCTGGTGTGCCCGCATGGGTGCTGCCGCGGCCCTCTCGTCCACCCTCTCGTGCGCTCTCGTTGCCGGTGTCTCGGCCGTCCTCCTGGCGCTGCCCGCCAGCGTCGCGGCACAGGCGGTGACGCCGCTTGAGCAGCAGTGTTACGAGGCCGTCCAGGGCAAGGTGGCCTGGAACAGCTCCGGCGCGCCCTCTGCCCGGCAGTGGGCGGAGGGCAATGCGCGCAGTCTCTGCCGCGGCACCACCAACCCGGGCGCGACCATCGCGTGCTTCCAGGCCGAGATCCAGAGGGGCACGAGCTGGGACCGCGCCATCCCGGCCTGCGTCGGCCGGCCCGCCGCGCCCGCCTCCGCAACGGCGCCGGCCGCCGTGACCGCTTCGCCCAACGTGGCTGCACCGCCCGCACCCGCTGCCACTTCCACCGACAGCAGCCGGCCCTGCGAAGAGAAGGACTTCGTGCGCGAGAGCGACAAGTACTTCGGCGACGTCTGCTACAAGGAAACGTCCACGCGCGGCGCGGGCAAGATCCCGACGCAATGCGCGGCGGGCACCGAGAACCACGGCGGCCTTTGCTACCCGAAGTGCCGTGCCGGCTATTCGGGCGCCGTCACGATGTGCGTACCCGAGTGCCCGGCCGGCTTCCGCGACGACGGCCTGCACTGCGCCAAAGGTGCCCCCTACGGCCGGGGCGGCGGTTATGCATGGCAGTTCGGCGATCCGTTGAACGACAACGGAATGATCAAGCGCTGCGAGGCCGCCAACGGCGCCGGCAACTGCGAGAAGAACGGCCTCATCTTCTATCCGAAGTGCCGCGCCGGCTACGTGGCCATGGGCGCCAACATCTGCAGCCCGCAATGCCCGAGCGGCATGGTCGACATCGGCGTCTCGTGCCAGAAGGTGACCTACGACCGCGGCGTGGGCAGCATCCCGAACGTCTGCCCGGCCGGGCAGGTGAACGATGCGGGCCTGTGCTACCCGGCCTGCGCCGGTGGGCAGACTGGCATCGGCCCGGTCTGCTGGGCCGACGCGTGCCCGGCCAACTTCCCGGTGAAGTGCGGCGCGATGTGCGCGCGCAACCAGGACCAATGCGCCAAGGTCACCACCACGATGGTCACGGCGCCCTTCAAGGCCGTGGCGTCGATCGTCGGCATGGCGCTGACGGGGGGCGCCACCGGCGCCATCACGCCGGTGGTCGAGAACGCCGAGCGCGAGGCCTACAAGCAGTTGCGCATCCAGTCCATCTCCAACATGCTCAAGCAGCGGGTGAAGAACGAGCGCAAGTGCACGCTCTCCGACGCCACCGCGCTGATGGCGGCCACGGGGCTGGAGCAGCTCGAGCGCTACCAGTCGACGACCGACATCATGGCGCGTGCCGACCCGAGCGGCGTGAGCACGGTGATCGACGCCTACGCCAAGCCGATCTGCGGCCGGTAGCGCGCCCCCTGCCGCGCACGACGCTGCTGTGCCGGGCGCAACGGCCCGGCCACGCCGGCAAGGCGCGCTTGGCCTGGCCGCTTCGGGCTCCAGCCCGCTCTAGCCCGGCCCCGTTTTCCCGAGATGTCGCGCTCGCCAACCCGGCACATGGTCCATGCGCCACTGCCACCAGCGCGGCACGGTGGGTGTGAGGGCGCGCTGAACGTAGTACGGCACCATGGGGCGGAACCAGTCCCACAGGCGGCGCAGTTCGGCCTCGGGCTCGTCGTGCAGGTCCACGCGCAGGTCCACCAGCGCAAACGGGTGCTCTCCGTACACCGCCAGGGCCGACGAGTTCTGGCCCTCGGGTTGGCCGCCGGCGTCGCGGCCGGCTTCCACGGCGCGCAGCAGGCGTTCGGCCAGCGGCTCGCTGGCGGCCTTCTCGAAGGCCTGGGCCATGGCCTTGACGACCGTTTCGCTGGCGAGCACGTTGCCGGCCACGGAATAGCCATCGCCCGTATGGTGCCCGGCCCAGGCCGGGTTCTTGTCGCCGGTGAAGGCGTGCGCGCGGCCATAGACGTCCACCACATGGATCTGGCGTGATTGCGGA
Organism: Rubrivivax sp.; assembly: GCA_022842825.1. Lineage (GTDB taxonomy): Bacteria > Pseudomonadota > Gammaproteobacteria > Burkholderiales > Burkholderiaceae_C > Rubrivivax. The sequence continues at coordinate 5,674 of JALHOU010000020.1, forward strand.
AACGGGTCGCTCGCCAGCAGCTCGGCGACGATCTTCTCGGCCGAGAGGGCCGATTCCATGAGCCGCCGCGCGATGGGCAGCAGGTGCGGGTTGGCCACTGCCTGCATCGAGGCGGCGCCGCGCTGCGGCACCACCACCGGGCAGCGCACGCCCACGTTGGGCGAGTAGGTGGCGATGCCGACGCCGTACTCGCCGGTTCTCGGGCAGCGGGCCACGATCGAGAAGGTCATGTCGGTGCTCCCGGCCTCATTCCATGCGGATGCCGGACTCGGCCGCCATGCGCTTGTAGTTGTCGTACTCGGCCATCGTCAGCCGACCCAGGGCCTCGGGCGAGCCGGGGCGGGTGATGGAGCCGGTGTCCTCGATGCGCTTCTTCACCTCGGGCCGGGCGAGGATCTGCAGCAGCTCCCTGGAGAGCCGCTCGATCACCGGCCGCGGCGTGCCCGCGGGCGCATAGAGCGCATTCCAGGAAGTGAAGTTGAGGCCCTTGAGCCCCTGCTCGTCGAGCGTCGGGATGTCGGGTGCGGTCACTGCGCGCGCCGGCGAGGTGATGCCGAAGATCTTGAGCTTGCCGTCCTTGGCCAGCGGCACCTGCGTGGGCAGCGTGCCGAAGTAGATGTGCACGCGGTTGGCGATGAGGTCGGTGTTGACCTGCGGCGCGCCGCGGTAGGGGATGTCGGCGATCTGGGTGCCGGTCATCTTCGCCAGCGTCAGGCAGGCGAACTGGTTGCTCGAGCCATTGCCGTGGTGCCCGCAGCTCAGCTTGCCGCTGTTGGCCTTCACGTGGGCGATGAAGTCGCTGGCCGTGCTGCCCGGAACCGAAGGATGGGTGGAAAGCACGATGGGCAGCTCGGCCACGTAGCCGATGGGCTCGAAGTCCTTCGGGCCGTAGGTCACGCTCTTGTTCAGTGCCGGCGTGATGGCGGTGGGGGCGCTGCCGCCCATGATGAGTGTGTAGCCGTCGGGCGCGGCCTTGGCCACCGAGGCGTGCGCGATGGCGCCGCTGGCGCCGGTGCGGTTCTCGATAACGACCGACTGGCCCAGCGCCTTGGCCAGCTCTTCGCCGACGATGCGGCACAACAGGTCGGTGATGCCGCCAGCCGGGTAGGGCGAGACGAGCGTCAGTGGCTTGACGGGCCAGGCCTCGTTGGCGCGCGCCGCCCAAGGCAGCGCCAAGCTTGCCGCGACCAGGCCGAGGCTCCGGCGGCGGGTGCAGGGGCGGGGAGAGGGCATGGACAGCCTTTCGCGAGGAGCAGGGACGTGAAACTGATTTCAGTCAGTCTAGTGAGTGCGGCCATCATGGTCAAAGCTATTTGACGAGTTGATCACCGTTGTGGTCTGATGAAACGATTTCATTCGAAGCCACCGAGGCGACCATGAACACGCAGGCGCCCGTGCGCTACATCCCGCCTTCGGTGGGCGACGTGGCCCGGCTCGCAGGTGTCTCGCCGGCCACCGTCTCGCGCGCCTTCAATGCGCCCGAACGGCTGGTGCCCGAAACGCTGGAGCGCGTGCGGCGGGCGGCCCAACAGCTGGGTTACCAGCCCTATGGGCTGGCGCGCTCGCTACGCTGCCGCCGCTCGATGGTGCTGGGCATCGTCATGCCCTCGCTGCGCTACGCGTACTACGCGGGCACGCTGGAGCTGCTGCAAAGCCTGCTGGCGCGCGAGGGCTACACGCTGCTGCTGAGCTCGGCCAACCACGACCCGCGGGCCGAACTCGATGGCGTGCGCGCGCTCATGGCGCAGGGCGTGGACGGCGTCATCCTCTTCGGCCGCCCGTTGCACGACGAAAGCGCACCGCTGCTGGCGCGGCGGGGCGTGCCGCACCTGCGCTGCTGGTCGGCCCTGCCCGAGGAGCCTTCGGTGGCCTTCGACCATCAGGCCGCGATGGCCGGCGTGGTGGAGCACCTGGTGGGGCTGGGTCACAAACGGTTGGCGCTGGTGGTTCCGTTTCGCGCCTTGGCGGACCGCTTCCGCGGCCGCCTCACGGCTGTCCGCGAGGCGCTGGCGCGCCACGGGCTGGCGCTGCCCACCGAAGCGGTGGTCGAGGACGGCGGGCTGGACCTGTCCGCCGGCCGCGAGGCCTGGCGCGCGCTGCACCAGCGCGGCCAGCGGCCCAGCGCCGTGGTCTGCAGCAACGACCTCATCGCCGCCGGCGTGATCCTCGAGTGCCGGGCCGCGGGGATGCAGGTGCCGCGGGATGTGTCGGTCACCGGCTACAACGACTCGGCCCTGGCCAGCGCCTTCGAGCCGGCCATCACCTCGGTGGACACGCCGGTGGACCTGCATGCGCAGGCCGTGGCGCGGGCGATGCTCGCGGCGCTGCGCGAGGGGCAGCCGTTTCCGTTGCTGCGCCTGCCGACGCAACTGCACGTGCGCGGCAGCACCGGCCCGGCGCGCTGAGCTCGGGCGCAGTTCGGCCGTTGGCGGACTACCGCTGCCCCGGCATCGGTTTGCGCGCGGCGGTCCGCCGGCCATCGGCCTGGGCTGCGGTGACAGGTTCAGGTGACGCTGCCACGAGCCGCCCCACCAGCGAGCCGGGCTCGATCGCCGGCGCGGCGAGCGGTCGCGTCGCCAGCTCGAGCGCCTCGCCCGCGGGCAGGCCCAGCGCGCGCAGCACCGAAGCGGTGGTCTGCTCGGCAAAGTCGCGCGGCACGCGGCCGCGCGCCATCGAATGCATCGCGCCCACCATCGAGCCGGCGAGCAGGTTCAACGCCACGTCGGCATGCATGCGAGTGAAGCGACCCAGGCGCATGCCCTTGTCGAGGTCGGCGCCGACGACGGTGAAGAACAGGTGCGTGCGCTCCATCGCCGGCCAGCCGGCGCGCACCATGAAGGCCCCCAGCACCGGGTGCGTGCGCACCAGGCGCAGCGCCATGCGCATGCCCGCAGCCACGCGCTCGGCCGCGTCGGGCAGCGGATCGACGAGCGGGTGCATGGTCTCGATGACGCCGCGCGAGACCTCGGTGGCCAACTCCTGCATCAGGCTGCCGGGCGTCTCGAAGTACTTGTAGAAGCTGCCGCGCGAGACCTCGGCCGCGGCGATGACGTCGTCGATGGACACGGCCTCCGGCCCCTTGGCGGCGGCGAGCAGGAGCGCGCTCTCGAGCAGGCGGGCGCGCATGCGCTCGCGCCGCTCGGCAGCCACGCGGGGGCGGTGGTCGGCGGTGGACATGGGGTGAATTCTGCGCTGCGGCGCCGTCCGTGAAAGTACCGATACTGTCATGATGACGAAAACGTCAACATGAAAGACATGGAGACCCCCGCATGAGCGACACCACCCGCAACCGCATGCTGTGGGCCATCACGGCCCTGTTCGCGGTCTTCGCCTTCCTCAAGGCGACGCCCGCCGCGCCGGCGCTGATGAAGCTGATCCCGGCCATCAGCATCGTCGTGCCCACGGTGTTCGCGTTCCTGCACGGCACGCGCCGGCTGGGCGGGCGCACGATGCTCGTGTTCTTCGCCATCGCCTTCGTGGTGAGCTGGTGCCTGGAGTCGCTGAGCATCCTCACCGGCTTCCCGTTCGGCCACTACCACTACACCGACAAGCTCGGCCCCAAGCTCGGGCTCGTGCCGCTGCTCATCATGCCGGCCTACTTCTCGATGTGCTACCTCTCCTGGAATCTGGCGCACATCGTGCTCGACAAGTACGACCACGTGGCCGACGGGCTGCAGCACTTTGCCGTGCCGGTGCTGGCCGCCTTCATCATGGTCATGTGGGACATGTCGATGGACCCCTCACGCGCCACGCTGTCGCAGGCCTGGATCTGGCACCAGGGTGGCGGCTACTTCGGCGTGCCGTTCTCCAACTTCATGGGCTGGTACCTCTGCGTCTATCTCATCTTCCAGGGCCTGGCCTTCTACCTGCAGTGGGCGCGGCCCCAGGTGAGCCCGGCCGCCAACGGCGACGACCGCAAGGAGAACTGGCACCTCAACACCGCCTTCTACTTCGCCACCTTCGTCGAGTTCGTCGCCTTCGCCTGGCTCGCCGAGGACCGGCCGATCACCGACGCGGCCAAGGTGGTGTGGAGCGCGCGCGCGATGTTCGAAACGCTCGGCCTGGTGTCCATCTTCACCATGTTCTTCGTGGTCTGCCTGGCGTTCTTCAAGGTGCGGGTCGCCGCCCGGCTGCGCTGAGGCGCGCGCCGACCTGCGATCCGGCCGGGTCGGCCGGTCCGGCGATACTGCGTCCCCATCCCCAGGCCCGCGCGTTGCCCGCGTGGTTGCGCCATGCCGGGCTACCTGACCAAGCACGAGCGGGTCGCCATCGGCGGCGCCACGAGCCTGCGCATCTGCTCGCTGCTGGATCGCCAGCAGTTCTTCGACCCGAGCGGCCGTGCGGAGGCCGTGGGCATCTCCAGCGCCGCCTGGCCGCTGTTCGGGCTCGTCTGGCCTTCGTCGCTGCACCTTGCTGCCTGCATGGCCGACCGGCCGCTTGTCGCGGGCGAGCGCATCCTCGAGGTGGGCTGCGGCCTCGCGCTGGCCAGTCTCGTGGCGCACCGGCGCGGCGCCGACGTGACGGCCTCGGACTGCCATCCGCTCACCGCCCTGTTCCTGGCTCGCAACGCGCGTCTCAACCGCCTGCCGCCGCTGCGCTACCGCTTGGGCGACTGGGCCGCGGTGCCTGGCGCGGCCGGCCTGCCCGGCCGCCAGGGCAGGGCGCGCGTGTTTGGCCAGTTCGGGCTCATCGTCGGCAGCGACGTGCTTTACGAACGCGACGACGCCGGCCACCTGAGCCGCTTCATTGACCGACACGCCTGCGCGAACGCCGAGGTGCTCATCGTCGACCCCAACCGCGGCAACCGCCCCGCCTTCCACCGCCGCATGGCTGCCGCAGGGTTTTCACTGGAGGAGACGGCGCTGGGGCAGCCTGGCGGGTCCGGGCCGGCTTACCGGGGCAGACTGCTCCGCTACCGCCGGTAGCATGCGCTGCTGTCGACGACCGATGCCCGAGGCTGCCAAGATCCGGGTTCGGCAACCGGCCCATGAAAGAAGATCTCCTCCCCCTGGATCATGCGGGTGCCGTCATCGCCCCGCCTGGCGACTTCGCGCAGCCGCTCGAGGTGCTGCAGCAACTGCTGGCCTCCACCGACCAGGGCTGCTGGTTCCTCGACGCGGCGGGCCTCACCACGGAAGTGAATGCCGCCATGTGCCGCCTGCTCGGGCGGCCGCGCGAGCAGATCCTGGGGCGCCCGGCCACGGCCTTCTTCGACGGCGAGGAGCTGGCGGCGCTGATGCGTCAGCTCGAAGCGCGGCGTCAAGGTGCGAAGGGCGCCTACGAGTTGCAGATCCGGCGGCCCGATGGCACACGGGTGCATTGCCTGAACAACGCCTCGCCGCTGTGGGGCCGCGACGGTGGCTTCATGGGCTCGGTCGGCCTGTGGACCGACGTGAGCGCCTCGATGCGCGACCGCGAGGCATTGGCCGAGAGCGCGGAGTACCTGCGCGGCACGCTGGAGGCCACGGGCGACGCCATCTTTGCCTCCGACGCCGCCGACCCGAGGCAGCCGGTGCGCTTCGCCAATGCCCAGCTGCTGCGCATGTGGGGCATAGCGCAGGAGAAGGCCGCGACGCTGACGCCGGCCGACATCATGGCGGCGGCGCTGCCGCTGTTTGCCGAACCCGAGATCCAGCTGGCCCACGTGGCGGCCGTGATTGCGGGCAATGTCCGTGACGAGAGCCGCGTGCGGCTGCGCGATGGGCGCGTGCTGTTGCGCCGCTGCGAGCCGGCGCGCATCGGCACCCAGGTGGTGCGGGTCTGGAGCTTTCGCGACATCACGGCCGAGGAACGCTCGCTGCACCTGCTGCAGGAGCGCGAGGCCGAACAGCGTGCACTGCTGGACGCCTTCCCGGGCTACATCAGCCGGCTCGATGCGTCGTTCCGCTACACGTACGTCAACCACCGCGTGGCCGCGCTGCTGGGTCGCGAGGTGTCGCAGGTGGTGGGGCGCAGCGTCGACGAGTTGCTGCCGCCCGAGCGCGTGGCCGTGGTGCGTGCCAACGGCCGGCGCGCCCTGGCCGGCGAAGTCGTGCTGGAGGAGCATGTGGTGGGCCCGCGGCCGCAGCGCCGCCATCTGCAGACCACGCTGGCGCGCAGTTTCGATCCGCGCGGCACAGGCTGGCAGCTGGTGGCCTATGGTGTGGATGTCACGGCCCGCGTCGAAGCGCAGCACGCGCTGCGCCAGGCGCGCGACGAGGCCGAGAGCGCCAACCGGGCCAAGTCGCAGTTCCTGGCCCACATGTCCCACGAGCTGCGCACGCCGTTGAATGCGATCGTCGGCTTCGCGCAGCTGCTGCAGCGCGATGCACGTGCGCCCCTGGCCACCCACCAGCTGGGCTACGTGCGCGAGATGCTGGCTGGCGCGCACCACCTGCTGGACCTGATCAACGAAGTGCTGGACCTGGGCAGCATCGAGGCCGGCCGCCTGCTGGTGCAGATGGCGCCGGTCGCGCTCGACCCCCTGCTGCACGAGTGCCTGTCCCTCGTGCGGCCGCTGGCTGCGACGCATGCCGTGCAACTGGTGGCGCCGCCGGCCGATGGCGGCCTGCGCGTGCAGGCCGACCGGGTGCGCCTGAAGCAGGTGCTGATCAACCTGCTGGGCAATGCCGTCAAGTACAACCGGCGCGGCGGCGAGGTGCGGCTGCTGGCGGCGACGCACGGCGAGCGCATCCGCATTGACGTCAGCGACACAGGCCCGGGGCTGGATGCGGCGGCCTGCGCGAGGCTGTTCCGCCCCTTCGAGCGCCTGGGCGCAGAGCGCACCGCGGTTGAGGGCACCGGCATCGGCCTGGCCATCAGCCGGCGCCTGGCCCAGGCGATGGGCGGTGAGCTCGGCGTGACGAGCGAGCCCGGCAGGGGCAGCACATTCTGGGTCGAGGTGGCGCCGGCTGCGTTGCCTGCGGCGGCCGGCACCCAGGCCGGCCACGATGCGACTGCCGACGACCGGTTGCCGCGGCCGGTGCTCTATGTCGACGACAACCTGGTCAACCTGGTGCTGATGGAGGCCATGCTGCAGATGCTGCCGCAGGTGCGGCTGCTCACGGCCGAGGATGCCGTGGCGGGCCTGCAGCAGGCCCTGCGCGAGACGCCGGCCTTGGTGCTGCTGGACATCCAGTTGCCGGGCATGGACGGCTACGAGATGCTGGCACGGCTGCGCGCCGCGCCGGCCACCGCGGCGATTCCGGTGGTGGCGGTGAGTGCCAATGCGATGCCGGCCGACATCGAAGCTGCCCACGCGGCCGGCTTCGCCGACTATCTGACCAAGCCGCTGGACCTGCAGCGCCTGCACGAGGTTGTACGCCACTACCTTCGTCTGCCCGCCCCAGCTGCGGGCTGACGGTGGGGCCGTTGCCGGGGCGCGGCATCAGGCGTAGATGGCCGGCTGGCGCTCGCGCAGCCGTGCGGCCGCCGCGGCGCCCAGGGCGTCCACCACGGGCTGCCAGGTCGACGCGTAGGCCGGCTGGCTATCCGGTGCGAAGGCCGTGTGCGGCCAGTCCGATCCCCAGACGCAGCGCTCGCCGAACATGGCGGCCACGCGGCGCATGTGCGGCAGCAGCGCCGCATAGGGCGCGCTGGCGCCGAGCCGATACCAGCCCGAGAGCTTGATCCAGGCGCCGAGGTCGGCCAGTGCCTGCAACTCGGCCCAGGCCGCGTCGGCGGGCACCGTGTCGACGCCGAGGCCGGCGAGGTGGTCGAGCACGGCGACGAGGCCGCAGCTTGCGTGCAACTCGCGCACGTGCGCCAGTTGCGCGCGCCGCACGTACCACTGCACGTGCCAGCCGAGTGTGCGCAGCGCGGGGGCCAGCGCCCGCAGCTGCGCGGCCGGGTCGCCGCGCTCGCCCACCGGAGAGACGAGGTTGAAGCGCACGCCGCGCACCCCGGCCGCGTGCAGGGCTGCCAGCGTGACCTGCGGCGTGCTCCCGCCCACCACCACCACGCCTCGATGGCGCCCCGGTGTGGCAGCGAGCGCCTTCAGCAGGAGTGAGTTGTCGTCGCCATACACGCTGGGCTGTACGAGCACGAGGTGGCCGACGCGGTGCCGGGCCGCGTCGGCCTCGATGGCTTCGAGCGGCCGGTGCGCGGGCCGGTAATGGCCTTCGGCCACGGGCGCACCGGCATCGAAGACATGCACGTGGGCGTCCCAGCCTCCTGAGGCGGGCGGGGGCGACGCTGCCGTGTCGCTCACGCCTGCCACGCGCGCCGGCCGGCGATCTGGCCCTTGTGCCAAGGGTCGGGCCGGCGCCATGCGGCCTCACTCACGCGTGATGCGACGCTCCTTCACCACGCGCGCCCACAACGTGCGCTGGGCGGAGAGGAACTGCGCCGGGTCGCCGCGGAAGACGTCGCCGCCGAGCGCGCGCACGCGGCCCAGCACCTCGGGGTCGGCCATCGCCAACGTGATGGCGTCACGCAGCTTGTCGCGCAGCGCGGGCGCGATGCCGGCAGGCGCCAGCACGGGGTTCCATTCGTACACCTCGTGCCCAGGCACGCCGGCCTCGACCATCGTCGGCACGTCGGGCAGTGCGCGGCTGCGGAACGGCGCCGTCACGGCCAGCGGCCGCAGCCGCCCGCCCTGGATGTGACCGAGCGACGAGGCCACGTTGGCGAAGAACAGCGGCACCTGCCCGCCCATCACGTCGTTCATCGCCGGGCCGCCGCCGCGGTAGAGCACGTGCGTCAGTTCCACCTTGGCCAGCTGCTCGAAGAGCGCGCCGGCCAGGTGCTGCGCCGAGCCGTTGCCCGAGGACGCATAGGCCAGTCCGTTGGGCTTGGCGCGTGCCAGCCGAACCACGTCGGCCACCGTCTTCGCCTCGAAGCCGGGCGTGCACACGAGCACGTTCGGGTATTGCGCCAACACGGCCAGCGGCACGAAGCCCTTGTCGTAGTCGAAGGGCAGCTTGTCGAAGAGCGCCGGGTTCACCGCGAAGTTGGAGGCGTCGAGCATCAGCGTCGCGCCGTCGGGCGCGGCGCGTGCCACCTGGCCGGCCGCCACGGTGCCGCTGGCGCCGGGCTTGTTCTCCACCACCACCGGTTGGCCGAGCGCCCTGGCCATCGGCGGGGCGATGAGCCGCGCCATCAGGTCGGCGCCGCCACCGGCCGGGTAGGTGACGACCAGCGTGATCGGCTTGCCGCCAGCGATGTCGCCGCCTTGCGCTCGAGGCGCGGTGATGGCGAAGCCGCCGAGCGATGCGGCACTGGCCATCAGCAAGGTTCGGCGAAGCGGTGATCGGGGATGGCTGGTCATGGTCTCCTCGTTGTCGTCGGTGGCAGTGGATCGAAACGAAAACGCGACCAACGATGCGCCGCGGGCGGGCGGCACCCCGTTTCGGTGACGATGAACTGCATCGGGATGTCGTGCGGCAGCGGGTGGATCGTGGCGAGTTCGCTGGCTGTGAACCCGACCCCGACCGCCAACGGTTTGCGCGCCAACGCCGCGAGCGTGCGGTCGTAGAAGCCGCCGCCGTAGCCGAGCCGGTAGCCTGCAGGGTCGAATCCGACGACGGGCGACACGACGATGTCCGGCTGCACCTCGACACCCTCGGCGGGCACCGGGATGTTCCAGACCCCGCTGGCCATGGCGGCGCCGGGCCGCCAGCGGTGGAAGACGAGCGGCGCATGCCGCTGCACTACGACCGGCAGCGCACACCGGGCACCAACAGCGTGGATCTCTTCCATCCATGCGCGCAGGTTCGGCTCACCACGAAACGGCCAGTAGACGGCCACCGTCAGGCCGCGCAGGTCGCCGAGCGCCTGGCTCAGGTGGCCGGCGATGGCAGTCGCGCGGCGGCGCCTCTCGTCGGCGGGCAAGGCCAGGCGCGCGGCGAGGAGGCGCACGCGCTCTGCCTTGCGCCACTGCATGACCACGGCGCGCGCCATGGCGCCTGCTGGGGGAGGCAGCTCGTCCAAAGGGTGCATCAGGGCCTTCGGGCCGCAGGCGGTTGGCCAGCCTCTTGCGCGTTCGCGGTCGGCAGCAGCACGCGCCTGGGCCCGCGCCCGCGCTCCCATTGCCAGAGCGCGCCGGCGCGTGTGAGCGCGAGCGTGGCGGTGTCCCCGGCGGCCACCTCGGCGACGCCCTCGAAAAGCTTCTTCGGCGCGATCTCGAAGCCATCGCCCCACACCCACAGGCTGCCGTCGGCACGCAGCGCTGCGGAGTGCCGCGAGCCGGTGGCGATGGCCACCGCGCCGTCGAAGATCGGCCCCCAGCGGTCGGCCTTGTCGCCAAGCCCGTGCGAGGAGAGCGGGCCGAAGCGGTTGCCGCCCGTGCCGAGCACCGTGCCGTCGCGCTGCAGCACGATGGCGTGCCCGGTGTGCGCCTTCACCGCCACGGCGTCGCGCGCGGTGGGCACGAAGTGCGCCGTGGCCGTGAGCTTGCCGTCGCCGTACTGGCCGCGGTGCGCGAGGCCCTTGACGAACAGTGTGCCGTCGCGGGCGATGAAGTAGTCGGCGCTGTCACCGATGCAGGCGGCAGCCACGTTGTCGGCCACACGTGTGGGAGGCGTCGGCGTCGCAACCAGGCTCGTGCTCGTGCTGGCACCTGCGCCCGCAGCCGTGGCCGCCCGGTACCAGAGCACGCCGGCCGTATCGATCGCGAACCAGCCCGACTGGCCGGCAGCGAAGCCCGCCACGCCCTGCATCAGCACGGTGAGCCGCGGCGCCGCGCCGGCTGAGGAGCCGCCCGATGGCGCGGTGAATGGCGCGGTGAATGACGCGGTGGACGGCCCCTGCAGCGAGCCGGCGGCGGCGTCGCTCCAGGCAACGAGCGCGCCATCGGCGCGCAGCGCGAAGCAAGCGTCCCGGCTCACGCCCACCTGCCGCACGTCGGCCAGTTGCCGCCGCGGTGGATCTTCGTCGCGCCAGGCGAGGGCGGTGCCGCCGACGACGGCCTGATGGCGGGTGTAGTACGAAGCGAGCCGGCTGCCGGAGGCGTCGGCCCACGAAGCGGTGGTGCTCATCAGCGCGCCCCATCCCAGCATGCCGTGCAGGAGATGACGGCGCTGCATGCTGCGATGGTACGGCGCGCCGCAGTGCCGTGTGGCCTGAGGTGTGCATGCTCCCTCGCGCCCGCATCGAGAGGTGGCCTCGAATTTGCTTAGGGCATTTGCCCGAGATCGAGTACCATCGCGGGTGTAGAGATGTTCAAGACCGTTGTTTCGTAGTTCTTCTTGACACCTGCCGGCGGCTACCGTCGACAGGCCCGGTTGAAATCCCGATCGATGATCTTCGTGGCGTATCTGCCTGTGCAGGCATGTGTCTGTGCAGCCACCTGAAAGGAAATCGATATGACGACTCAGACCGGCACCGTGAAGTGGTTCAACCAGGACAAGGGCTTCGGCTTCATCGCCCCGGACGACGGCGGCAAGGACCTCTTTGCCCACTACAGCCAGATCCAGGGCGGCGGCTTCAAGACGCTGACCGAGAACCAGCGCGTGCAGTTCGAGGCGACGCAGGGCCAGAAGGGCCCGCAAGCCTCCAACATCCGCGCGGTCGAGTAAGCGCAGCGCTTTCTCCCCACCCACGCTCGGGCCCGCTGAGGGCCCGGCCCAGACCGCGGCAATGCCGCGGTTTTTTTCTTTTCCGAGGCCTCCATTGAAGAACCTGCAGGAAGCCACTGAACGCATCTGCGAACTCAAGGGCAACGTCGTCGCGCTGGATGCTGCGTGCAGCGCCCTCGTGCAGCAGCTGCCGCCGGCGTCGCGCCAGCAGTTCGTGCGCGCCTTCGACGGCTTCGCGGAAATGGCGCGCACCTCGATGCTCAACGCGGCCATCTCCGAGCACTCGATCGCCGCGTTCGAGGTCGATGTCGCGCGCATCGGCTCGCTGGTCGAGACCCTCGAGCGGCAGGAGCCGCCTGTGGCGCCGCCGGCCCGCGATCGCGGCGTCGTCGAGTCGCTGCTGCTGGCCGTGCCGCGCGTCTCCACCTTCGACGGCCCGCGCGCGCTCACCGGCGCGAGCGGCTTCTTCTTTGAGCGCGACGGGCGCCTGTACCTCGTCACCAGCCGGCATGTCTTCATCGATGAGCCGAGCCAGCACTTCCCCGACCGCATCGAGATCGTCGTGCACACCGACGAGACCGACATGTCGCGCACCGCCGTGTTCTCGCTGCTGCTCTACGAGAATGGCAAGGCCGCGTGGCACCAGGCGCGCGACTCGGGCGGCGAGATCGATGTCGCCGCCCTGCGCATCGACCGCGCGGTGCTCGACGGATTCGAGCCGCACGCGTTCACCCCCGCGCACCTGCAGGAGCCGCTCGGCGACGTGGAGATCGGCACGCCGCTGCTCGTGGTGGGCTTCCCGCTCGGCTTCCAGGACAGCCGCCACCAGCTGCCGGTGGCGCGCCAGGCAGCGGTGGCCTCCTCGTTCGGCACGCGATTCCAGGGCCAGGGCCTCTTCCTCACCGACGCGCGCACGCACCGCGGCACGAGCGGCGCGCCGGTGGTGATGCGCGACGCGGCGGGCGGGCAGGGCGCCTCGGCGCTGCCGTGGAAGCTGCTGGGCATCCACTCTTCGCGCATGGACATGGGCGGGCGCGACCTCGTCGAGGACGAGTCGCTCGGCCTGAACTGCGCCTGGTACGCCGACATCCTGCTCAC
>JALHOU010000020.1:18366-36857 GCA_022842825.1 Rubrivivax sp.
CGCGCACCCTTGACGCGCATCAGTGCGCGGCGGCGCGGCGCGGGCATCCTTGTGCTGTTCAGGCCAAGGAGAATTCATGATCCGTTTTGTCAGCGGCGACCTGCTCGTCGGCGAGTTGCCCGTCATCGCGCATGGCGTGGCTCCCAACGACCCCTTCAGCCAGGGTCTCGCGCATTCGCTGCGCGAGCAGTTCCCGGCCATGTACAAGGACTTCCGGCACTTCTGCCAGACCAGCCACCCCAAGGAAGGCGGGCTGTGGGCCTGGGGCGGTGCCGGTGGTCGGCGCGTGGTGGCGCTGTTCACGCAAGGCGGCGCGTGGGGGCACGGCGGCCACCCGGGGCGGGCCACGACCGCCAACGTGAACCACGCGCTCAAGGCGCTGGCCCAGGAAGCGGTCAAGGAGGGCTGGAAGCAGATCGCGCTGCCGCGCCTGGCCACCGGGGTGGGCGGTCTGGCGTGGGACGACGTGAAGCCCCTGATCGACAAGCACCTCGGTCACCTCGACGCCGAGGTGCTCGTGTTCGAGGTCTACCGGGCCGGGCAGGCGCACGCCTGAGGCGCTGCAGCCGGCAGTGCCTGGGGCGCCGACCGTGCGGGCGTAAGGCCGATCAGGGCGCCGGCCGGCCGGCGCCCACCGTGCCCTCGGCGCGTGCCGCAAGGTACGCGTAGAGATCTGCGATGTGCGCCGTGACGCGCGGCTCGCCCTGCCAGGCGGGCATGACGAGGATGCCGGCGCGTCGCTGCAGGATGTCGTTCTCCACCGCCTCCCGTTCCGGCCCGTCGGCCACTGGTGGTGGCGAAGGCAGGTCCCATTCGTAGCGGCGCAGCACGCGGTTGACGAAGGCGCGCTGCCCGAGCGTGTTCACGCGCTGCAGCAGGCTGGGTGCATTGCCGGTGCCGGCGGCGTCCAGCCCGTGGCATCCCGCGCAGCGGTCGACATAGACGCGCCAGCCGGTGTAGACGGAGCCGGGCGGGCGTGTGCGCTCGGCCTGCAACTCGCGCGCGGGCCGGGTGTTCTCGACCGCCACGGCGCAGGCGCCGAGGCCGAGCACGGCCACGAGCATCACGACGCTCGTGCTGGCGAGCGCGGCGGCACGTGGCTTGGCCCTCGCCGCGGGTCCGGGCAGTCTCGTGCGAAGGCGGCCCATGCATGGCTCCTGCGTTGTTCAGCCCATTCTGGTGGGCCGCACGGGCACGGGCCTTGCGGGGGATCAATGCCGGCCCGCGCGAGCCTGCGCTGCCGCGCCCGTCAAGGCCCGGCGCGGCAGCGGAGGAGCCGCGCTGGGCGGCAGAGGTGCGTCAATCGTCTTCGCGGTCGCGGAACAGCGCCAGGTCGATGGCGTCTGCCATCGCCTGGTAGCCCGCATCGTTGGGGTGCAGGTGGTCCCCCACGTCGTAGGCCGGCAGCATGCGGCTCGGGCGGGCGGGGTCGCGCAGGACGCGATCGAAGTCGATGACGCCGTCGAACTCGCGACCATGGCGGATCCATGCATTCACCGCCTGGCGCTTGGCCTCGCCTTCGGGCGTGAAGTAGCCGGGGAAGGTGGTGCCTTCGAAGGGCGTGAGCGTCGCGCCGTAGATCTTCAGGCCGCGCTCGCGCGCACGCGCGATCATCTGCCGATGTCCATTGATGATGTCCTCGGCACTCACCACTTCGGACGTCAGGCCGAAGAGCCCCGGGATGCCGATGTTGTTGATGCCCTCCAGCAGGATCACCCACCGCGCGCCCGGCGCACTCAGGACGTCCCGGTCGAAGCGGGCCAGCGCATTGGGCCCGATGAAGTCGAACAACGTGCGGTTGCCGCTGATGCCCTGGTTGAGAACTGCAACATGGCGCAGGCCGCCGCGAGCCTGCAGTCGCGCGGCCAGTCGGTTGGGCCAGCGGCGGTTGGCATCGACCGTGGCGCCAAACCCATCGGTGATGGAGTCGCCGATGGCCACGATGGCCGCGCTGCGCTCGGAGGCCAGCACGTTGACGCCGCTCAGGAAGTACCATGACTCCGTGGTGCTGGCCACGGGCATGGACACCGCGCCGGCGAAGTTGCCCGGTGCGGAGATGTACGTCTTCTGCCGGCCCAGGGAGTGGAACGTGCTGCCGGGCGCGGCCTCCGGCAGGTGGATGCTGACCACCATGTTGGACAGGGGCGCGGCGCGGATGCGCACCGGGTCGCTGAGCATCGGTGCGCCCGCGGGAATCGTGACCGCGTTGCGGCCGCCGAACGTGAGCACGCGGCCGCTGCCCGGGACGATGCTGTCGGCCGCCAGTTGCTGCGCAATGTGGACTTCGCCCACGCGCAGCGGCGTCTTGCCGAACTCGTTGGACAGGCGCACGCGCACGACATCGCCACCGATGCTCAGTGGCACGATCTGGCGGATCGTCTGGTTGTTGAACTGCACCGGCGGGCCGTCCGGCGCCTGCGGGCTGGCCGCCCAGGTGCCCACCCAGCGGGACGCCTCGCGGTCGTGCGCCCAAGCAGGTGCCGCGGTGCCGGCGAGCCCCAGCGCCAACGCCGCCAGCGCTGCCCGGCGGATCAGCCAGGTCGCGCACGAAGATCCAAGCCTTGAAGTCATGTGGCTCCTCTCACCCGCGGGCTTGTGTAGGGACCGCCGCGCCCGGCCCGCTTCCGCGGGCGGCGGTTCGATGCAAGGAGATCGCCAGGCGTGGCCGACCAAGGTGCCGCCTTGAAGCTGACTTCTGGCGGTCGCGGAGCTTTCTTCACGGTGGTCGCGTCCGCACCGATGGGATGGCGCTAGCGCCGCCGCGCCTCGACCACCACGTCCACCCGCCGATTGGGCAGCAGGCATTCCTGCAGGTCCGCACGGTTCGTGAAGCGCCTCTCGCAGCCCTCGACCTGCTGCGCATCACCGCTGGCCGAGGTGCTGATGAGGCCGGCCGCGATGCCCAGCCGCACGAGCTCGTCGCGCACGGTGGCCACGCGCTTCTCCGACAACTGCAGGTTGTAGGCGTTGTTGCCGGTGCTGTTGAGCCGGTCGGCATGGCCGCTCAGCTTGATCGACGTCACGACGAGGCCCTCGGCCTGCATCTTGCGCACGAGCTGCTCGAGCTGCACGATGGAAAACGGCCGCACGTTCTTCAGGTCGTGCCGGTCGAAGTTGAACAGCACCTGCGCGGCGAGCTGCACGGTCTGCACCGGCGGCGGCGCCGGCGGGGCCGGTGGCACCACGGGCGGGGGTGCCGGCGGCGGAGCAGGTGGCGGTGGCGGCGGAGCCGGGGGTGCGGGCGGTGGCGGAGGCACACAGGCCTCGGCCAGCGCCTCGCCCTCGTAGAGCAGGTCCTCGGCGATCTGCACGTACGGCCTGGCGTGCCGCCACTGCTGCTGGTTGAACTCGTTGCCCGCGTGCACGAGCTCGACCTCGGCACAGGCCACCTTGGCCTGCGCGCACTGGAAGCCGCGGTGCCTGCGGATGCCTGAGAGGCGCTCCCAGAGATCGGGCCGCAGGCGCGTGGCGTTGTTGACGAGTGGCGTATCGAGCGGCAGCGGCGAGACGTTGCGCTCCATCGCCACGACGAGCTTCTCGCTCTCGGTCAGCGCCTCCTGCGGGAAGGGGCTGCGGTCATTGCGCGTGTATTCGTGGAAGCTCACGTCGAGCCAGCACTGCGCCTTGCTCAGGTGGTAGTCGCGCACCGGCCGGCCGCGGTCGTTGAGGCCCTTGATGCGCGCCTGCAGCGACTCGTAGGTGCGCTGGTCGGCCTGGATGGCGCCGTCGGTGAAACGCTGCGGCGCCGGCGTGAGCTGGGCCCCCTGCGCCGACTGCGCTGACTGCGCCGACTGCGCCGAGGCGTGGTTCGCTGCGCCGAGCACACACAGTGCCAGCGCCGCGACCCGTGGGGAGGGAGGTCTCATCGATCCAGACTCCGGTTGACTTCGGGGTCGCGGCGGCGGAACAGGTTCTCGTCGAACTTGAAGCGCAGCCGCAGGTAGACGCCCGAGCGCGTGTATTCGTGGCCGACGAGGTCGGCGTCGCCCTCGAAGCCGCTCCAGTTGACGCCGGCCGAGAGCCACAGGTTCTGCCGCAGCAGGTAGCCCACCTCGACGCCGCGCGCGTACTCGTGCGCGCCGCCGCGGCCGAGCTGGTGCGCGGCCATGAAGCCGACGTCCCAGTTCTCGGTGATGTCGTAGACGAGGCGGCCGGCCAGCAGCACGGCCTCGAAGCTGGAGCCCACGCCGTTCTCGAAGCGATCGCGCTGCCACTTGCCGGCGATGCGGCCGCTCATCCACCACGGGCGCGCCGGGTGGTGGTCGGCGTGCACCGAGGTGATCCAGGCGCGCGTGGCCAGCTCGCCCACGGAGGCGTTGCTGGCGTCGCGCTCGAGCTTGAGCTCGACCTTGGCCAGCGCGTTGGTGCGGTTGGTGTCGGTGTCGCGGTAGGCCACGCCGAGCTGGCCGCGGTTCTGGCGCACGTCGCCGCGCGCGGCGTAGTCGGTGTAGAGGCCGTAGTGCCGCGCCAGCAGGGTCCAGTCGCGGTCGAGCTTGCGCGCGAGGAGGCCCTGCGTGAGCGTGGTCTCGAAACGCTCGCTGTCGGGCGTGGCGGCGATGTCGCCGGCGATGCGGTGCTCGAGCTTGCCGCTGGCGCGCCACAGCTCGCTGCCCGTCCAGTCGAACGCCACGCTGGCGGCGGTGACCGGCGCCGTCTGCCCGCTCACCACACGCAGGTGCTCCAGCGCCGTGGTGAGCCGCCAGCCTTCGGCGAGGTTCCAGAGGTTGCGCACGCCGCTGGCCTGCTGCACGTCGCGCCCGGCGATGGCGTCGCGCAGGCGGTACTCGCTGAAGAGCTGCGTGTCGCGCAGGTAGCCGCTGTCGATGCCGCCCACGAGCGTGGTGGCGGCGCGGCCGGTGTCGCTGATGCCACCGAGTTGCACCCAGCCCTCCTGGCGCTCGACGCGGCCATAGAGGCGCGTGCGCTCGGCGAGCTGGTAGTCGGCGCCCAGCGCCAGGCGGCGGCGCTGCTCGCCGTCGAGATCGGATTCGATCTCGCCGCCGAGGGTGACCCGCTCGTTGAGCTTCAAGCCCGCGCCCAGGCGCAGCGTCTCGCTGCGCAAGCGCGTGCCGGCGGCAAGCGACGTGCTGGCCGGCACCAGGCCGCCCTGGGCGAAAACGGGCAGGCCCGTGGCCGGGTCGAGCTGCTGGTTGCCGTAGCCGAGCACGCCGCCACCGGAGCCGCTGGCGATGCTGCCCGTGAGGCCGGCGGTCTGGTCGTAGGGCCAGGTGAGCAGGCCGCTGCCGAAGCCGCTGCCGATGGTCTCGCGCGTGCTGTGCAGGCTGGCGTCGAGCGTGAGCCGCTCGTCCACCGCCAAGTGCGCGCCGAAAGCGGCGCTGCGACGCTCGCCGCCGCCGCCACTGCGGTCTTCGCTCTGCCGCGCTTCGCCATGGAGCTTGAGCGAAGGTGTGATCTTGATGCCACCGCTGGCCAGCAGTTCCTGGCGGCCACCCTGCAGCGGCGCGGCCGGGTTGTTGAAGAGCGGCGACGTGCGCCCGGCGAAGAGGCGCGCTTCGGTGCTGGCCCCCTCGTGCACGAGTTCGATGCGGGCCGCCTTGCCTTGCACCTCGCCCGCGCGGCCGGCCAGTGCCGGGCTCGTGCTGGTGTTGGTGGGGTTCGTGTTGACCGTGCTCGTGCTCTGCGCACCTTCGACGACGAGCACGGTGCCCTGTGTGAGGCGCACGGTGGCGTTGCCGCTCACCAGGTCGTAGGGCGCCAGCGGGTTGCGGTCCTTGGCGATCGAGCCACCGACCTCGAGCGCCTCGCCGAGCTTCAGCTGGCCGTCGGCGCCCACGACCCAGAAGTCCGCGCCGCCCTGGTCGACCTCGTAGGTGATGCGCAGGCTCACCGGGTTGAGCTCGGCATCGACGGCGGGCAGGAACGTGGCCAGCAGGATGCGGCCGGAGAAGGGCTCGAAGGTGTAGTCGATGCCGCGCACGAGCGGGCGCACGCTGACGATGCGCGCCGGCTGCAGGCGGTCGCGCACGACGACCTCGACCTTCTCGCTGCCCTCGAGCACGCCGTTGTTGCGCAGGCCGTACGGCCCCGAGCCCTGGCTGGCGATCTCCTCCACCACCTGGCGCAGGCGGTCACGGAAGGCGAACACGTTGCCGGCCAGCCGCCCCTCTTCGTGGTGCAGGCGCACGCCGGTGGCGCTGCGGTTGAAGTTGCCGAAGCTGCGCTGCTTGAGCGAGGCCACGGCACCCTGGCCGAGCGGCTGCGCGAAGCCGTCGCCGGTGACGAAGTCGCCGTAGAGCGCGTAGCTCTTGCCCTGGTCCAGCCGCACGTAGAGGCGCTCGGCCGAGCGCGCGTCGAAGCTGCGCAGCGAGGCGTCGCCATACACCGGGTACAGCTCGTCGGGCCGCACGTCGCGCAGCAGGCGAGCGCGCGTTTCCTTGTCGCTGTCGTAGGCGGCGGTGAGCAGCAGCTCGCCGCGGATCGTGCCCTTGAGGAAGAACGCGGCGCGCGCCGCGGCGCTGGCCTTGCCGCCGTTGAAGTCGCGCGACCAGGCCTGGATCTCCTGCTCGAAGGCGTCGCCGCGCCGCACGGGCTGCAGCGCCACCTTGTTGCGGAAGCTGACGATGCCTTCCAGCAGGCCGGCGGCCACCATCGGCCGCAGGTCGGGCACGAAGCTGACCGTGCCCGAGACCTCCTCGCTGCCGGCGGTGATGCGCAGCCGCACGTCCTGCGCTTCGGCGGGGGCGAGCAGGTGGAACTCGGCGCGGCCGCCTTCCACCTTCACCTGCACGCCGGGCGTGGCGCGGTCGGCGTCGAGCCGGCGCGGGCCGAATTCGTCGGTGCGCGCGCCGGGCAGCAGGACACGGCCGCCGGAGTGCTCGAGCGTCGCGAAGGCCGCGCCCTTGAGCGGCTGGCCCTGCTTGTCGAAGAGGCGCAGCACGACCTTCACGGCGCTCTGGCCATCGGCCGGGATCGCGTCGCGCTCGACCTCCACGACGATGCGCCCGACGGCGGCGTTGGCGGCGTAGTCCACCTCGCCCTGGCGCGTGGGCAGCACGCTGGATTGGGCAGCGTCCTGGTCGGGCGCGCGCGGGTGCAGCGCGCCGGCCGGGCTGGCGGTGCTGGCGGCACCGGGCTCGGTGTAGCGCACGTCGCTGGGCGAGCCCGCGGGTGGGCGCGAGGTTTGCGCCAGCGCAGTCGCGTGCGGCGCCACGATGGCGGCCATGGCGGCCACAAGCGTGGCGAGCGCGAGGTCAGGGCGCCGCATCGCCGCCTCCCTTGGCCGGGGCATCGGGTGCCGTGCCGCTGTCGCGCCCGCGCGGTGCGGGGCGGTTCATCGGCAGCGCCGGCGTCGGCTTGTTCGTCTCGTCCTCGGCGGGCGTCTTGCCGCTCCCGGACACCGAGGCCGCCGAGGCCGGGCTCCGCGGCCTGGGCGCCAGCTGGTTGGCCCCGTCGGTGCCCTGCTGCGGCGAGCTGAACGTGCCCTTGCCGTGCGCCTTGCTGTCGAAGCGCAGCGCCGGCGCGCCCTTCTTCTCCGGCTCGGGCGCGCGCACTTCGCCTTGCGCGCGGCGTGCCTTCACCTGCTCGAGCACGGTGTTGCTGCAGCTGCCTTCGATGAAGTCGGCGCGGTGCAACTCACCGTTCTTCAAGTCGAGCCACAGGCTGCCGGCATCGCCGAGGTTGCGGTTGCTGCTGGTGGTGAGGCGCGAGCCGCGCGGCAGCGTCAGCGGGTCCACCTTGAGCACGTGACTTCGCGGCGGCACGCCGCAGACGCTGTACTTGCCCTCGCTGTCGCTGACGAGCGTGGTGCCGTCGCTCATCAAGAGGCGCACGCCGGGGATGCCGAGCTCCTCGCGGTCTTGCAGGTGGTTGTGGTTGCAGTCGACGAAGACCTTGCCGAGCACGCAGGCCTCGGTGGCGAAGACGCCGCCGCGCACGCGCACGCGGAAGCTGACCTGCGGCGTGGCCACGTGCGCCGGCTGCGGCACGAAGCCCGCGCCGACGCAGCCGCCCGGCGTGCCGCACGAGTAGGCGAGCGCGCGGTTGATGCCGTCGCCCTGCTGTGCGCCCACGCCCACGCGCACGCGGTAGCGCAGCGTGAGGCCGCCGCTGGTGGGCATGGGGCCGAGGTCGAACGCGAGCGTCGGGCCGAGGTTGCCGGCCGGGTCGGCGATCGGCAACTCGTTCACCGTCGCCGTGCCGCGGATGTAGGTGAAGCCGGCGGGCAGGCGGTCGACCACCGTGGTCTGCCGCGGGCGCGGGCCGGCCGGCACGTTCACGGTGATGCTGTAGCGCACGCTGTCGCCCACCTCGGCCACGGCGCGGTCGCCGGTCTTGGTGATGGCCAGCGCCGTGGGGAGCTGCGGATCGACCGGGATGTGGTTGTGGATGATGTTGGCACCCGCCGAGCCGCCCACGAACGTGAGGTAGTAGGTGGTCGACGTGCCCGGCAGATTGACGGGTGCCACGGCCTGCGGCTGCACGGCGAAGGTCGAGCCGGGTGCGCCGCCTGGGGTCAGCGCGCCGGGCTCGGGCGCGATGAGACGCGAAACGAAGTCGTAGCCGGCCGGCGGCGCCACCGTGAGCGCGAAGGTGCAGCTGGCCGGCGCGGCCGGCGCGAAGAGGTATTGGTAGAAGCCGTCGTTGCCCACCGTCATCGAGATGCGGTCGCCGTCGATGCGATAACCACCGAGCGTGGCACCGACGACGCTGGTGGCCGGGCTCCAGCCTGCGCAGGCGCCCACCGGCGCCATCGTCACCACCGCGCCGGGCACGGGCTGGCGCAGCGCCGAGTCGTAGACCACGCCGCTCGGGTCCACCGGCAGGCTTTGCTGCTGCAGCGTCTGGCCGGAGGTGAGCACGACGCTCAGCGCCGGGTTGATGCCGCCGCCGACGCAGGAGCTCGCGCCGCGGCTGGCCACCGCGTTGCCGTCGCACGAGACGCCCGAGGAGCCGACGCCGGCCTCGCCGTTGACGGGGTAGCCGAAGACCACGCCCGAGGTCGGCTCGCGGAAGCGCACCGTCAGCGCCACGCCGGGCAGCAGGTCGCTCACCAGGTAGCTGCCGTCGGCGCCGGTGACGGCGCGGCCGACGACGGTGCCGGTGGTGTCGAACACTTCGACGATCCAGCCCTGCAGCCGGCGGTCGGCGCCGTCGAGCACGCGCGAGCTGCCGCCGTTGTCCAGCCACACCGTGCCGGCGATGGCGGCGGCAGCCTGCACCGGCGTGGGCGTGCGGCAGGCGTTGTGTTCTTCGGGGGCCGCGCACTCGGGCAGCGCGGTGGAGTTGGGGTCGCCGAT
Organism: Rubrivivax sp.; assembly: GCA_022842825.1. Taxonomy (GTDB): domain Bacteria; phylum Pseudomonadota; class Gammaproteobacteria; order Burkholderiales; family Burkholderiaceae_C; genus Rubrivivax. The sequence goes on from JALHOU010000020.1 coordinate 27,624, forward strand.
CAGCGCGCGCTCGTCGGCGCTCGGGCCGCGCGCGTCGATCTCGCCGCCGCCTTCGACAAGCACGCGGTTGTTGGCGCCGGTGGAGAGCGCCGCGGCCGTGACGTTGACGGTGGCCGTGATCGCCGAGGCCAGCGCGGCGCCCGGCGCCAGCACGGTGGCGTGGGTGCAGCTGAAGGCCGTGGCGCCGGCCGCGCCGGTGCAGGTCCAGCCGGCGCCGGTGGGCGTGGCCGCGAGCGCCATGCCCACGGGCAGGCGGTCGCTCACGGTGTAGATGCCGCTGGTGGCTGCCTCGCCGGCGTTGCGCACGCTCAGCCGGTAGCGGCCCGTGCGGCCCACGGTGAAGGGCGCGTCGAGCACGCTCTTGCTCACGCGCAGGTCGGGCGAGGGCGAGAGCTCGGCGAAGTTGTTGCCCACCGCCAGCGTGCCGGGGCCGAGCACGATGTTGCCGATGAGGCTGGTCGGGTCGGCCGGCGTGCTGGCGTTGCCGCCGGCGCTGCCGGCCGTGGTGGTGCCGTTCACCGTGCCCGGTGGCTGTGTCGGCTGCGTCACGGTGTAGGTGCCGGGGCGCAGGTCGGCGAAGGTGTAGCTGCCGTCGGCGGCGGTGGTGGCGGTGAGGTTCACCGGGCGGCCGAGGTCGTCGGTGCCGGTCAGCACGAGCACGATGCCGGCCAGGCCCGTTTCGCCCGCGTCGGGGCGGCCGTTGCCGTTGTTGTCGAGGTAGACACGGCCGCTGATGGCCGAGGCCGGGAACTCGCCGAAGTCGTTGCCGCTGGAGACCTGGTTGGCGCCCAGCGCGATGGCGGTGACGGCGCTGGGCGTCGTCAGCAGGGAAGTGGCATTGCCGATGCTCACGCCGTTGATGCGGCCGGCGACCGTGGCGCCGTTCAACGTAGCCGGCGGCTGCGTCGGCTCGCGCACCGCGTAGTTGCCGGGGGCCAGGCCGGTGAAGGCGTAGCGGCCTTCGGCATCGGTGGTGGTGGTGCGCGAGACGGGCGCGCCGCCGGAGGTGGTGCCGGTGAGCTCGAGGGTGACGCCGGCGATGCCGGGCTCACCTGCGTCGAGGGCGCCGTTGTTGTTGTCGTCGCGCCAGACGCGGCCTTCGATGGCGCCGCCGCCGGGCACTTCGGCGAAGTTGTTGCCGGTGCTCGCCGCACCGCTGCCGAGCACGATGCCGCCGATGGCGCTGGGCACCGTGCCCACCGGCGTGGCGGTGCCGCCGGCGCTGCCGGCCGTGGTGATGCCGTTGCCCGTGCCGCCGGGCTGCAACGGCTGCGTGACGGTGTAGGTGCCTGGGCGCAGGTCATTCACCGCATAGCTGCCGTCGGGCGCGGTGGTGACGTTGCGCGTGACGGCAGCGCCGGTGTCGTCGGTGCCGGTGATGACGAGCGGCACGCCGCCGATGCCGGCATCGGCGGGCCGCTGCTGCGTGCCGTTGCCATCGACGTCGAAGAAGACCGTGCCGCTGAGCGCCGCCGGCAGGATCTCGCCGAAGAGGTGGCTGCCGGAACTGCTGCCCGCGGGCAAGGCGATGCCGCTGATGGCGCTCGGGCCGGTGGTCACGGCGGTGGCAGAGCCGCCGCCGGCGCCGGCGGTGAGTGGGCCGGCCGTGGTGCGGCCGTTCAGCGTCGCCTGCCCACCCACCACCGGCTGTGCGGCCTGCTGCGTGACGGTGTAGCCGGCGGTCCCGGCGGCGCTGAGGTCGTCGAAGCGCCATTGGCCGTTGGCGTCGGTGACGGTGGTGCGCGAGACGGCGGCGCCGGTGATGTCGGTGCCCGTCAGCGTCATCGTCACGCCGCCGATGCCGGGCTCGCCGCCGTTCTGCGCGCCGTTGTTGTTGTTGTCGAGATAAACCGTGCCCGAGAGCGCGGCGGCGCGCTCGCCGAAGTTGTTGGCCGCGGCGCCGCCCGGCGGCAGGCCCGCCACCGTGATGGCGTTGGCCGCCGCGCTGCTGCCGTTGCTGCCGGGCTGGGTGGCGCCGTCGCCGTAGCCGGGCGGCTGTGTCTGGCAGACGGTGTAGGTGAGGCCCGCGGTGAGGTTGGGAAAGAGGTAGCTGCCGTCGCCGGCCGTGGTGGTGGTGGCCACCACCGGCGCGTTGCAGTCGGTGCCCTGCCGGAGGGTGATGGTCACGCCGGCCAGCCGGCCATCGGCGGGCATGGGGTCGATGGCGTTGTTGCCGTTGCGGTCGATGTAGACGGTGCCGCTGATGGCGGTGCCCACGGCGGCCTGCCGTTCGCCGAAGTTGAAGCCCGTGCCGCTGGCGCCGGAGGAGAGGTCGATGGCGGTGATGCGGTCGGTGCCCGCCGCCGGCGAGTTGGGCGCCGCGGTGCAGCCGCTGGCGCAGGCGGCGCCGCCGACGAGGCCGGGGTTGACCGGCCCGTTCAGCAGCCCCGGCGGCGCGCCGGGCAGGGGCTGCTCGAGGACGTAGGGCGTGAAGGGGTCGAGGCCGGTGAAGGCGTAGGCGCCGCTTGCATCCGTCGTCGCCGTGGCGACGATGGCCAGCGTGTTGGCGTCGAGCAACCGCACCGTGGCGCCGGCGATGGCCGGGTCGCTGCCGGCGTCGCGCACGCTGTTGCCGTTGAGGTCGATGTAGACGAAGCCGCCGAGCGTGGGCTGGCGCACCTCGGGGAAGTGGTAGTTCGTGGCGGCGGTGCTGGCCGGCAGCACCACGGCCGCATAGCTGCTGTTGCCGGCCGCGCCGCCGCCGGCGTAGGTACCGCCGGCGCTCGGCGCCCCCGGGCCGCTGGTGGGCGGGGCGACCGGGCCGTTTGCGGTGGCGGCCGGCTGCGTCTGCGTGATCGTGTAGCCGGCGCCGTTGCTGGGCGCCAGGTTGTCGAAGAGATAGTTGCCGCTGGCGTCGGTGGTGGCGGTGCGGTCCACCGCGTTGCCGTAAGCGTCGGTGCCCGTGAGGCGGACGGCAACGCCGGCGATACGCGGCTCGATGGCGGCCAGCTGCGGCGTGCCGCCGTTGGGGCCGGTGCGGTCGCGGTCTTCGAACACCGTGCCGGCAATCGACGAGCGGCTCACCGCCACCTGGCTGCCGCCGGTGTTGTTGCCGCCGGGCGTGTCGATGCCGCCGGTCTTGGCCGGGTCGGTGTCGACCGTGGCCGAGTTGATGGCCGTGCCGCCGCTCGGATAGCTCGTGAAGCGCACCGGGATGGTGATCGTCGCCGTGCCCCCGGCATCGAGCCGGCCCAGGCCGCAGGAGACGACGGATCCGGCGAGCGTGCAGGTGCCGTTGGCGGGCTGCAGCGTGCGCGTCCAGGTGATGGGGCCGGTGGGCACCGCACCGGCCGGCAGCGTGTCGGTGAGATCGGTCTGCAGCGAGTTGCCCGGGCCGCCGTTGCTGACGGTGACGACCCAGTTGAACGGCTGGAAGAGCGTGGGGTTCAGCACCGTGGCCGTCTTCGTGACACGCAGGTCGACGCGCTGGCGCGTGGTGGTGGCCTCGCCCTCGGTGTTGTTGGCTGCCTGCGTGTCGGGCTCGTTGGCGGACACGGTGGCGCTGTTGTTGAAGACGTCGCCCGTGGGTGCGGGCTGGTCGAGCACCTGGAAGCGCAGGAAGAGGTTCTTCGTGCGCCCGGCGGCCAGCGTACCGGCCGCCGCGCCGGTGCTGGCGGTGCCCGCCGGCGCCTGGCAGGTGAAGGCCGGCAGCGCCACGCCCGGGGCCGAGGTGGCGCCCGCGCCGGTGCACAGCGGCACCGGGTTGCAGGCGCTGCCGCCGAAGCTCGTGACATCGCAGACGAAGCGGATGCGCCGCCCCGGCGGCGGCGTCATCGTCTCGGTGATGGCGACGCCGGTGGCGAACGAGGGGCCGTTGTTCGTGATGCCGACCTGGTAGTGCAGGTAGGTGCCGGCGATGTCGAAGCCGACCGGGTCGAAGTTGATGGCGCCGACACGGTCGGTCTTGTTGACGAGCAGGTCCACCGCGGCCGGCGCGACCGGCAGGCTTGCCGTGCGCTCGTTGTTGCCGTAGTCGCCGCCGCCGTGGTCTTCGGTGGTGGTGGTGTCGACGCGGGCCCGGTTGCCGAAGCTGCGCGCCGGGTTGCCCGGGCGCCAGTTCGGGCGCACGACGAGCGTGATGGTCTGCGCCTCGCCGAGGGCCAGGGTGCCGATGCTGCAGGTGAAGGCCGGGGCGGCGGGCGTGATCTGTGCCCCCGCGCCGATGGAGCAGGTGGAGCCGCCCTTGCTGCTGGCGATGGACACCACCGTGGCCCCGGTGTCGCCCGGCGCAAAGGTGAAGGTGTCGGTGACCGAGACGCCGGCGGCGCTGGAGGGGCCGTTGTTGCGGAACGAGAGGACGTAGGTGGCCTCCTCGCCGGCGCGCACGCTGGCCGGGTTGACGGTCTTGCCCGTCATCTCGACGTCGGTGTTGGCGACGATGATGACGTCGTCGCTGGCCGTGTTGTTGGCCGGGTTGGGGTCGCCCTCGGCGGTGTTGGTGACGGTGGCGACGTTGACGAAGGTGCCGTCGAAGAGCGGCCGCTGCACGGTGACGCCGATGTTCACCGCCTGGCCGTTGTTGAGTGCGCCGCCGGTCTGCGTGCAGACGAAGCGGCCGTTGCCCGCGTTGACGCTGCACGCAAAGCCGACGCCGGGCGGGGCGTTGATGTCCGTGTTGAGCGTGACCGTCTGGTTGGCCACCCAGCCCGGGAAGTTGTCTTCGATGCGGATGCCCGTGGCCGGCTGCGGCGCGCCGACGCTGTTGTTGGTGACGGTGAGCGTGTAGCGGACCTGGCTCTCGAAGAAGGCGACCATCTTGTCGCCGCCGACGAAGGTGGTGGTGGCCTTGCGGATGGCGAGGTCGGGCCGCGTTGTCGTCGAGTTGGAGGTGGTGGTGGCGCAGTCGTTGGTGCTGTTCGGGTCGGCGGGCGTGGGCGGCCGCGCCAGGCCGGGGTCCACCCCGGTGGGCACCGAGGCGCCGACGCAGGCCTGGTTGCTGACCGCGCCCGCCGCTGTCGCCTGCGTGATGAGGGTCAGCACCGGCAGCGAGGCGCCCACCGCCAGGCCGGAAGGGTTGGGCTGCTCGCAGGTGACGACGCTGCCGCTGGCGCTGCAGCTCCAGTTGACGCCGCTGGCGCTGACGAAGGTTTCGCCGGTGAGGCGCTCGACGACGCGCAGCACGCCGTTGGCGACGCGCGGGCCGTTGTTGGTAACGGCGATCGTGCTCGTCATGTTCGAGCCCAGCGCCACCGGGTTGGGCGTCTTGCCCTTGCTGAGGCGCAGGTCGGCGCCGTCGGGCAGCACGTTGACGTTGACCGAGCCGCTGTTGTTGCCCGCCACGGGGTCGGTGCTGCTGGCGGTGATGCCGGCCGTGTTGGTGTAGCTGGTGCCGGTGGGCCCGACGGCGGCGTTTCCCGGGGCGCGCGCGACGAGGGTGATGTCGTTGGTGGCGCCGGCCGGCAGCGTGGCGCGGGTGCAGGTGACGGTGCTGCCGGCGTTGCTGCAGCTCCAGTTCGGCCCGCTGGCGCTGACGAAGCTCCAGCCGGCCGGCAGGGTGTCGGTGACGGCGACGTTCGTGGCCGTTGCCGGCCCGCCGTTGCGCGGCTGGATGGTGAAGGTGATGTCGGTGCCGGCGATGGCCGGCAGCGGCGAGCTGACCGCCTTCTGCGCGATGCGCACGTCGGCGCCGGGCAGCACCGTGGTGTCGGCGGTGACGGTGTTGTTGGTGCTGTCGGGGTCGGGCACGCCGCCCACCGCGCCGGGCTCGACCGTGGCGCTGTTGGTGACCGTGCCGCCCGTTGAGTTGGCACGCGCGACCAGGCTCACCGGCGGGATGCCCGCGCCCAGGGCATGCGGCCCGGGCCGCGTGCAGGTGACGACGCCGGCGCTGTGGCCGCAGGTCCAGCCTACGCCGCTGGCCGAGACGAACGAGGTGCTCGGCGACAGCTGGTCGACGATGCGCAGGCTGCCGGCGTCGTTGGGGCCGGTGTGGCTGACCGTGAGCGTGTAGGTGATGTTGGAGCCGCCCACCACCGGGTCGGGCGCGTCGGTCTTGGCCAGGGCCAGGTTGGCGCCGTTGATGACGGTGGTGGTCTGCGCCTGCGTGTTGTTGGCCGGGTTGGCGTCGTTGTCCGACAGCACCTCGGCCGTGCCCGACACGGTGGTGGGCCCGGGACCGAGGGCACGCCAGCGCAGCGCCACGTCCACGGGCCCGGCGCCCGAGGCAGGCACGCTGCCCAGCGTACACAGCACGACGGTGGCGCTCTGCACCGCGCAGCTGGCGCCGGCGGGCGGCGTGGCCGAGACGAAGGAGGCGCCGGCCGGCACCGTGAAGCGCAGGCGCACGTTGAGCGCCGCGTCGACGGCGTTGTTGTCGACGCGCGCCGTGTATTCGACGATGCCGCCGGCCACCACCGGGTCGGGGTTGTCGACGAGCGAGGTGATCTGCGCGTCGGCCGCGAAGGCGAGGCCGGGCAGCGCGAGCAGAGGTGCGACAAGGAGCGGGGCCGCGAGGGTGCCCACGCGTCTGGCCAGGCGCGCAACCAGGAGCCGGGCCCCGGCCCGTGCGGCCGCGGCGCTGCCCCGTCTACCTCGCATCGGCGACCCCATGCTCCTCCGGTTGGCCTTCACTCGCGCTGCGAGGCGCGGCGGGCGCGATCTTCGAGGTTGGACCTGGGTGTGTCGCCAGACGTTGGTCTGGCTGGACGCCAAAGTGATCGGACGCCCCCCCAGTTACCCATTGGGGCTTCTACTGCCCCGAGGTGCGCCGCTTACAACCTCTCCGTCTCGCCGCTTTTCGGCTGCCACTTCATCAACCGCCGCTCGATGCGCCCCACCGCCGCGTCGAGCACGAGCGCAAACGCCGTGAGCACGAGGATGCCGGCCATCACCGTGTTGATGTCGAAGGTGCCCTCGGCCTGCAGGATCAAGTAGCCCACGCCTTGCGAACTGCCCAGGTACTCGCCCACCACCGCCCCCACGAAGGCCAGGCCCACGCTCGTGTGCAGGCTGCTGAAGACCCAGCTCGTGGCGCTGGGCAGGTACACGTGGCGCAGCAGCTGGCGCTGGCTGGCGCCGAGCATGCGCGCGTTGGCCAGCACCACCGGGCTCACCTCCTTCACGCCCTGGTAGACGTTGAAGAAGACGATGAAGAACACGAGCGTGAAGCCGAGCGCCACCTTGCTGGCGATGCCCAGGCCGAACCACACCGCGAAGATGGGCGCGAGGATGATGCGTGGCATCGAGTTGAGCGCCTTGATGTAGGGCTCGAGGATGGCGCTGGCCATCGGGCTCAGCGCCAGCCACAGCCCCGCCCCCAGCCCGGCCACGGCGCCGATGCCGAAGGCGAGCAGCGTCTCCACCAGCGTCACCCACAGGTGCCGGTAGATGTCGGCGTCGGTGACGAACCAGGTCCAGATGCGCGCGAACACCTTCAGCGGCTGGCCGAAGAAAAACGCCGCCTGGCGGTCGTTCTCGAACATGAAGTTCGGCACCAGGCCCGGCTGCGTCATCACGTGCCAGAAGGCGAAGACGGCGACGAGCAGGCCCACCTGCCAGAAGCGCAGGTTGCCGGGGCGCGGCTTGAGGAAGGACCACATGGCGGTTCAGGCGGCGGCGGTTCAGGCGGTGGCGGTCAGGCCGCCACCTTGAGCTGCTGCGCGTAGCCCTTGAGCACCTCTTCGCGCAGCACGGCCCAGATGGCGGCGTGCAGCGCCAGGAAGCGCGGCGTCGTCTTCACCTCGGCCACGTCACGCGGGCGCGGCAGGTCCACGGCAAACTCGCCGATGGGGTGCGAGGCCGGGCCCGCGCTCAGCACCACCACGCGGTCGCTCATCGCGATGGCCTCGTCGAGGTCGTGCGTGATGAAGAGGACGGCTTTCTTCTTCGACGCCCAGAGTTCCAGCACCTCGTTCTCCATCAACTGCCGCGTCTGGATGTCGAGCGCCGAGAACGGCTCGTCCATGAGGATGATGTCGGGGTCCAGCGCCAGCGTCTGCGCGAGCGAGGTGCGCTTGCGCATGCCGCCGCTCAGCTGGTGCGGATACCGGTCGCCGAAGCCGCCCAGGCCCACGCGGCGCAGCCACTCCTCGGCCTGCTCCCGGATGGCCTGCGGGCTGGCCCCGCCGCGGAACTCGAGCCCCGCCATGACGTTGCCGAGCGCCGTGCGCCAGGGCATCAGGCTCTCGGCCTGGAACATGTAGCCGGCGCGCGTGTTGAGCCCCTGCGGAAACGCCGCGCGGTCGTCGAGCCGGCGGCCGAACACCTGCACCTCGCCCGTGCTGGGTGCGAGCAGCCCGGCGGCCACGTTGAGCAGCGTGCTCTTGCCGCAGCCCGTGGGCCCCACCACGCTCACGAACTCGCCCGCGCCGACGGTGAGGTCGACGTTGCTCACGGCCGTGTAGCGCTGGCCGGGGTCGTCCTTGCTCACGAAGGTGCAGCTCACGCCGCGCAGGGTGAGGGCGGCGGTCGGCTCGGTGCTCATCGCGCCGGCAAGCGTGCAGGGCCCTGGGGTTTGGCCAGGCCGGCTTCAGCCCCTGGTTCAGCCCTTGGGGTACTTGGCATTGGCCTTCTTCACGAAGTCGTTCGTGTACACGGCGCGCAGGTCGAGCTTGGCCTTGCCGATTTCGGCATCGACGCTGGCCAGCGCGCGCAGCGCCGTCTCGCTGCCCTTCTCGGGGATGCTGCCGTCGGGCGAGAGCGCCTTCTTGGCGGCGAGGAAAGCGTCGATGTACACGGCGCGGTCGCCCAGCAGAAAGCTCTCGGGCACGGCCTTGATGATCTCGGTGGGGCCGGCGGCCTGGATCCACTTGTTGGCGCGCACGATGGCGTTGCACATCGCCTGCGCCGTGTTGGGGTTCTTCTCCAGGAACGACACCGGCGCATACAGGCAGCCCGCTGGCATGGGCCCGCCGAATACGCGCTCGGACTCCTTCGGGTCGCGCGTGTCGCTCACGACCTTCAAGTGGCCGCCCCGCTGCAGCAGCGTGATCACGGGGTCGAGGTTGCTGATGGCGTCGATCTGCCCGGTGGTCATCGCTGCCACCGCGCCCTGCGAGGCACCGACGCCGATGATGCTCACGTCAGAGGGCTTGAGCCCCACCTTGGCGAGCAGGAAGTTGACGACCACATTGGTGCTGCTGCCCGGCGCCGTGACGCCGATCTTCTTGCCCTTCAAGTCGGCCACGGTCTTGTAGTTGGGCATCGTCTTCGGGTTGATGCCCAGCACGATCTGCGGCGCCATGCCCTGCAGCGCAAAGGCGCGCATCGCCTGGCCCTTGAACTGCATGTTCACCG
>JALHOU010000021.1 GCA_022842825.1 Rubrivivax sp.
CGTTCGACGACCGAGCCGGTGATGACCACCTGCGCCGCCTCGATGCCCGGCGCGGCCTGGCCCCAGGTGGCACCGGCGCAGCACAGCAGCGCCGCCGCCGCCGGCGCCCGCATCGGCCAGCGCCGGCCGACGAAGCCGGGCGCGCGGCCTGGCCGAAGAGGAAGGACACTCATTGCGCGACTCTCCTGAATGGCCGCCGGCATGCCAAGCTAGGGCAAGCCCGCCGCCGTTGCGCCATCGTGGAGCAGCACCCGCCGGGCCGGCGGGCCAGACCCCGAACGGCACCGCGCCACGCGCGCCGCGGCGGCGTGACACGCGTGACAATGGCGACCATGAACGACGACCAGTTGCTGCGCTACTCGCGCCACGTGCTGCTCGACGACATCGGCATCGAAGGGCAGCAGCGCCTGCTCGACGGCCATGCCCTCGTCATCGGCGCCGGCGGTCTTGGCTCGCCGGTGGCGCTGTACCTCGGCACGGCCGGCGTCGGCCGGCTCACGCTCGTCGACCACGACACGGTGGACCTCACCAACCTGCAGCGGCAGATCGCGCACAACCTCTCGCGCGTCGGCCAGCCCAAGGCCGACTCGGCGCGGCAGACGATCGCCGCCATCAACCCCGACGTGCAGGTGCGCGCGCTGCGCCTGCGCGCCGACGCCGCGCGGCTGGCGCAGTGGGTGGCCGAGGCCGACGTGGTGCTCGACTGCAGCGACAACTTCGCCACCCGGCATGCCGTCAACGAGGCCTGCGTGCGCGCCGGCAAGCCGCTCGTGAGCGGCGCCGCCATCGGCTTCGACGGCCAGATCTCCGTCTACGACACGCGCGAAGCCGCTGGACCGTGTTATGCCTGCCTCTTTCCGCCCGGCATGGCGTTCGAGGAGACGGCCTGCGCGACGATGGGCGTGTTCGCGCCGCTGGTGGGCATCATCGGCACCATGCAGGCGGCCGAGGCGCTGAAGCTGCTCGCCGGCGTAGGCAGCTCGCTGGCAGGGCGGTTGCTGATGCTCGATGCGCGGGCCATGCGCTGGGACGAGGTGCGCATCGCGCGGCAGGCAAGCTGCCCGGTGTGCTCCATGGCCGCAGCGGCAGCCGGCGCTGGCGCGGCAGTAGCGCACCTCGGGTCCGGGTCAGGCTGCGGGCGCTGAGTTCGCCGCCGCGGCGGCGGCGGCGGCGAGGGGGGCTGCGGCACCGGCCGCCGGCGCGGCGGCCGCTTCGGGATGGCGCTGGACGTGCCAGTCCATCAACCGGCGCATCAATCCGAGCGACGCCCAATGCAGCTGGATCAGGCCGAGCATGCCGTTGCGGTGCAACTCGCCGAGCACGTTGTCGGGCAGCACCTGCGCCTTCTCGGCGTCGACGGTGAGGAAGCCATCGACGCTGTGCTGACGCCCGCCAGGCAGCGTGGCGTCGAAGCGCATCTCGCGCAGCAGGTCGAGCTCAAGCAGCCGGCGCCCGAAGGTGCGCGTCGCCTGGATCTCGCCTTCGAGCACTTCCAGGTGCTGCTGCATGGCCTTCAGCAGGTCGGCCGGCTGGCCCTCGGCGGTGAAGAGCGGCTGGCCCACGTCCTTGCCGACGCCGGACCACGACATGTCGACGCAGACGGCGAAGTGCTGCTCGTCGACGCGGCCGATGCAGAACGGATAGGCCTGCAACACCGCCGGCTTGTACTGCGCCCGCCAGGCCTGCGCCTGCCCAGTCGCGGCCGGCCCGGTGACGTAGAGATTTTCGTCGGCCGTCACGCCGAGCACGGCGATGGGGGCGATCTGGTCGCGCCCGTCGGGCTCGCGACCGGCACGCACGAAGACGATCGGGAACTCCTTGCAGACGTCCGAGAACTCGGTGGCCGCCACGAAGATGGCGTTCAGCCGTGCCGCCACCGACCAGTCGGCGACGGGGTAGGTGATCTTCAGCGGGCCGTGCTGCTGGGGGTCCAGCGGCACCGGCTGGCGATGCAGGTGCGGGTTGATCAAGAGCTCTCTCCGAGGGGACTGGGGATGGAGGACGGGCTGGCTTCCAGCGGCGCGACGAGCACCTTGTCGACGCGCTTGCCGTCGAGGTCCACGACCTCGAAGCGCCAGCCGCCCCACTGTACGGCGTCGGCCGTGCGCGGCAGGCGCCCAAGCAGCAGCATGATCATGCCAGCCAGCGTGTTGTAGCGGCCGCGGTCCTCTTCCGGCAGATCCTTGATCTCGAGCCGGTCCTTCAGCTCGGGCACCGGGATCAGGCCGTCCATGAGCCAGCTGCCGTCGGGCCGGCGCACGGCCCAGGCGTCGTCGTCGGCGGGTGTGGCGAACTCGCCAGTGATAGCTTCCAGCAGGTCGCGCTCGGTGATGACGCCTTGCACGGCGCCGTATTCGTCGACGACGAACACGAGGTCGGCATTGCTGCGGCGAAAGTGGTCGAGCAACTCCATGCCCGAGAGGGTCTCGGGCACGAAGACGGGCGGCTCGATGAGCGCGGCGATGTCGGGCGACTCGCCACGCGCCAACGGCGGCAGCAGCCTGTGCAGCCCGAGCACGCCGACCACGTCGTCGAGTGAGCCGCGGCAGACCGGCAGGCGGGTGTGGCCGCTTTCCATGACGCGCTGCACCAGGGTCTCGAACGGACCCTCCAGCTCGATCCACTGGATTTCGGCGCGCGGGATCATCATCGAGCCGATCTGCCGGTCGTCGAGGCGGAAGACGTTGCGCACCATCTGGTGCTCCTGGGCCTCGATGACGCCGGCGTCCACGCCCTCCTCCAGGCTGGCCGCGATCTCCTCCTGCGTGACGGCGCGCGAGGTGTCGGCGCGGATGCCGATGAGGCGCAGCACGGCCTCGGTGGCCAGGCTGAGGAAGCCGACCAGCGGCCGCGTCGCCGTCGACAGCGCCATCATCGGCGGCGCCACCAGGCGCGCCACCGTCTCGGGGTAGAGCTGGCCCAGGCGCTTGGGCACGAGCTCGCCGAAGATGATGGTGAGCACCGTGATGAGCACGACGACGAGGCCGGTGGCGGCATACGAGGCGGTCGCCGCGCCGATGCCGAACTGCCCCGTCAGCCAGGCCGACAGCGGCGAGGCAAAGGCGGCCTCGCCGACGATGCCGTTGAGCACGCCGATCGACGTGATGCCGATCTGCACCGTGGAGAGGAACTTGGTCGGGTGCTCGTGCAGGTCCATCGCGGCCTGCGCGCCGTTCTCGCCGGCCTCGACCATGACCTGCAGGCGTGCCTTGCGGCTGGCCGACAGCGCCATCTCCGACATGGCGAACAGGCCGTTGATGAGGATCAGCAGGACAACGAGGGTGGGTTCCATGCGCACCGCACGGCCGGACCGGCGCGCCAGGCGTCGTTCCGCGGCGGAGAGGGGTCCGGGGGGCGGCAGCGTAGCAGAATCGCCCGATGGAAATCCGCCACGCCCGACCTGTCCGCACCCCCCCGGGAGGCCACGCGGAGTCCAGCGGGCGCATTGGCCGGCCGCGCGGGCGCTGAGCGATGCTCTACCTCGTGGGCGACTTGCAGGGTTGCGACGACGCGTTCGAGCGGCTGCTGGCGCAGATCGACTTCTCGCCCTCGCGTGCCCGCCTCGTCGTCCTGGGCGACCTCGTCAACCGCGGCCCGGGCTCGCTGGCGGTGCTGCGGCGCCTGCGTGGCTTCGGCAACGCCGCCACCTGCCTGCTAGGCAACCACGACCTGCACCTGCTGGCGGTGGCGCACGGCGCGCGCCGGCTGCACCGCGGCGACACCTTCGGCGACGTGCTCGACGACGGCGAGCGAAGCGCGCACCTGGAGTGGCTGCGCGCGCGGCCGCTGGCCTGCCTGGCCGGGGGGTGGCTCTGCGTGCACGCCGGCGTCGTGCCGCAGTGGAACGCGCCCGGCACTCTTGCGCTGGCCGACGAGGTGGGCACGATGCTGCGCGGGCCCGGGCTCGCCGCGTTCCTGCACGCGATGTACGGCGACACGCCGACGCGCTGGACGCCCGCACTGCAGGGCCTGGAGCGCTGGCGCTTCGTCGTCAACGTGCTCACACGCATCCGCTTCTGCAGCGCCGAGGGCGAACTCGACCTCCAGACCAAGGAGGGTGCCACCGCGGCGCGGCCCGGCTTCATGCCTTGGTTCGAGGTGCCCGGGCGGCAAACTGCCGGCCAACCCATTGCCTGCGGCCACTGGAGCACGCTCGGCCTCGTCAACCGCCCCGACCTGCTGGCCATCGACACCGGCTGCGTCTGGGGTGGCGCGCTCACTGCCGTGCGCGTGGACGGCGGCAGGCGCGAACTGGTGCAGGTACCCTGCCCCGGCCATCGCGAGCCCGGCGCCTAGAATCCGCGTCGCCTCATCCAGGAAGCGTGGCCGAGCGGTTTAAGGCACCGGTCTTGAAAACCGGCGACGGGCAACCGTCCGTGAGTTCGAATCTCACCGCTTCCGCCAGGGCCCCGCGCACGTCGATGCAGAGGGCATTGCCCTTCGCGCAGCCCTCCCGACCTGTCGCGCTCAACCGCCGAAGATGTCCTTGTAGGACGTGTACGCGGTCAGCAGCAGCAAGGGCCCGAGCAGGATCCAGCCGAGCCCGAACGGGATCGATGCCGCGATGGCCGCCACCAGGTAGATCAAGCCCCAGAGGATGAAGGGCACGATGTTCTTCAGGCAGGCCGAGAAACTGGCCTTGATCGCCTCGACCGGAGCCACCCCCTGGAAGACGACCAGCGCCGGCGCGAACCAGGTGGCCATCGTCAGCAGCGCGCCGAGCACGAGCCCCGCCAGCACGGCCAGCAGACCGGTCCCCATCGCCGCAAGGACACCGCCAGCGCTGCCCGCCGCGCCGCCGGCCACCGCGCCGAAGAGCGCCCCCATGCCCAGCGCACCAATGACGAGGCCCAACACGATGGTGCCAGCCAGGAGCAGCGCACCCACGACCAACAGCGGCGTCAGGCGGTCGCCCTGGAAGCAGGTGAAGAGGTCACCCACCTCGAGCGTGCCGCCTTGCTCGAGCTTGCGCGCCGCCCGCATCCAGCTGCCGACGAAGACCGGTGCCACGAGCGCGATGGCCAGCCCGCCCACGAGCGGGATGAAGGCCAGCACCACGAACAGCACCAGCAGGATGAGCACGAGCACGATCCACAGGCCGGCGGCGCGCGTGAACAGCGCCCACGCTTCGCTCCACCACGCGACCCCGCGCCCAGCCTCCACCGCCCGCGCCTCGCTGCCGCGCGCCGCACCACCGATCGCCTCGTTCATGCCGTTCCCCCGCGCCTCGATGTCGGAGAGCTTACCCCGCTTGGGGGCCGACCGCGAGTTCAGGGCTGCAGCACGCGGATGCTGATCTCCGCTGGTTCGGGGTCGAACGAACGGCTCTGCGGCTTGAGCAGCGCGCGCGCCGACGCCGAACCGAGTTCGCCTTGCATCTCGATGGCCAACGGCGCCCCGTACTCGGAGGTCGGCCCGGCACCGGCCCCGAGGCTGCCCAGCACCGCATAGGCGGCGGCCAGGGCCTCGTCGTCGCTGCGCGGCGCAGCGCCCACGGCGGCGAGCGAGGACAGGTTCATCTCCCCTTCGTCCTTGCCGCCATCCGGATCGTGCACCGCTGCCGTGCGGTAGGCGTCGGCCTCGGCGTTGGGATCCGTATGCTCACGGTCGATGATGGCCACGGCCATCTTCGAGCGCAGGTTGGCCAGCCCCGCCGCCGACCAGTTGATGACCAGGTTGTCGAGCTGGTCGTGGGCACGCTGCAGCACGTCCAGCGGGACCTTGTGCAGCACCTTGAGGCCCTTCTTGGCAATGGCCTGTTCGACGAAGACGAGGTGGCGCATCGTCGAACGCGTCTCCGGCAGCTCGTTGAGCAGCGCGGCGAGCTCGGTGCGCACGAGCATCACCTCTTCGTGGCGTCGGCGCCGTTCGCTCTCGGCACGATCGGGCTTGCCGGGCTCGCCGGTCGACTTGCGCTTCGCCAGCACAACATGCAGTTGGCCCCCCTCCTCCCGCTGGAGCTTCAGGTCATGCCGGAAGAAGGCAAATGCCATCTGGCGCACAGGCGCAAGCCATCGGGAGATCGTTGACATGGGATGGGGTGTGGGCGTCGGCGGCCGGTCCACATCCCGGCCCTCGCCGCGCTTTCGACCGCAACGGGCGCTCACTTGAGGACGCAGAAGGCCCAAGGTGTTTCCGCGCGCGACCGGCCGCGGCGTGCCGTCACACCTGCTTACACCTGCCGATCGAAGACCTCTAGGCCTCACAGGTGCGGTTCTTGCCAGACCGCTTGGCCTGGTACAGCCCGGCATCGGCGCGCTCGACGGCCGCTTCCAGCGTCTCGCCTTGGCGCCACAGCGTGACGCCGGCGGAGAAGGTGACGAAGACCTCCTCGCCTTCGTGCAGGAAGAGGCTCGACGTGAGGCTGCGCTGCAGTCGCGTCAGGGCCTGCTGTGCCTGAGCCAGAGGCTGGCCCGGCAGCAGCACCACGAATTCCTCGCCACCGTAGCGGGCCACGCGGTCGTCGGGGCGAAGCCGCTTGCAGACCTCGGAAGCCAGGACCTTCAGGGCCTGGTCGCCGGCGGAATGGCCGAGGCGGTCGTTGAGCCGCTTGAAGTTGTCGATGTCGAGCAGGCCCAGGGCCAGCGGCTGCCCGGCGGCGGCAGCCTGCGCGCTCACCTCGGCGAAGATCTGCTCCAGCCCGCGCCGGTTGGCCACCTGCGTCAGGGCGTCGGTGCTCGCCTCGTCCGACAGGCGGCGCAACTCCAGCTCAAGATCGCGCACGCGCGCCTCGAGCTCGGCGGCGCGGCCGCTGTCGCGTTGCAGGCGTTCGTGTGAAGCGCCGATGGCGGTACGCAGCTGGCGGCTGTCGGCCAGCATGGAGTGCACCACCGACGCCAGGCCCTCCAGGCTGTCGGCGGCCTCCACGGCCGTGGCATGGCGCTCGATCGCCGACTCGAACCCGCCGGCCTGCTGCTGCAGGGCGCCGACCTCGCCGATCATGCCGGTCAGCAGTTGCTTGAGCGCCACCCGCGCCGCCTCGCGCTCGCGCTTGGCGGCGGACTGTCTGGCGCGCGTGTCCGCCAGCATGGCGCTGGCCGCGCGAACGGCACGCACGTCGACGGTTTCGGCCAGTTGCAGGCGGAGCGCCTCGCACTGGCCACGCGACCAGCTCTCGTCTTCCGTCAGTTCGACCAGGCCCTGCGACATCTCGGCGCACAGGGCCGTGAGCTGGCGGACCAGTTCATGGCGCTGGTCGAACCATCGCCTGGCGTCGCCGCAAGCCTGCGCCAGTTCACCGGCGGTACCACCGGCCGGGCCGGCGACACGGCGCTCCTCCAGCAAGGCGCTCAGGCGGCGCGCCAGTGCGGCGGCACGCGTGTCGGAAGCGCCGAGACCCGCGCAGACTGCATCGTTGAGTGCCCGCACGACGGATTCGGCCGCCTGCGCATCGGCGGCAGGCGCGCGCTCCGCGTGGGGCATCGGGCCGGACAAAGTCGCCTCGGGATCGGGCGCCAGTTCGATCGGATCGATGCCCTCGCCGGCGCGATCGGACTCCCATAGCTCAATCAACGAGCGCAGGCGCTGTGCCAGGCGCTCCTCGTCGCTGCGACTGCCGTCGAGCACGCGGAAGAAGCTCTCCTTGCGACGCGCCGCTGTCCACTGGCGGCCGCCACGCTCGAGGTGTCGCACGAGGCGCTCGACCAGCACCGCCCAGCCGGCGGGAGCCGCCGGCTTCGCGCGTGTTGATAGCGTACCGGCCTCCTCAGCGTAGGCGCGAGCGTAGTTTTCGGGCGTCGGCTCGAGATGGGCCAATGCGAGCCGGCGCAGCGCGCCCTTGGCCAGCATGGCAGACGGTGGGAGGGTCGCTTGTTCAGCAGCCATGTCGTCGAACGCCGCGCGTTGCGCCGGCTCAACGGTACCGTCGCACCGAGCCGGACAACTCGGTGATCGCGCCGCCGTCACCTTCCAGCGCGGCGCCGATCCATGGCGCCTTGCGCGGCAGCACCGTCTGCTCGAGCCACCGGGCCAGTTCGTCGGGAAGCACCGCGCGGCTGAAGAGAAAGCCCTGCATCACGGTGCAGCCCAGGCGGTGCAACACCTCCATCTGGCGCAAGGTCTCCACGCCTTCGGCCACCACGCGCAGGCCGAGCGCGCGGGCCAGCGCGATGATGGCCGAGACGACGGCGGAGCTCTGCGGCGTGATTCCGAGGTCGCGCACGAAGCTGCGGTCGATCTTCAGCTCGGAGATCGGCAGGGTCGTCAGGTAGGCCAGCGACGAGTACCCGGTGCCGAAGTCGTCGATGGCGATCTCCACGCCGATCTCGTTCAGACGGTGCAGCGACGGGATGACGTTCTGCAGCTCCTTCATCAGGTTGTCTTCGGTGATCTCGAGGCGGATCGCCCGGTGCGGCACGTTGACCGCCGTGACGCATTGGTGGATGTGCTCGACGAGGTCGCTGCGCTCGAACATGTGCGTGGGCAGGTTGACCGCGATCGAGTCATTGAAGCCGAACTGCTGCTGCCAGGTGCGCGCCTGGCGCGCGGCCTCGCGCAGCGCCCACTCCGACAGCGGCACGATGAGGCCAGTGTCCTCGGCCAGCGGGATGAAGTCGCCCGGCGGCACGAGCTTGCCACCGCGTTGCCAGCGCATCAGGGCCTCGGCGCCGACCATGCGCGAGGCGCGCACGTCGATCTTCGGCTGGTAGTGCAGCACGAGTTCGTCACGCTCGATGGCGCGAAAGAGCGCCGACTCGAGCTCGAGCTTCTCGCGGCCACGGCCGGCGAGATGCGGGCTGTAGATGGCGGTGGCGTTCTTGCCCTGCGCCTTCACCGAGTACATCGCGACGTCGGCATTGCGCAACAGGTCGACCACCGTCTGGCCGTCGCGCGGATAGATGGCGACGCCGACGCTGGCCGTGACGAAGCACTCCTGGCCGCCGAGGAAGATGGGGTCGCGCAGGGCCTCGAGCATGCGCCGCGCCACCGCCTCGGCATCCTGGTCCTCGGCGACCTCGGGCAACAGGGCGACGAACTCGTCGCCGCCGAGGCGGCCAACCGCCTCCAGCGCACGGTGGCTGCGCCCGCCGACACTGTCGACGGTGCCTTCCATCATCTGGTCGCTGTGCCGAACGCAGGCACGCAGGCGGCGGGCCACCTCGACGAGCAGGTCGTCGCCGGCGCCGTGGCCAAGCGTGTCGTTGATGTTCTTGAAGCGGTCGAGGTCGATGAGCAGCAGCGCGCACTGGTGCTGCATTCGCCGCGCCACTTCGAGCGCGCGTTCGGCACGCCAGATCAGCTGGCGGCGGTTGGGCAGGCCGGTGAGCGAGTCGAAGTTGGCGAGGTGGCGGATCTTGTCCTCCGCCTGGCGGCGGTCGGTCACGTCCTGCACGATGCCGGTGTAGCCGGCACCCTGACCATGTTCGTTGAACTCGGGCTCAGCCTCGACCCGCACGACGCGCTGGCGACCGTCGCGCAGGGTCAGCGGTACGTCCACCGCCACCACCGTGCTCTGGCGCAGGCAGGCATGCAGCGTGCGCATCAAGGAGCGTCGTTCGTCGGCCTGCACCAGACGCAGCATCTTGCGCAGGCTCACGCTCTCGTGCGGGCCGAAGCCGCACACGCGCAGGGCCTCTTGCGAAAGCAGCACGCCTCGCGTCTCGTGGCGGCGCCACTCGAAGCTGCCCATGCGCGCCAGATCCTGCGCGCGCGCCAGCTCGGACTTGCGGCGCTCGAGCTCGATGCGCGTGCGCGCGCTGCGCAACAGGTAGCGCAGGCGGCCGGCGAGCAGACTCCACTGCGAGGCCTTGACGAAGAAGTCGGTGGCGCCGGCTTCGTAGGCCCGGGCGATGGACGCATCGTCGTCCAGGCCGGTGAGCATCAGCACCGGCACGTTCTCGCAGCCATGCAGGCGGCGCAGCGTGCGGCATGTCTCGAACCCGTCCAGCCCCGGCATCATCGCGTCCAGCACGATGACGTCCGGTATTCGTTCGCCCAGCAGCGCCAGAGCGCGCTCGCCGCCGGAAGCCTCGGTGATCTCGAACCCGCGTTCGCGCAACGCGATGGCGGTGAGCAGCAGGTTGACCTCGTCGTCATCGACGAGCAGCACCCGCGGTCGTTCAGGCAGGTCGTCGAAAGCGGAGATGGGCGGGTTCGACATCACTGGCAGCCGATCATCCACGCAGGATAGTGCGCACCGCCGCCAGGGCGGCTTCACCCAGGGCGATCAACTCGGCGACATCGTGGGTTTGTGCCGTCGCCCCCGCCCGCGCGCGTTGCTCCAACGCCGCGCAGGCGCGCGAGAGCGCCAGGGCGCCCACGCTGGCGGAAGAGGACTTCAAGGTGTGCGCCAGCCCACCCAACACTTCAGGGCGCGGCGCGGCCAGTTCGGCCCGCATCAGCTCGAGCTGGCGCACGAGGGAGTTCTCGTAGGCGGTCAGGACGCGAGACATCACCCCATGACTCCCCTCGGGGTCAAGTTCGCGCAGACGAGCGAGCGCCGTCTCGTCCAGCAAAGTGCCGGCCGGGTCGGGTTCGATCGGTGACGAGTTCATGCGCGTGAAGAGGTGACTCGAGTCTGCGGCGTCATCGAGGTGGCCAACTGGCATTGGCCCGGCCCCGGTCTGGTGGATTGTCCTGCCCCGCCCGCGAAGGCATGCAGGCCAGGCGGTGCCTGCTCCTGTTTCGGCCCCGGCCGTGCGAACTTGAGGTGCCTGCACCGGCGATGCGCATGGGCCCCTCCGTACAATTTCGGCCATGTCGCGCTTCCACAGGCTGAACACGGCCGTCCAGGCGCGCATCGCACTGGCCCTGCCAGCTGCCACCGTCCTGCCCGCGTGCGGTGGGGTGGTGCCCGACACGCCGGCCCCGCTGCCGTGGCTGTTCGTGACCGTCGCCTTTGTCGCTTGTGCCTTGGCCTTCTTCGGGTGCGGGTACCTGCTGGCGCGTCTGCGACGGGTTCGTGCCGAGCCCGCTCCACCAGCGCCCCCCCCACCAGTCGAGCCCCTGGCCGGGGCGCCCGCGGAAACCGCCCTCCTCGTGGAGGCACTTGGCGGCGTGGCGCTGCTGGCCGTGCGCCAACCCTGCGGCCTGTCCGTGGCCTGCCTGAATGCGCCTGCGCGCGCCTCGTGGCCGCACGCCGCAGCCGGCTCGCCGCTCGAGAGCCTGAGTGGCCTCAGCCCGGCAGCGCGATCTGCCCTCGAAGCTCTCCAGCCCGGGCAGGCGACCAGCTTCGACGGCTGGCGCCTCGTGATGCTCGCGGCAGGCGAGACGCCGCAGGCCCGCTACCTGCTGTGCCAGTTGCCCGGCCCGTCCACCGAAGGTGACCTCTTCGGCTCGACGCTCTCGCACGACCTGCGCGCACCGATTCGTGTCGTCGAAGGCTTCACGCGCATCGTGAAGGAGGACTACGGCGGGCAACTCGATCGCGTCGCCAACGACCATCTCGAGCGTGTGCTCGGCGCCGCGTCGCGCATGAACCTGATGATCGATGCGCTGCTGACGATGGCGCGGCTGTCGGCCCAGCCGCTGGCTCGGCAGCCGGTAGACCTCTCGCTGCTGGCCCAGCATATCGTCGACGACCTGCGTCGCGCCGGCACGGCGCGCGGCGTCGAGGTCGAGATCGAGCCCGGGCTCGGCGCCAGCGGCGACCCCACGCTGCTGCGGCTGGTGCTCGAGAACCTGCTGGGCAACGCCTGGAAGTACACCTCGCGCACCGAGAGCGCCCGCATCGCATTGCGCTCGGCCATCCACGACGGTGAGCGCGCCTTCGCCGTGAGCGACAACGGCGCCGGCTTCGACATGCGCTCGGCCGACCGCCTGTTCGGGCTGTTCCAGCGCCTGCACAGCGCGAACGACTTCCCGGGGCATGGCGTGGGCCTGGCTTCGGTCCGTCGCATCGTCCACCGGCACGGCGGCGACATCTGGGCCGAAGGCCGCCCGGGTCAGGGCGCGACGTTCACTTTCACACTGGGGTAGGGTCCGTCCTGTGCCGGTCCCTCCCGCCTTTCCCGCCCCGCTACCCGCCGCTACTCACCACTGCGCGCCAGCTCCTCGACCGCGCCGAGCAGCCTCTCGGCCTGCGCCGCGGCGGAGATGCCGAGTTCGCCCGCCAGACGCTGCAGGCGGGCGAAGGCCTGGGTGCGCGTGAGCGAGTGGCGGTGCATGAGGACGCCCACCGCCAGCGGCACCGGATCCGACAGGCCGTCGCGCGGCGCGGGCAGGGGTGGCGCCGCCAAGGCCGGCTCGGCCTTGATGCGCGCAAAGGCGGCCTCGACACCCGGCACGATCTGGCCGACGTCCAGCGGCTTCACCAGGTAGGCCAGCGCGCCCAGCCGTTGCACCTCGGCCACCGTGGCATCGTCGGAGAACGCCGACAGGAACATGAACGGGATGCGGTAGGCGTCACGCAGCGTCGCCGCCACGTCGAAGCCGCTCTTACCCTCCATGCGGATGTCCAGCAACGCCAGTTGCGGCCGGTGTTCGCGCGCAAGCAGGATGGCATCGTCGCCGTTGTCGGCGTCAATGACATCGTAGCCTGCCTGCGCGAGGCCGTGCGCCACCGTGGCCAGCACCAGCCGGTCGTCGTCGACGACGAGGATGCGGCCCTTGGGGGTCGGGGGGGCCGGCGGGCTCGCCGGGCCGCTTGCCGGTGCGCCTGCAGAGGATGCCATGGCTTCCATTGTCACCCAGGCGTGGCCGACGCCAGCGCAGGCTCGGCGGCCGCCCCCTCGGGCACGCGCACGCTCGGAGGCTGCAGGCGCAGCGTGGCCACGACGTCGCCGCCCTCGGTGACCAGGCTCAGGCTGGCGCCACGGCGCGGCAACAGCGCGCGCACAAGGCCAAGGCCCGACACGCCGGCTGGCACCCGCTCGAGCTCGAAGCCCTCCCGCAGGCGACCCACCGCTGCGACACGGATGCGCACCTGCGCGCCTTCGCTGATGACCTGGCAGCGCACGGTCTGGCCTTCGCCGTGCTTGACCGCATTGGTCAGCAGTTCGTTGACGATGAGCGCCAGCGGGATGGCTTCCGCCTCGGGAAGCAGGTGCGACGCCGCCCCGGCCTGCACTTCGATCGCACGACCGAAGGTTCGCTGCACCGCTTGGGCGATGGAGCCGACGAGGCGCGCCACGGCCAGCGGGCCGCCCTGGGCGGTCTGGCCGAGCGGCCCGCCAACCTGCAGGCCGTAGACCTGGGCGATCGCCTGCACCTGGCTCACCGCCTCGATGAGCACGCTGGCCACCTCCGGCCGCCGGTCGGCGTTCTGCTTCAGCAGCCCGGCCACACCCTGAAGGTTGTTCTTGATGCGGTGGTGCACCTCGCGCACGAGCACTTCGCGCTGCGCTATCGCCTCGCGCAGCCGGGCCTCGTTGGCGGCGCGCTGCTCGGTCACGTCGCTGGCCAGCAGCATGACCTGCCCGACCTCGCGCGACGTGTCGTCGGCCGGACCGAGCGCCGCCACGCGGCAATCCCACACACGCAAGGAGGTCGATTCCGTCGCACCTTCTTCGCCACCGCGGCCAGCGGCTGCAGCGACCCGTTCGTCGCGCCACTCGTGCGAGGCGGCCTCGCCCGCGATGGCCGCAGCCAACCAGCCGGCCAGCGCTTCGCCGAGCGGGCGGTTCGGCAGATTCGGCAGCGCCAGCACGGCGCGCTCGTTGCCTGCGCCACCATCGTCGATGCCGAACAGCGCTGCCGCGGTGCGGTTGATCTGCAGCAGCCGGCCACGCCGCGCGTCGAACAAGGCGATCGCCAACGGCGCCGTCTCGATGAGGCGCTGCAGCGAAGCCTGCGTGCGCGCGATGCTCACCTCGGCCTGGCGACGGCGCTCGATGTCGAGGAAGGCGAAGGTCAGCTGCGTCGGGCCCGCGTCCTGCGTGCTCGACACGGCATTCCCCACGACCCAGAACTCGCGCCCGTCGCGGCCACGCAGGCGGCACTCAAAAGTGTCGATGCGCCCTTCGCGCGCGCGTTGCCACCAGTCGCTGCGACGCAGCGGGTGATCGGTCTCGGGCGTGGCCACGGTGCTGATCGGCTCGCCGACGAAGTCGGCGAGCTCGCCCGAGAACATGCGCCGCGCCGATCGGTTCATCCACTCGATGCCTTCCGCGCCAACCGTGACGATGCCCACGAGCACCGAGTTCAACACCGCGCGCGTGCGCTCGGCCTGCGCGGCCAGGGCCTCGCGCGCGCGGTGCCGCTCGTCGACGTCGACGAACGAGCAGATGCTGGCGAGGCCGGGCTCCGCCCCCGGGTGGTCGGCCAGGCCTTCGCCGTCGAGCGCGCGTATGGCCACCTGCACCCAGCGCAGGCTGCCGTCGCGGTGCCGCAGCAGGCGCTCGTCGGCGAAACGGCCCGACTGGCGCAGCGCCGTGGCCACGCGGGCCTCGAAGTCGACGCAGGCACGCGCGTCCTCGTAGAGCTCGACGGGGTCGAGCGTGCCCAGTTCGGGCACGGCGTAACCGGTGAGCTGCGCCATCGCCTGGTTGGCACGGACGAAGCGCGGGCCGCGCTGCACGACCATGCCGACATCGGAGAGATTGAAGACGAGCTCGCGGTCCGACAGCGCCCGCTCAAGCTCGGCCTGCTGCGCCTTCAGGCGCGTGATGTCGGTGAGTACGGCCACCGCTTCCGTGGTGTCGCCGCCGCTGTCGGCGCGGCGTACGGACAGCGCCACCCAGCGGGCCTGGGAACTGGGCTGCCGGCCGTGCGGCACTCCGGCCGGCGCACCCGCCGCGTCGCCGGCCGCGAGCTCGAACTCGACGTCGTAGCGCCGCTCGCTCTGCAGCGCGGCCATCGCCTCGGCCACCACCGACTCGGGCACCCCCTGCCGACCCAGGATCTCGGCCAGCGATGCACCCGCGGCGGCGCCGGGCTCGAAGCCGAGCATGCGCTCGAACGGCCGGTTGCAGCGCACAAGCGCCGGGCCGCGCAGGTAGGCGATGCCGGCCGTCGAGCTCTCGAGGATGGTGGTCAGTTCACGCAGCAATTGCGCATTGCGGCGCTGGGCCAGCTCCTGCTCGGTCACGTCGAGCGTCACCACCGAGGTGGTCGGCCGGCCGGCGGCGAGCACACCCGGCTCGACGCGCGTGAGCAGCCAGCGCACGCCGAGCTCGGCATGCCGCACGGCGTAGCGCACCTCGATGCGGCGGCCCTCGCGCAGCGCACCCTGCAAGCGCTCATAGTCAGGCAGCGAGTCGGCCACGACGAGATCGCGGCTGATGTGGTGCAGGGCGCTGCGCGCCGCCGGCGCCGGCGTCATCGCCACCTCTGAGGCGCCCGGCGCAGGCAGCGCCGGCGCGCGACTGGAGTCGAGCCAGCCCCGCGCCGGGTCGAAGGTCGCGACTCCGATGCTGGCCGTGCTCATCAGCATGCCCTTCTCGAGCTGCGCCAGGTCGCGCTCGTCTTCGGCACTGCGATCCTCGACGACGGCCATGATGCGTCCCGAACTGCCGTCGCCGGCAGCCGAGCCCGGAGGGCCGGCCGGCCCGGCCTTGCGGGCCAGCCGCGCCACGAGGCGGCGGCTGCGGCCGCCACTCAGCGGCACGAGCGCTTCGCGCACCAGCACCGGCGCCCCGGATTGCAGGGCGACATGCGCCCTCCCGCCGTCCGGGCCCTCCTGCCAGCCCAGCAGATGCCTCAGTTCCGGGCCCGCGTCGTGCAACACCTCGGGCACGCGCTGCACGAGCGCCTCGAATGCGGCGTTGGAACGCACGATGAGCCCGTCGTCGTCATACACCAGCATGCCGGCGCCGGCGAGCTCGAACCACTGGTCCAGCTCGTCCTCGCCACGGCGCACCTGTTCGCGCGCGCGGCTCTCGAAGCTCAGGTCCTGCATCAGCGCCAGCCAGCGCGGCGCGCCGTCTCCGGTGCCACGTCGCCTGCCTTGCAGGGGCTGCAGGGCCAACGAAAGCCAGTTCTCGCGCCCACGGCCGTCGGTCAGCCGCAGCGGCAGCAGCGGCGGTGGCACGTCTTCGGCCAGCGACCGCAACGCCTCGGCGCGCTCGGCCACATGCGCCTCGCGCTCCGCGGGCGGCAGCAACGAGGTGAGCGTCTGGCCGCGCACCATCTGCGCCACGGCCCGGCCGAGCAGCTGCTCCAGGCTCGGGTTCAGGGCCAGCAGCCGGAACTCGTCGTCCAGCAGCGCGGCCGGAAAAGGCATGCGCCACAGCGAGGACAGCCCCGGCTCTGCAAGAGCCTTGGCGGCACCCGGCGAAGGCGCAGCGGCAGGCTCCTCGTCGAACAGGCCGGCTTGATGTTCTGGCATCGAGCGGGTTCGGTGCGGGCGGCCGCCTCAGAGCTTGTGAAGGCGGTCTACGCGGGCAGGATTCATGTCTTCACAACCTCTCAGTCGACCTGCCGCGCGTTCTTCAGTGCCGTCAACAGCGCCGCGTTCACCTCGAGCGGCCCCAGCATGAGCCGCTCGGACGCCTCGCGGATGTCGAACACGGCCTCCTGCTCCACCGCCTGCACGAGCTGCAGGTACGGCTGATAGGGCCCGCCCTCGCCGAGCAGCGCCAGCCGCACGCGCTCGGGCACGGGCACACCTTCCAGGAGATGCGCCACCGGCTGGCGCAGCAGGCGGTCGAGCAGCGAGAAGACACCGCAGATGAACATCTCGCCGGACATCTCGCTGTCACCGTGCGGCCGCGCCAGTTCCTCCATGAAGAGGCCGCGACGAACGGCCGCGAACATCGTGACGCGGGCGCCGGGGTCGTTCGACGAACTGGCCAGGAGCAGCGCCAGCCAGCGCTTGAGGCGCTGATGGCCTAGCAGCATCACGGCGTGCCCGAAGGAGTTCACTTCGACCGACAGCCCGAACGCCGGCGAGTTCAGGTAGCGCAGCAGGCGAAAGGCGATCGTCGGCTCGCGCTTGAGCATGGCCTCCAGGCGGCTGGCGGGCTCTTCGCGGTCCACGCCGCGGATGAGGTCCATGACCACCGTCACGTCTGCCGGCACCGCGCTCCGGACGTCATTCTTCACGACCACGTCGTCGAAGGACCAGCCGAGCACCGCAACCGCGCCGCGCTGGAAGGCCTGCTCGGCCGCCGCCGCGGTGCGCACGCCCATCTGCACCGTGGTCACCCTGCGCACACCGGCGGCCGCGCCGCCGCCGGCATCGGTGCGGCGATCTTCACCGGCATCGACGAGCGAATGGCTGAAGCAGGCCAGCACCTCGGGCGTCAGCGGCTTGAGCGGCCGGCCCTTGATGAGCAGCACACTGCCAGCCCGATGCAGCGCCGCCAACGCCTCGGCTTGCGCCGGGTCGCCGGCCATGAAGGCCGGCACCTCGATCAGGAACTGCCCCGGTGGACCCGAGGCGAGCATGGCCTGCAGCAAGCCTTCGCCGGCGATGTTGAGCGCCACGGGCTTGGCGGCCCCGGGCGCCCGCGTCTCACCGGCCACGGGGTCGAGCGGCCGCATCGGCTGACCATCGGCGCGTGTCTGCGGACGCGGCCAGACGGTCTCGAGTGCCGCCACCAGCGCCGCGGCATCGGCGGCCCCGGCCAGCGCGTCGGACCGCTCGGGGAAGACGGTGAGCCGAGTCGCCACCACGTCGCGGCGGCGGTCGACCATCGGGCTGTAGCCCAGGGCCACCTGGCCCAGCACGGAGTGTTCTCGCATCTCGTTCTCGCCCCCCATTTGACGGCGCAGGGCACACGTGACCGCGTGCCCTCCCCTTCTCGACAGGCTCGGAAGACCGCCGTCTCTCAGCGAAGATAGTCGAACAGCGACATGCGCTGCACGATGGAGTACGACTGGAGCGCGGCATCGTAGCCGCTCTGGCGCGCCTTGAACTCGGAGATGGCGGCCACCATGTCCAAATCCTCACTTCGCGAGCGCTCCTCCTGCGCATCGAGCTTGCCCTGCGCGAGCCGCTGCTCGATGTCGTCGGCCCGGCGCAACGACTCACCGGTGCGCGAGCGCCAGCGCGAGAGGTTCTCGGACAGGGCGTCGATGTCGCCGAGCCCGTCGCGCACGCCCTGCGCGATCACCGCCGTGTCGCGCCCTGGCGTGGTCAGTTCGCCGACGATGCGGTCCAGCACGTCGAAGACGGACATCGTGGCGCCCGGCGTGGCGGGATCCGGCGCCTGCAGCCAGACTGCGCGGCCGTCGGCGGTGAGCGGCGTCGCCTCGCCCGAAGCGGTGTACAGCTCGCCTGGCGCGGCCACGTAGCCGACGCCACCGATGCCGTCCACCAGCGGCGGCCGGTCGGCTCCCTGCCCCCCGAAGAGGTAGCGCCCGCCGCCATCGCTGCGGTTGGCCACGGTCAGCAGGTCGTTGCGAAGGCTGCGGATGGCCTCGGCCAACGAAGACCGTTCGGCGTCGGTATAGCTGCCGTTGCCCGCCTCCATGACCCGTTCGCGCACCTGCTGCATCAGTTCGCCGGCGTTGCCGAGGGCGGACTCGGCCAGTTGCATGGCACTGCGGCTCGTCTCCAGCGCGCGCTGGTCGGCCTCGGCGCGGCTGACGGCCGCCATGGCGCGCTCGGCGCGCGCCGCGGCGGCCGGATCGTCGCTCGAACGCCGCACGCGCTTGCCGCTGGTCAGCTGCTCCTGCGCCTCGGTCATCTCCTGCTGACGTCGCTGCAGGTTGCGCACACTGGCGTCGAAGGCGTTGGCGGTGGTGATGCGAAAGCTCATGGTCGTCTCCCTTCCTCAAGCGTGGTCCGGCGAGCGCCGTCAGCGGACGCCGGCTGTCGACAGCAGCGTCTCGAAGATCGACTGCGCCACCTGCAGCACCTTGGCTGCGGCCTGGTAGCTCTGCTGGTAGGCGATGAGCCGCGCCGCCTCCTCGTCGAGATTGACGCCGGTCTTGCCCGCCAGTGCCTGCTCGCTCTGCGCAGACACCGCCGCGCTCAGCTCCACCGCCGAGCGCGTGCCCTGCACGCGCACGCCGATGCGCGACATCGCATGCGCATACGCGTCGACGACGTTCAGTCCGTCCACGAGCGGTCGGTCGCGCAACGCCAGCAGCGCCAGTGCGTTGCCGTTGTTGGTGGTGACGGCCCCGGCCGGCGTCGGCGCCACGGTCAGGACATCGCCGGTGCGCGGCGCGCCGGCCAGCTGCAGGCTGAAGCCATTGATGTCGGTGGGCGGCGGCGGCACGGCAGCGCCAGCGCTCCAGGTGCCGCTGCCATTGGCCACCAGCGCGTTGCTGCTGTCCAGCAGCTGCCAGTCGTAGGCACCGGCGTCGTCCGTGAAGGTGATGCGCGCGGTCGCCCCGGGCACCGGCAAGGGCGCGGTCGTCACCTCCAACGAGGCCACGGCCACCGTGCCCACGTTGCCCGCGTCGGCCAGCGCGATGAGCGGCGCGGCGGCGGCCAGGTCCCGCGGGTCGCTGAGCAGAACCGAGAAGTTGTTGGCCGCACGCGCCACCGGCTGCAGCAGGAAGCGGTCACCGGGCGAGGCGGCCGGCGGACCGACATCGATGCGCATGCCGTCGACCACGTCACCGCTGGCGATGCTGCGCACGAGTCCGTCGGAGAGGCGCGTCAGCTGGTAGTTGCCGGGCGCGGCGAGGTCCGGCGCGAGGTCGTAATCGCTTGCCTGCAACGCCGCAGCATCGGTCACCGTCAGGTTCACGGCGGTCAGCGGCACGCCGGCGAGGTCGCGGGCGTTCGCGGCGTGCGCGATCGCCATCGGTGAGCCGATGGTGAACATCTGCGGCCCGGCCGAACTGCCCAGCGGCGGGCGCAAGGTCAGGCCGAGAGCCTGCTGTGCATTGACCGCGTGTCCGATCGCCGCGGCCATCTGGCCGACGAGGTTGCGCGCCTCAACGAGGTCTTCGTTCTGGAAGCGCAGCAGGCCAGCGACGCTGCCGCCGCCGAGCAATTGCGCCGAGAGCGGCCGCACGACGCCGTTCTCGCGCAAGCCCACCGCCAGGCGCGTCGGGTCGCTCGGGTCGGCGGTCAGGGCGAGCTCGGCCGCCTCGGTACCCAGCACGAGGCGCTGGCCGCCGCCGATGAAGATGCCCATCGATCCGTCTCCGGCTTCGATGCGCGTGATGCTGATCTTGTCGCTCAACTGGGCGATCAGGCGGTCGCGCTCGTCGAGAAGGTCGTTCGGCGGCTGGCCGAGACCCTTCACCGCGGCAATGCGGGCGTTGGCCTCGGCGATGCCCTTGACCAGCGAGTTCACCTCACTGGCGGCGGCGCGCAGTTCGGCGTGGACGCCTTGCTGCCGGTCGTCGAGGGCGGCGCCGGCCGCCTTGAAGCGTGAAGCCAGGTCACCCGCGCGCGCGAGCGCGACCTGCCTCGTGCTCGCGTCGTACGGCCGGTTCGACAGGTCGAGCATCGAGTTGAGGAAGCTCGAGGTGGCATGGCCCAGGCCCTGCTCGCCCGGCGGAAAGACGTCCTCCAGCCGCTCGAGCTGGGTCAGCCGCGCCGCATCCAGCGACGCCAGCGAGCGGGCGCTCGAGGCCTCGCGCGTGAGGAAGGAATCGTGCGCGCGCACCACGCCCGTCACGTCGACGCCCTTGCCGAAGAAGCCGGCGCCGCTGTACTGGCCCTGCGAGGTCTGCAGCTGCACCGATTGGCGCGAGTAGCCGGCCACGTTGGCATTGGCGATGTTGTGGCCGGTGGCCTGCAAGGCCGAGTAGCTGGCGGTCAGGGCACGCATGCCCAGGGTCATCAAGGGACCGGCGCTCATCGCAGACTCCTTCTCGTCTCGTGGGATGCCAGCGCGGACGCGTCGCCGGACGGCCGCGGCCCGCCCGGCCTGGCCGGTTCCGGCGCGGCGCCTCCTCGGCCGCACGCGAGCGCGCGTGGTTTTTCGGAGTTCATGCGATGCTGCGTTGCAGGCGCAGCGTGGTGTTGATGACGCGCGTCAGCTTGTCGGCATACGCAGGGTCGGTGGCATAGCCCGCGCGCTGCAGGCCTTGGGCGAAGGCGACGGCGCCGCCCTGTCCCTGCAGCGTGCCGTTGGCCGCGCGCGAGGCGATGCCGGCGTAGCGCGGGCTCTCCTGCATCAGGCGGCCGTAGTCGGCAAACGACTCGGCGTAGCTGGCGTAGGCGCGGAAGCGCGCCACCACCTTCTGCGGCTGGCCGTTCACGTACTCGGTGGTCGTGATCTCGGCCACCGGCCCCTTCCAGTTCCCGCCGGCCTTGATGCCGAACAGGTTGTACGAGGGGCTGCCGTCGGCGTGGCGGATCTCCTTGCGGCCCCAGCCCGTCTCGTGCGCGGCCTGTGCGATCATGAAGGTGGCGGGGATGCCGGTGCGCGCCTCAGCGGCGCGCGCCGCATCCTGGTGCTGCTCCACGAAGCCGGCGGCGCCCTTTTGCGGCGCGCGTGTCGGGCGGTTGTCCAGCGGCGCGACGGTGTTGTTGGCGCTGCCCGTGGCCGGAATCGGCCCCGGCGTCAGGCCCATCTGGCGCTCGAGATGGCGCGTGATGGCCTCGTGCAGCCCACCGGGCAGGCCGGCGAGCTGTTGCGCGTACTGCGCATCGAGCATCTCCGTGCCCATGGTGCCCGCGGCACCGCCGGCACCGTCGGGGCTGGCCATCGTGGTGGCGCGCATGCTCTTCATCAACTCGTTCATGAAGAGCGCCTCGAACTGCCTGGCCGCCTGCCTGGCCGCCGCCTTCGGGTCGGCCGCCGCCTTGCCGCGCAGGGCTTCGAGGCCGCGCACGTCGGTGGCCAGCGCCGAAGGCCAGGCCGCTCCCGCTCCGATGACGCCAGGCATGTCAGATCACCTCGATCTCGGCGTTCAGCGCGCCAGCGGTCTTCATCGCCTGCAGGATGGCCAGCAGGTCCAGCGGCGTGGCGCCAAGCGCCGAGAGCGCCTTCACCACATCGGTCAGCTTGGCGCCGGGTGCCATCTGGATCAGCGAGCCGGGGTGCTGCACGACGGAGATGTCGGTCCGGTCGCGCGACACGGTCTGGCCGCCTGAAAGCGGCGCGGGCTGGCTGACCACCGGCGTGTTGGTGATCGTCACAGACAGGTTGCCGTGCGCCACGGCGCAGGCTGCCAGCGTGACCGCCTCGTTCATGACGATGGAGCCGGTGCGCGCGTTGAGGACGATGCGCGCCGCCGGCCGCGCCAGCGAGATGGGCAGGTTCTCGATGTCGGCAAGGAAGCCGACGCGCTCGTCGCCCCGGGGTGCCTTGACGCGGATGGTGCGGCCGTCCAGCGCGCTCGCCGTGCCCGCGCCCTTGGCCGCATTGATGGCATCGGCCACCGCCCGCGCGGTGGCGAAGTCGCTGGCGTTGAGCCCCAGCTGCAAGGTCTCGCCGTCCATCAGCGGCGTCGGCACGGCGCGCTCCACGGTGGCGCCCTCGGGCACGCGGCCGGCCGAGAGGTGGTTGATCTGCACCTTGCTGCCGCCGGCCGCCGCACCGGCGCCGCCGACGATGAGGTTGCCTTGCGCCAGTGCGTAGATCTGGCCGTCGGCGCCCTTCAGCGGCGTGGCGATCAGCGTGCCGCCGCGCAGGCTCTTGGCGTTGCCGACCGAGGAGACGCTGACATCGATGGTCTGCCCCGGTGTCGCAAACGGCGGCAGCTGCGCCGTCACGAGCACCGCCGCCACGTTGCGCAGCTGCATGCTGGTGCCGGCCGGCACGGTGATGCCCAGCTGCTGCAGCATCGCCTGCAGGCTCTGCGTCGTGAAGGGCGTCTGCGTCGTCTGGTCGCCGGTACCGTCCAGGCCGACGACGAGGCCGTAGCCGACCAGCTGGTTGCTGCGCACGCCCTGGACGGCTGCCACTTCCTTGATGCGGCGGGCGCCGCCGGTCGACCCCACGGCCGTCTGCGCCACGGCAGGCAAGGCCGCCGTTGCCGGCGCCTTCTGCGCATGCGCGCCAATCGGCCACCACAGCGCCGCGGTGGCCGCGATGAAGGCCAGCGTCAACATCAGCCGCAGCCAGCGCTCGGCCACGCCGTGCCAGGCGCTCAGCAGCTCGCCGTCGGCGCTCGAGGCCATCACCTCCAGCAGGCTGTCGCCGGAACCATCGACTTCGATCTCACTCGCGAGGCTGCCCATGGCGGCTCCTTCAGAACGGCAGCAGCGAGAGGAAGACACGGCCGAGCCAGCCCATCGCCTGCGCCTCGGCCTGTGCGCCGCGGCCTCGCTGTTCGAGGCGCACGTTGGCGATCTGCGCGCTCTGCACCACGTTGCCCGGCTGGATGGCACGCGGGTCCACCTGGCCCGAGAAGCGCAGCACGTCGACGTTCTGGTTGACGCCGATCTGCTTCTCGCCGGCGATCAGCAGGTGGCCGTTGGGCAGCACGCCACGCACGACCACGGTGATGGTGCCGCTGAAGTCGTTGCTGTTCTCGACCGCGCCCTTGCCGGAGAAGGTGTTGCTCGAGTTGCCCTCGGCGCCGGCGCGGCCGAACGAGTTCGGCGCGATGCCCGGCAGCGCCGTGATGCCGGCGGAGACGCTGCCGCTCTTGTCGACGCTGCTGGTGCTCTTCTGCACCGCGGTGACCTTCTCGACGATCTGCACGACGAGGGTGTCGCCGACGAGGCGGGCGCGATGGTCCTCGAAGAGCGGACGGTAGTTGGTGGCCTTGAAGATGGAGCCGCCGGCGGCGACGGGCGACGGCAGCGCCTCCGGCATCGGCGGTGCCGTCTCCGCCACCTCCACGGTGGGGCCGAGAAAGGCGCAGCCCTGCAGAACCAGCAGCGCGCCGGCGCCGACGAGGGCGGTGAACGTGGTGAGCGCGAAGCGCGTCATCGCAGCGGATGTGGGCATGTGGGCGTGTGGCTCAGACCTGGCTCAGACGCTGCAGCATCTGGTCGCTCGTCTGGATGGCCTTGGAGTTGAGTTCGTAAGCTCGCTGCGTGGCAATCATCGTCACGAGTTCCTCGACGACATTGACGTTGCTGCCCTCGAGGAAGCCCTGCTGAACGGCGCCCAGGCCATTGCTGTTGGCGGCGCCCGCGGTGGCGGTGCCCGAGGCGGCCGTCTCGGCGAAGATGTTCCCGCCGCGCGGGTCGAGGCCGGCCGGGTTGATGAAGTTGGCCAGCTGGATCTGGCCGATGGCCTGCGGCTGCACCTGGCCCGGGATGGTCGCGGCGACCGTGCCGTCGGCGCTGATGGTGAGGGCCGTGGCCGTGGCCGGCACG
Source organism: Rubrivivax sp. (assembly GCA_022842825.1). Taxonomy (GTDB): domain Bacteria; phylum Pseudomonadota; class Gammaproteobacteria; order Burkholderiales; family Burkholderiaceae_C; genus Rubrivivax. Next base: position 24,008 of record JALHOU010000021.1, read on the forward strand.
GTGAGGCCCGGTTGCAGCGCGTAGCCGGCGTTGGTGACGATCTGGCCGGCCGCGTCGACCTGGAAGGCGCCGTCACGGGTGTAGCCGGTGGTGCCGTCGGGTAGCTGCACCTGAAAGAAGCCCGAGCCCTTGATGGCCAGGTCGAGGTTGTTGCCGGTGCCTGTGAGCGCGCCCTGGCTGAAGTTGCGCGTGCTTGCCGCGGCGCGTACGCCCAGGCCCACCTGCAAACCGGTGGGAAGTTGGCTCTGTTCCCCGGTGGCAGCGCCGGCCGGGCGCAGGTTCTGGTACATCAGGTCTTCGAAGACGACGCCGCCGCGCTTGAAGCCGTTGGTGCCGACGTTGGCCAGGTTGTGCGCCACGGAGTCCAGCTTGGTCTGCTGGCCTTCCATGCCGGTCTTGGCGATCCAGAGTGAGCGGAGCATCGGGGGCCTTCGGTGATGACAGCGGTGGTGGCCGCCATCTTGAGGCGAAGCCCTCCCGGGGGAGGCTGCGAATAGCGCCGCTAGGGTCGTGCTTTACCGGGACCTCGCGGGTGCCGGGCCGCACTCGGGCGCGGCCACTCGCCGGCTACTGCGGCGCGAGCAGCTTGGCGGCGCCCTGCTCGCGCTGCTCGGCGCCTTGCAGCACCTTCATCTGCTGCTCGAACTGGCGCGCCGCGGCGATCATGGACACCATCGTCTCCACGGCGCTGACGTTGCTGCCTTCCAGAGCGCCGCTTTGCAGGCGCGCGGCGGGGTCGGCGGGCAGTTCGCCGGCGTCGGCCCCGCCGGAACGAAAGAGCCCGTCCGTACCGCGTTCGAGCGGCGCTTCGGGCGTGACGAGCTTCAACCGCCCCACCGGCGTCGGCCGGCCGTTGGCGGTGGTGGCGGTGATCGTGCCGTCGCTGGCCACCTCCAGCGTTGCGCCCGCGGGCACGGCGATCGGGCCGCCGTCGCCCAGCACCGGCAGGCCCGCGGGCGTGACGAGCTGGCCCTCGGCGCTGACCTGCAGGGCGCCGGCGCGCGTATAGGCCTCGGTTCCGTCGAGGGACTGCACCGCCAGCCAGGCGCGACCCTGCGGCGCCACGTCGAGCGCGCGGCCGGTGGTCTGCAGCGGCCCGGCGCGGTCGTCGTAGCCGATCGTCGACTCGAGCGCGTAGACGCGCGTGCTGGCGCCATCGCCGCGCACCGGCACGGCGCGGAAGGCCTGCATCTCGGCGCGGAAGCCCGTCGTCGAGGCATTGGCGAGGTTGTGTGCCAGCACGTCCTGGCGCTGCATGGTCGCCTTGGCGCCGGCCATCGCGAGATAGATGAGGCGGTCCATCGGCTAAGGCTCCCCGGCCAGCGCAGGCGAGGCGTTCAGCGCAGGTTGACCAGGGTCTGCAGGACCTGGTCCTCGGTCTTGATCGTCTGCGCGTTGGCCTGATAGATGCGCTGCGCGGTGATCATGTTCACCAGTTCGGCCGTGAGATCGATGTTGGCCTCTTCCAGCGCACCGGACTGCAGCACGCCGATGTTGCCGTCGCCGGGCACGCCACCCACCGGGTCGCCGGAGGCGAAGGTGCGGATCCAGGCGTTGTCACCCACGGGCTGCAGCCCCTGCGGGTTGCGGAAGTTCGCCAACTCGACCTGCGCCGCCGGACGCGACTGACCGTTCGAGTAGCGCGCCATGACGATGCCGTTGGCCTCCACGGCGATGGCGGTGACCTGGCCTGCCGCGAAGCCATCCTGCGAGAGGTCCGTGACACCGAAGGCCGTGCCGAACTGCGTCGACTTCGAGACGTCGAACAGCAACCCGGTGATGGGCCGCGTCAGGGCGCCGCTGGCCGTCGTCGTGCTCGGGACGTCGAAGGCGACGGGCGCGCTCGGCGTGGTCGGCGAACTGCCGTTGGCAGGATAGGTGATGGTCGTGATCGGCGCCGGAGCCCCCGCGGTGCCCGCCACCGTGGTGCCATTGGCCGTGGCGTAGACGTCCCACACGCCGTCCGCCGTCTTCTGGAAGAAGTAGGAAAGCGACACCGGATTGCCGAGCGTGTCGTAGACAGCGAGCGAGGTCGCGCTGTTGTAGGTGTCGGCGTCGTTGAAGTCGATCAGCGGTGCCGCGGCCGGCTGCGTCACGCCCTGGCGCGCATCGAGGTTCATCTCGATGTCCACGAGAGTGGTCGCCTGCGGGGAGACACCGGCCGTGGGCAGCTGCAGGGCCACGGCCTGGCCGGGCTGGATGGTGCCCGCCGCATCGGCCATGTAGCCCATCAGTCGCAGGCCGGAGTTGTTGACGATGTAGCCATCGCGGTCGATCTTGAACTGGCCGTTGCGCGAGTAGCTGGGCGGACTCAGGCCGTCGGTGAGCTGGAAGAAGCCGGAGCCGTTGATCGCCAGATCCATGGGGTTCTCGGTCGTGCGCAGGTTGCCCTGGGTGAACTGCTGCGCCACCGAGGCCAGGTTGGTGCCGATGCCGATGCCGTTGCTGTTGACGCCGTTGAGTGCGCTCGCGTACATGTCGCTGAACTCCGCGCGCGCGACCTTGGCCCCGAAGGTGTTGGCGTTGGCGATGTTGTTGCCGATCACCGACAGGTTCTTGCTGGTGGCGTTCAGTCCGGAAAGGCCTTGCTGGAAGCTCATGGGGATCCTTGTGGGTTCCTGCGGGTGGGTTCGGGGAGGGAATCAGTTGATGGCGCGCACGGCGCCGTAGTCGATGGCGCCGGACCAGCGCGTGTCCAGGCGCAGCGTGTCGCCGGCCAGGCTGACGGCCTGCACCTCGTCGCGCATCAGCGCCGTGCTCTGCACGGCGGCGGCACCGGCGGTGGCGATGACGCGGAAGCGGAACTCGCTGCCATCGGTGGTGCCGGCCGGCGCCTGCCATTCGAAGCCGTGGCGGCCGGTGGTCTGCGCGCCCAGGTCGAGCGTGTCGACGACGCGGCCGGCGCCGTTCAGGACCTCCACGCGCACGCGGTCGGCGGGCGAGGCGATCTCGTAGCCGCCAGCGGCCGCCCCTTCCTGCACGTGCATGCGGTCGCCCTGCACCGTGACGCTGCGACCGACGAGCGACGCTCCCTGCAGCGCCTGCATCTGCAGGAACTGGCGGTTCAGCCCGGCCACGGTCTCGTTGAGCTTCTCGACACCGGAGACGGTGTTGATCTGCGCCATCTGGCTCGTGACCTGGGCGTTGTCCAGAGGGTTGAGCGGATCCTGGTTCTGCATCTGCGTGACGAGCAGCCGCAGGAAGCGGTCGGCGCTGCCGGCGGCGTTGGCCGTCGTGGCCACGTTGCCGGTGCTGGCGCCGTTCAGCGCGGAGAAGGCGTCGATGGTGGCCATGGCGGGTCCGGGTCAGGTCGTCGATGAAGGAGCGGCGCGGTCAGGACTGGCCCATCTGCAGTGTCTTGAGCAGCAGATTGCGCGCCGTGTTCATGACTTCGACGTTGTTCTGGTACGAGCGCGAGGCGGAGATCATGTTCACCATCTCCTCCACCGGGCTCACGTTGCTGTAGGTGACGTAGCCTTCGGCGTCGGCCCCCGGGTGCTTGGGGTCGTGCACGCGCCGCGCCACGGCGTCGGACTCGGTGATGGTCGACACGCGCACGCCGGCATTCACGTCGCGCTGTCCGGGCGCGCCCATGAGCAGCGTCTGGAAGACCACCTGGCGCGCCTTGTACGGGCTGCCGTCGGGGCCGGCCACGGTGTCGGCGTTGGCCAGGTTGGAGGCCACCACGTTCAGGCGCTGGCTCTGCGCGCTGACCGCACTGCCGGCGACGTCGAAGATGCGGGCGAGGCTCATGGTTGCTCCGTTCGACTGGGGGCCGGGCTTCAGCCCTGGTGGTGGCTCTTCATCGCGTCGAGCACGGTGCGCACGCTGCCGTTGATGAAGCGCAGCGTCGCCTCGTACTGCGTGGCGTTCTGCGCGAACGCGGCCCGCTCGCGGTCCATGTCAACCGAGTTGCTGTCGAGGTTGGTCTGCGCCGGCAGCGCATAGCGCAGCAACGGCGCCGGGCGCCCGCCCGGCTGCATCACACCTTGGGCGATGCCCTCGCCGGGTGCGGCGCCGGCGCTTGCCGCCCGCAGCGCGCTCGCGAAGTCGAAGTCGCGCGCCTTGAAGCCGGGGGTGTCGGCGTTGGCGATGTTGCCGGCGATCAGGCGCTGGCGCTCAGCCCGAAGGCGCAGCGCCTGGCCGTGGAAATCGAGACTGGCGGTGAGCTTGGGAATCATGCGTGGCCCCACCTCGGGATGTGGAAGCGGATTCTGGTGAGCGGCACCGATGGCGTGAGACCGATAAGAGCGCCCTTTCACCTCCAACTCCCGGCACCGGCAAGGCCCGCGTTGGCTACATTGGTTCCTGTGAAGAAGTGCCACCATCGTGTCGAGGTGGGCGCCTGCAGCATCGGCAGGCGCCCGGCCGCGTCCTGGCTCGTGCAGGCCGCGCTGACGGCATGCGCTGCCGTCGCAGCCGGGGCCTGCCTGGCGCAGGCCTCTTTCGAGCCCGATGCGGCCACCACCGAGGCCGCGCTCGCGCTCGTGCGTCAGTCGGCCTCCGCCCTCGCGCCCGTCGGCGCGCGCATCACCGCCACCGTCGGCACCCTCGATGCACGCCTGCGCCTGGTCGCCTGCGCCCGAGTGGAGCCCTATCTGGTGGCGGGTCTGCCGAGTTGGGGCGCCACACGGGTGGGCCTACGCTGCCTCTCCGGACCGGTTCTCTGGCGCGCCTTCCTGCCTGTCCGGGTGCAGGTGCTGGCGCCCGCCTGGACCAGCCGCGCTGCCTTGCCTACAGGCGCGGTCGTGGCGACCGACCAATGGGAGCTGACCGAGACCGACTGGGCTGCGGCGGCGACACCGCCGCTCGCTGCCCTGTCGCCGATCGCGGGTCGCATCCTTGCCCGCCCAGTCCAGCCCGGCCAGGCGCTGCGCGAGGCCGACCTCCAGGCCCGGCGCTGGTTCGCCAACGGCCAGGCGGTGCGTATCGTGGCCGCCGGCCCCGGCTTCAGCATCCAGGCCGATGGACTGGCCTTGGGCCATGGCATCGAGGGCCAACCCGTGCGTGTACGGACCGAGGGCGGGCGCATCCTGACCGGACAAGCCGTGGGCGAATCGCTCGTGGAGGTGCGGCCATGAGGCCACCAACCGCCGCAGGCGCCGCCGCCGCGGTCCTCGCGACCCGGAGCGCAGCCCGGCGCACCGGCGGCAAATTTGCCGCTTCGCGGCGCCCGGCCGCCGGCGCCCGGCCCCACGAACCAGGGGGGTCGGCGAAAATTCTTTGTCAGAGCACCCTCAAGTCCGGCGAGGGCCCTGCCGATAGTGCGTACATGTCAGCGGGGGATGGCCCAGTGCCAACCCTGGACAGGAGTCCACCATGAAGATCGGTTCGTTCGAAAGCAAGCCCGTTTCGCCCAGCCAGGGTACCGAGCGCAAGGGCCCGTCCGCCACCGTGCCCGCCAAGGGGCCGGAGGCCGCCGCGCCCAGCGCCCAGGTGGCCCTGTCGCCGGCCGCATCGTTGCTCGTGAAGGCCGCGGACGACCCCGCGTTCGACGCGGCCAAGGTCGAGCGCATCGCCGCCGCCATCCGCGAAGGCACCTACCAGATCAACGCCGAGGCGATCGCCGACAAGCTGATCGTCAACGCCGAAGAACTGCTGGGCCGCAAGATCGGTTGAGGGGTCCGCGGTGACGACAGCCAGCGCCAGTTCCATCCAGGCCATCCCCAGTGGCAAAGGCCACGAGGCTGCCGGCCGCAAGGTGCCGCTCGCCGCCACGCTCCATCTCCTGGACGAGCAGCTGAGCGCGCTCAGCACCGCCCTCCAGGGCCGCGATGCCCAGGCGCTGCAGACGGCGGCCGATCAACTCGTGGTCGCTCTCGATGCGGCCGGTCCGGTACTGCGCGAGCCGGGCGCGTTGACGCCGGATCTGCGCCGCCAGCTCGCTTACGCGGTGGGTCGCGTGGCCGCGCACCGCGAAGCGCTCGCTCGCGCCACCGCTTCGGTCGACCGCGCCATCGAGGTGCTGCTGCCCGCCCCGGCGCCCGCGGCCGGTACCTACTCCGCCGCCGGCTACGCCGAACGCGCCAGCGCCACCGGTTCGGCCTGGGCCTGAAGCGCCCGGCTCCACTTCTGCAAGGCAATACGCCCGGGGTGACCCGGGCGTTTTCTTTGGCAGCGCCGCGGCGCCAGCCAGCGTGCGCTCAGAACTTGAATGCCAGGCGCAGGCCGCCCCAATGGCGGCCCGCCACCGTGATCGGTGCCGCCGCCTCCTTGAGGATGACGAAATGGCCACCCCCCATGTCGCGGCGATAGGTCTGCAGCAGGAAGGGGCGCTGGTTGCGCGCCGAGGCGAGCCCGGTGCGGTCGTTGAAGATGCGGCGGTTGCGGCAGTTGGCGGTGTTCCACAGCAGGTCGCCCGGGCGCTGCGGTTGGTTGTACTTGCGGTTGTGGCAGGCGATGTAGCCGTTGCGGTCGACGGCGATGCAGAACACCACCTTGTCGGACAGGCGCAGCACGCGCTCCTGCACCTGGGGAAACAGGCGCTCGGCCAGCGTCACGAAGCGGGTCAGGTGCTGCTGCGGCGCGCTCCCTTCCACGACGCGGTAGTCCTCGTCGAAGAGGTCGGCAACCGGGATGCCGCCACGCAGCGCTTCCTCGAGCAGCTGCGAGATCTGCGCCGCAGCATGCTGCGCGGCCTCGACGAAGGGCGTGTCGGGGGTGGACACGCCGCACTCGGCGACTGCCTCGATGAGGTGCTCGGAGATGCGCAGGAACTTCTCGGTGCGCGCCAGCGTGGTCGACAACCGACCGGTGGTGCCGCGGATTTCGCCTTCGATGGTGGCCACCTGGCCTTCGAGACCCACGCACAGGTCGCGGCTGCGGCCGCTGGCCGCATGGATGCGCCGCACACCCTCCCCCACGGTGGCCAGCGCGCGGTGCACGGCGCCCTGTTGTTCGGCAGGTGACTTGTCGTCGCGGCGCACTTCCCGTTCGAGCGTGCCGACCCGACTGTCGAGCCGGCCAACGGTGCCCATGATCTGCTTGGACGAGGTCTCCACACGTGCGGCAAGATCCTTCACGGCGTCGGCCACGACCGAGAAGCCGCGCCCGGCCTCGCCGGCCCGCTTGGCCTCCACCGAGGCGTTGAAAGCCACCAGGCGCGTCTGCAAGGCGATCTGCGTGATCTCGCGCGCCGCCTGCGACACCTCGCGCAGCGTGCTGACGATGCCGCCCACTTCCTGGCCGACACCGTGCACGGCGTCGCCCACCTGGACCACCGCCTCGAGGGCAGACTCGGTTTCGGCGGCGATACCGCTCTGGGCCTGGCCCACCTGCTGCAACTGCTGGGTCAGAGCAAGCACGGCCTGCGCCTGTGCTTGCGCGGCCTGGCTGGCGTCCTCGATGGCACCACGCACCTCGGCAGCTTCCTGGCCGAGCACCGAGGCCTGCAGGGCGAGGTCCTCGACCACACCCTTCAGTTCGGGGCTGCGCGCATGGGGGGTCGTCGGCGCGGTGGCCTCCGCGGTCGCGGGGCGGCGACGGAACGAGAGCAGCACGGTGGTTGTCTCCGGTCGAGAGGGGCCTGGACCCCGGTGTCGCGTCCTGGCAGCTTCAGCGGCGGCTACCACTCCCGCAGGCGCGAGCGCAGGCGGGCGATCGACTGGCTGTGCAACTGGCAGACCCGGCTCTCGGTCACGCCGAGCACGGCCGCGATCTCCTTGAGGTTCATGTCCTGCTCGTAGTACATGCTCATGACGTACTGCTCGCGCTCCGGCAACTGCTTGATGGCCTCGACGAGGGCCTCGCGCATGCGCTGGTCCTGCAGGCGCGCCACCGGGTTGGCCTCCTCGTCGGCGACGTGCCGGTCGAGGTAGTCCTCGTCACCGTCGTCGCCGCTCATGTCCTCGAGGTAGATGAGCTGCGTGCCGCGCACCTTGCCCAGCAGCTCCTGGTAGGCGGTGAGCGTCAGGCCCATCTCGCGCGCGATCTCGCTCTCGCTCGGCGCGCGGCCGAAGCGCTGCTCGAGCTTGTGCACGGCCGCCTCGATGCTGCGCTGGTGGCGGCGGTCGCCACGGCTCATCCAGTCGTTGCCGCGCAGCTCGTCGAGCATGGCGCCACGGATGCGCTGGGTGGCGAAGGTCTCGAACTGCACGCCCTGGTTGGCGTCGAAGCGCGACAGCGCATCGCTCAGGCCGATCATGCCCACCTGGATGAGGTCATCCAGCTCCACATTGGCCGGCAGCTTGGCGATCATCTGGTGCGCCAGGCGGCGCACGAGCGGTTGGTACTGCTTGAGCAGCGCGCCGGCGTCGAGTGTTCCCTTGGCGGTATACATGGTGGGTTCAACCTCTATCGATCGTGGTGCCGTGAATGCCCAGGGGGCAGCGGAGTCGGAAACAGGGCCGCGCCGGCGGGAGCCGATGCAGTCTCGGCGTCGTCAAGCGCCAGTTGCGCCGCCAGCAGCGTGGCCAGGCGCGCGACGCGGGCGAAGTCGTGCGTGTCGTCGCTGGCGCACTCGGTCCTGCCGTCGCCAGTCTCGGCCAGTGCCTGGCGCAACTCGTCGCGCGCGAGCGGCGCGGTCAGCGCCGGGTCCACGAGCGCCCAGTCGTGCAGCAGAGCGCCAAGAAAGCTGTCGGCGCAGCCGCGCAGGCTGGCCACGATGCTGAGCACCCTCGGCGACCTCGCGGAGGCGGTCAGCAGCAGGTCGAAGGTGGCGAGCCCCGTGCGCTGCATCAGCAGCTTGCAGCTCGCATAGGCGTGCTTCAGGCTCTCCGGATGGTCGGCCGCCATCAGCATCGGGCGGGCGGGGCGGCGGCCGATGATGCGCGCGAGGTCGGCGGCCTCGGCATGCAAGAGCACCACGTCGGCGCTGGGCACGGCATCGAACAACGCCTCGACGAAGCGCGCCGCGGAGCCGCGCGTGTCCACGTAATGCATCGGCAGCCCGCGCGCCGGCAGGTAGGCCACACCCGGCATCATGGGTTCGATGCCGGCGGCCAGGTCCAGGCGCGCCAGCTCATGCGGCGCCGGTGCGGACAGCGAGGCGTCGACCACGAGCACTTGGCGCCCCAGGCAGGAGAGTGTCGCCGCGACGCGGTCCAGCACGGTGGCGTTGAAGGCGACATGCGGGTTGGCGGCCAGCGCGATGATCCGGCGGCCCGGTCCGGCGCGGCCCGAGAAGAGCTGGCGCAGCCCTTCGGCCTGATCGAGGGGCACGGACGCGGAGGTGGCGTAGAAGTCGCGCATGTCCGGGGGCTCGGTGTCTCGGTGTTCGGTGCCGCTGGGGTGCGTGGCTTCAGGCCAATGCCGACGGGCTGCGCACCGGCGCAGCCGCGGCGCCTGGCGCGACCGAGTCCGTAGCCGATCCAGACGCAAACGGCTGCCCGGCAAAGACCAGGTTGACTTCGGCCGGCTCCATGCGCCAGGCCGGCGCGCCCTGCGCGCGCAGCGCGCGCTGCACCAGCGCGTGCGCAGACAGGCGGTGCCAGTCCTCGGGCACGCGCTGGCCGTTGGCCACGGCGAGCACCTTGAGGCGGGCGCGGATCATCGCGTCCAGCGCCGGGGCCAGCTTCACGGCTTCGTCCACCTTGGACAGCACGACGCCGCGGCAACCCGGGGCGGCGTAGGCGGAAAGCTGGTCCTCGATCGTCTCGCCCTGCGCCGCCGAGCTGATGACGACGATGCGGTTGATGGAGGGCCGTTGCAGCATCTCGAGCAGTTCACGCGTGCGCGTGTCGCGCTGCGCCATGCCGGCGGTGTCGATGAGCACCATGCGCTTGCCCGCCAGCAACTCGAGCAGGTCTTCCAGCGAGGCGCGGTCGTGCGCGGTATGCACCGGCACGCCGAGGATGCGCCCGTAGGTGCGCAGCTGCTCGTGCGCCGCGACGCGGTAGGCGTCCAGGGTGACGAGGCCGAGGTTGGCCGCGCCGTGCTTGGTGGCGAAGGCGGCTGCGAGCTTGGCCGTGCTCGTGGTCTTACCAACGCCGGTGGCGCCAATGAGCGCGTAGACGCCCCCGGCATCCTCGAGCGCAGCCTCGCGCTCGCCGGTGGTCAGGTTTCGCTCGAGCACGCCGGCCGCCCAGGAGATCTCCTCGACCTCGGGGGGCAGGCACTCGGCCAGGCGCCGCGTGAGCGCGGGCGAGAAGCCGGCATCGAGCAGCCGCTGCGTCAGCTGTGCCTGGCGCGGCTGGCGCTGCAACTTCTCCATGAAGGCGAGCGCGCCGAAGCGTTGCTCGATGAGGCCGCGCATCGAGCGCAGCTCACTCATCATGGCCGTCTGGTCCTGGCCGGCGGCAGCCGGTGCGGCCGCGGCTGGCATGGCAGGCGTGAGAACGTGCTGCAGCACCGGTGGATCAGGCCGCTTGACCGGGGCGACCTTGTGCAGGGCCGGCATGGGGTCGCTCGGGTGCGTTGGCGGCGGCGTCGCGGCACGGATCGGCGCGGGCGCGGGCGCGGCAGCACCAGCGGGCCGCGTCGCACGCTGCGCCACCGCCTGCGGCATCAGCGCATCGGCCATCGCCGCGGCGCGGGCCACACCCGGCGCGGTGCCAAAGGTCGAGTCGGCGAAGTCGCGCGCCGGGACGCGGCGTGCTTGGGCATGATCGGCCTGCTGAGCAGCCAGCCGGGCACGCGCCTGGGCGATGGGCGAGGCCGCCGGCGGCCGGGGCGGCTCGGGCTCGGCCGCGGCAGCCCCCAGTTCGGCCTGGCGGCGCTTCAGCATGCGCTCGCGCACGTAGTCCTGGAACGACAGCGTGCTCATCTGCAGCTGTCGCACGTCCTCGCCGACGCCCGACTCGGGCAGGCGGCTGTCCAGCGTCGGCTCGACACGCTCGAAGTTCGACCCGCCGCCGGGGCCACCGCCGTGGTCGGCCGGTCGGCGCGCCGCGGGCTG
>JALHOU010000022.1:0-1943 GCA_022842825.1 Rubrivivax sp.
GCTGGCCGAGGCCACCGAGCGCATCACCGCGCTCGTCGCCCGGCGCCACGCCGGCAATCGGCAGGCCGCCGAGCATGGCGCGGTGGCGCGGTTGGCAGAGCAGGGGATCGAGTTGCGTGTTGGGGCCGGGCCGGGCGCGTTGCGCGTGGCGCCCGAGATGGCACTGCTCACCGAGGCGCTGCGCGTGACCGAGGCGGCACGGCTGAGGCTGCTGCCCCGTCTGGTGCGGCTCAAGCCGCGCGACGTGTACGGCTACCAGCGCGCGCTGTTGCAGTTCCTGGGGTAGGGCTCATCGAGCAAGGGCGGCCCTGCGGGGGCGTGCGTGGCGGGGCTGTCGGAGACTCGTGCACTGTGCGTTGCGAAGGAGTGGTGCAGCGGGTGCACCCACCCGCGCTTGCCGATCTTGGCCGCTTCGTTGTCGGCCGCCAGGCTGGCGACCCGAGCATGCGCATGCCAGAATGCCCCGGGAGGCAAGCGGTTCATGATGGTCGAGCGAAAGCTCGCGCAACGCGACAGACGCGCGTTTGTCGCGTTGCTGGTCGGAGCTGCAGGCACGGCGTTCGCGCCGATCCTGGTGCGCGTGAGCGAGCTTGCACCCACGGCCAGCGCGTTCTGGCGCATGGCGCTCGCGGTGCCCTGCATCGGCTTGTGGATGCTGCTGGCGCGGCGCAGCGGCGCGCAACAACCGCCGCGGTCGGTGCCGGGCGATCTCACGTTGCTGGCCTTGACCGGCGTGCTCTTCGCCGGCGACCTGCTCGCGCTGCATGCGTCGATATCGCTCACCTCGATCGCCAACGCGGTGCTGTTCCTCAATTCGCAGCCCATCTGGGTCGTGCTCGGCGCCTGGCTGCTCTTTCGCCAGCGCGTGAGCGTGCGATTCCTGTTCGGGCTTGCGCTCGCGCTGGCTGGCGCGGTGCTCGTCATCGGCGCCAGCCTCACGCTCGCGCACGATCGCCTGGTGGGCGACGCGCTGGGCGTGCTGAGCGGCGTGTTCTACGCCGCCTACATCCTGGTGGCCGTGCGCCTCAGGGCGCGCCACGGTAGTCTGTCGGTGATGCTGTGGACGAGCATGGCAGCCAGCCCCATCCTCCTGTTTGCTGCGTGGGTGGCAGGCGTTGCGCTGTGGCCCGATTCGCTGCGAGGCTTGGGCCTCATGCTCATGCTCGCGCTCGTGGGCCAGGTGGCCGGCAACGGCCTCATCGTCTATGCGCTGGCCCACCTGCCGCCGGCGTTCTCCGCTGTCGCGCTGCTCAGTCAGCCGCTGCTCGCGGCGCTCTTTGCCTGGGCGCTGCTGGGTGAGTCACTGGGCACCATGCAGGCGCTGGGCATCGGCACCGTGCTCGCCGGCATCTGGGTGTGCTACCTTGCGAGCCGTGCGGCACCGCCGCTGCGCTGAACAACGCCTGAGCCGACCATCATGGACCGCACGAGCCCCGATTCGCTCATGGCCTGGAACGACCGGCTGCTGCTCGGTGATCCCGCCATCGACGCGGACCACCAGACCTTCGTGGAACTCGTGGGCGCGCTGCAGGCGGCCAGTGAAGACGAACTGCCCATCCGCCTGCAGGCCTTTGCCGACCACGCGCGCGCGCACTTCGAACGCGAGAACACCTGGATGACCGAGACCGGCTTCTCGGCCCGGCAGTGCCATGTTGACGAGCACGATGCGGTGTTGAGGTCGGTTGACGAGGTGCTGGAACTCACGCGCGGAGGCGACCGCGCAGTGGCGCGCCGGCTCGCCGATGAGCTGGCGCGTTGGTTTCCAGGCCACCTGCAGCTTCTGGATTCCGCGCTGGCACATTGGTTGTGCAAGCAGCGCTTTGGCGGCAAGCCGGTGGTGCTGCAGCGCTTTGCCGCCACGCGTGTTGCGCCCCAAGGCACTGAGGGGCCCTGACCAGCCCCTGATCGACATCGCCTCACGCGCCGTTGAAGGCTCGCCTTGC
>JALHOU010000022.1:2043-34839 GCA_022842825.1 Rubrivivax sp.
GGGCCTTCAGGGGCGGGGCCTGTTGTGGGCCCCGTTGTGCGCAGCGGCCAGCACGTCCCGCAACAGCAAGGCCAGCTCGGACAGCACGAGCTCGGGCGCCGACTCGATGACCATGTGTTCGCTGCCCCTCGCCACCACGCGACTTGTCCTGGACGTGAGGCCCAGCATCTGCGCCTGCAGCCGGTCGTGCGAGTCGTTGAACAGCGTGACCGCCGGCTCCGAGATGCCGATGAAACGCACGCGCAGATAGGGCAGCCCGCGGGAGATGATGCGAACCGGCAGGTTCTCGGGCAGTTGGGTCGCCCTGACCTCGGCCTGGCTGTCCCAGTGGTCATAGCCCAGGCGCTGGCGGAACCACTGCTGCGCGTCTTCCACCCGCGCCCAGTCTTCCGGGTCCATCTTGCTCTTCAGTTCGACCATCCAGTCCTCGTGCACGGCATCGACGAGCAGGAGCCCAGCCACCCGCTGCGGCTGGGTGGCGGCGTAGTGGCGCACGACCAGGCCGCCCAGCGAGTAGCCCACCAGAACGACCGGCGCCTCGCCGCTTTCCCGAAGCACCAGCGCATCCAGTTCCTCGCTGCGGCCCTTCACCGTCTGCAGGCGTCCAGGGGGCAGCGGGTCGCTGCGGCCCAGGCCCAGCCTTTCGAAGATGCAGGTCCTGTGGCTCTGTGCGAGGACCGCCGCAATGCCCCGATAGGCTTCAGCGGCCGAGACGGCGCCCGGTGATTCGAGCAGCACCGTGGGGCTGCCGCTGCCTTGGCACTGGTAGGCGAGGTGGTGGCCCTTGACGAGCAGCTTCTGCCAGGTCTCGTCGGCGCCGGCGCGGGTCTGCGCGCCGGCCCCGCCGATCAGCAGTGCCAGCATCATCGCGAGAGGTACTCGCCGCAGTCCAGCCGTGACCGCGGCCCTCAATCCCACTCCATCCTCGCATGGGCGCGGCTGGGCGAGACGCGCGGCGCGATGCAGCAGGTGGGCATCGGCATCGGCTCGTGCTCGCTGGAGTCTGGGCGTGCCGTCAGCCCGCGCGTGTCTTGCCGCTGCGCGCGTTCGGGCGCGTGCCCGACGACACGGCGATGATCACGACGATCTCGCGCGGCCGTGGCGCATCACCCAGGCACACCGTGCAGGTGTCCATCTCGGGAAAGGACCACGGGTCGTCCTTGTGGGCCAGCGGCACATCGATCAAAGCCCCGATGCCCGCGACTTTGACGTTCGACGGCACCACCGCCTGGCCACCGCCCACGGCCGCGCGCAGCGGCTTGCCGAGCTTGGGGTGGATGATGGCCGAGGCATGTTCGAGGTCACCCTCGGCGCCGACCACAGCCGCCTTGCCGTAGGCGACCGCAGGCTCTTCCAGCAGCTGCAGCAGCTTCGGCACCAACTGCTCGCCGATTCGCTCGCCTGCATCGAACAGGGGCGACAGGTCTTCGACATATCGACCCGCGAAGGGGTTGTCGATGACCGCCATCGCCACCGCCCTGCGGATGGGCCGAGCGACCGTGCGCCCGGCCTCGGAGAGCACGGTCTCGACGGTGAAGACGGTCTTGCGCAGGTGCATGCGGATGCCTGACACGGGCTCAGCCGCTGCCGTGCTCTCGCGACATTGCCGGCTACTTGCAGTTGGTCATGCAGCGCACGGCCTTGACATCGGGCCGGTCGTCCACGATGAACCCGTTGCGGTTGGGCATCTGCACGGCGGTCAGCGACTGCGCGTCCATCACCGCGTTGGCCGGTACGAGGCCGTTGAGGTGCAGGATATAGGCCGAGACGGCGTAGATGTCGTCGGCGCTCATCGATTGCGGCGCCGTCAGCGGCATCGAGCGGCGGATGTAGTCGAACATCAGCGGCGCATAGGGGTACATGCTGCCGGGCGTGAGCACCCGCGTGTTGGTGGTGAACGAGCCGATGCCGCCCACCATGGCGCCGAACATCGGCCCGCCCTTGGCATCGGGCCCGTGGCACGACAGGCATTGCGCGTCGTAGACCTGCTTGCCCTGCGCCACCGAGCCGCGCCCGGCGGGCAGCCCGCGGCCATCGGGCGAGCGGATGTCGATGTTCCACAGCGCCAGCTGCGCTTCGGTGATGGGCTTGCCGTAGGCCACCTGCGGCCTGGGCGGCGACGCCCCGGTGCCGGAAGGGCTCGAAGCGCACCCGGCCAGTACCAGGAACGAGAGGGCGGCAACGGCTGCCGCAGCCGACTTAGGCGATCGCATTCTTGACCTCCCCGCTGGCACTGATGGACCACGGGAACACCCCGTTGTGGTGTTGAACGAATCCCGTCAAGGCGCGCACCTTGGCGATGTCGGCCACCGTGGGCTGTACGTAGCCTGTGCTGTCGACGGCGCGGCTGGCGATCTGCGCCGGGCTGCCGTCCCAGCGCCAGTTGAAGCGAAAACGGGTCAGGCACTTGTCGAGCACGGGCTCTTCGAGCCGCGCCTCCTGCCAGTTGCGCCCGCCGTCCACCGAGACGTCGACGGCCCGGATCGTGCCGTTGCCCGACCAGGCGAAGCCCTGGATCTCCACCGGTCCCGGCCCGGCCATGCGCATGCCGCCCGAAGGATTGGTGATCACGGACTTGGCTTCCATCTCGAAGCTGAACTGGCGCCACTTGCCATCCGGCATCGGGTCGGTATAGCGCGCGGTCTCGCTGCGGAAATTCCATGGCGCGTCGCCCACCTTGATGCGTCGCAGCCACTTGACGCTGACGTTGCCCTCCCAGCCGGGTACGAAGGCGCGCAGCGGATAACCCTGCTCGGGCCGCAGCATTTCGCCGTTCTGCCCGTACACGATGAGCACGTCGGCCAATGCCTTCTTCATCGGCACCGAACGCGTATGGCCGGCGCCGTCGGCGCCTTCGAACAGCATCCAGGTGGCCTTGGGGTCCACGCCGGCTTCCTCGAGCAACCACGACAGCGGCACGCCGGTCCACTGCCCGCACGAGAGCAGCCCATGGCTTTGCTGGACGGTGGTGGAGGCAGCCCGTGTCCAGTCGGTGAGCCCGTTGCCCGAGCACTCGAGGAAGTAGAACTTCGATACGGAGGGGTAGCGCATCAGGTCGCTCATCGTGAAGACGAGCGGCTGGCGCACCATGCCGTGCAGGACGAGGCGGTGTTCGTCGGGATTGATGTCGGGTACGCCGGCGTGGTGGCGCTCGAAGAACAAGCCGTTGGGCGTGACGATGCCGTGCTGGTGCTGTAGCGGCGTCATGCTCCAGTCGGAGAAGTTCTGCCGGTTCACGAGCACGTCGGTGCGGTTGCGCGTGACCGTGTAGTAGCGCGAGGGCGTGCCGTAGGCCTTGGCCTCCATCGGCCGCCCGGCAGCCAGATTGCTCTTGGGGATTTCCAACGTCTGCGCGCTCGCGCCCAGCGCCACGCCACCGGCGGCGACGGCGGCACCGCGGCGCAGGAAGTTGCGCCGCTGCGCAACCACCGTGTCGGTGGACGTCGGCGCAGGGCTGGTCGGCGGCGCGCTCGTGTCGGGTCCGTCTCTTCGCTTCAGCGTCATGTGCGGTCTCCGGTTGTGTTGGGTGTGCCGGGCTTGCGTTCACAGCGCGAAGCCACATGCAAGTTCATCATAGACACGGGCTCGAGCGAATGACAAGACATGGTGAACGCTGACACCATGGGCATCGGTCTTGCTGTGTGGCTGCGGTGGTCGGCGCTTTTCGCAGCCGAGGTTTCGATTCGAAAACCCGCGGCGCGACGACTGGCCTCATGCGTTTCGTTTCGAACATCGCGCGGCCTGCTTGCGCCAAGAGGAAGCTGGAGACCTGATGAATGATCGCCCGCGCGACGCGGCCCAGGCGGCTGGTGCGGCACCGCAGCCGATCCGCTTTCGTGCCACGCTGAAAGGCCGCCGCACGGACGCCGTATCGCGGGCCGAGGTGCGCGCGCTGCTGGGCGACGCGCCGCGCGTGCGCGAGCTCCTGGTCGAATACCTGCACCGCCTGCAGGATGCGCATGGACACCTGGCCGACCGCCACCTCGTCGCATTGGCCGACGAACTGCGCCTGTCGATGGCCGAGGTGTACGAGGTGGCCTCGTTCTATCACCACTTCGACATCGTGAAGGCGGGCGAGACGCCGCCGCCGGTGTTGACGGTTCGCGTCTGCGATTCGCTGTCTTGCGAGCTGGCCGGCGCACGCTCGCTGCTCGAGCGCCTGCCCGAGCTGCTGGGCCCGAAGGTGCGCGTCGTGGCGGCGCCGTGCATTGGTCGCTGCGAGCAGGCACCGGCGGCGGCGGTGGGCCAGTGCGCGCTGGCCTGCGCCAGCGCCGAGAAGGTCGTGGCCCTGGTCGAGGCCGGCCAGGCGCGGCATCCGCCGAGCGCCGACAA
This sequence comes from Rubrivivax sp., assembly GCA_022842825.1. Classification (GTDB taxonomy): domain Bacteria; phylum Pseudomonadota; class Gammaproteobacteria; order Burkholderiales; family Burkholderiaceae_C; genus Rubrivivax. The sequence goes on from JALHOU010000022.1 coordinate 6,376, forward strand.
CGGGTGCTTCGATCCCGTGCAGCTCGTGCAGCCGCAGCACTCGCCCGGTGTGCAGCAAGAGGTGGCGCCGGCGTACGTGGGGCTCGAGGCCTACCGCCGCGCCGGCGGCTACCGCCTGTACACGCGCTGCGCGACAGGGCAGTGGCCGCTGGAAGAGGTGCTGCAGGCCATGGAGCACTCGGGGCTGCGCGGCCTGGGCGGCGCGGGCTTTCCCACGGGCCGCAAGTGGCGCATCGTCGGCGCCGCGCCGGCGCCGCGACTGCTGGCCGTGAACATCGACGAAGGCGAGCCCGGCACGTTCAAGGACCGCACCTACCTCGAGCGCGATCCGCACCGCTTCCTGGAGGGCATGCTGATCGCGGCGTGGGCCGTGCAGGCCCGGGCCTGCTACATCTACCTGCGCGACGAGTACCACGGCTGCCGCGCCCTCCTGCAACGCGAGATCGCCCGGCTGCAGGCCGAGGCGCCGGCGGCGTTGCCCGAGATCCATCTGCGCCGCGGCGCCGGGGCCTACATCTGCGGCGAAGAGAGCGCGATGATCGAGTCGATCGAAGGCAAGCGCGGTCTGCCGCGATTGCGGCCGCCCTATGTTGCCCAGGTAGGGCTGTTCGGCCGTCCCACGCTTGAGCAGAACATGGAGACGCTGTACTGGGTGCGCGACATCCTGGAACGCGGGCCGCAATGGTTTGCAGGCCACGGGCGCCAAGGTCGCAAAGGGCTGCGCAGTTTCTCGGTCTCGGGTCGCGTGTGCAGGCCCGGCGTGCATCTGGCGCCGGCCGGCATCAGCGTGCGCGAGCTGATCGACGAGTACTGTGGCGGCATGCTGCCCGGGCATGACTTCTATGCCTACCTGCCCGGCGGCGCGAGCGGCGGCATCCTCCCCGCCACGCTGGGGCACCTGCCGCTGGACTTCGACACCCTGCAGCCCTACGGCTGCTTCATCGGCTCGGCTGCGGTGATCGTGCTGTCCGGGCACGACCGCGCCAGCGACGCGGCGCGCAATGTGATGCGCTTCTTCCGCCACGAGAGCTGCGGCCAGTGCACACCGTGCCGCAGCGGCACGGCGAAGATGGTCGAGCTGCTGGGCCCGGCGGCATCACGCGCCTGGGACCGCCCGCTGCTCGAGGAGCTGTCGGCCACCATGATGGATGCGTCCATCTGCGGCCTGGGGCAGGCGGCGCCGAATCCGGTGCTGTCGGTGCTCAAGCACTTTGCGCACGAGCTGGATTGAGAGGCCGGGAACGCCCATGAACGCCAATGCCGCCAGTACCGCGACCGAACACGCCGCTGTCACCGTGCGCTTCACGCTCAACGGCCGGGCCGTGACTGCACGCAGCGACCAGAGCCTGATCGAGGCCGCGCGCGACTGCGGCGTGGAGATTCCCCATCTGTGCCACAAGCCCGGCCTGCGGCCCGATGGCAACTGCCGCGCCTGCGTGGTGGAGGTGAAAGGCGAGCGCACGCTGGCCGCCTCGTGCTGCCGTCTTCCCAGCGAGGGCATGGAGGTGCACAGCGACAGCCCGCGCGCGCGCAGCGCGCAGAAGATGGTGCTGGAACTGCTGCTGGCCGACATGCCCGGCCGCGGGCCCGAAGGTGCGAGCTCGGCGCCGCACCCGCACCGCCGCGATTCCGAACTCGACGGCTGGGCCGTGCGCCTGGGCGTGGGCACGCCGCGCTTTGCGCGCCGCGCGCAGCCGCCGGCAGACCTCTCGCACGCCGCGATCGCCGTCAACCTGGATGCCTGCATCCAGTGCACGCGCTGCCTGCGCGCCTGCCGCGAAGAGCAGGGCAACGACGTCATCGGCATGGCCTGGCGCGGCGATGGCGCGCGCATCGTCTTCGACCTCGGCGATGCCATGGCCCAGTCCACCTGCGTGGCCTGCGGTGAGTGCGTGCAGGCCTGCCCTACTGGCGCGCTGATGCCGGCACGCGGTGCCGGCATGACCGTGGCCGACAAGGCCGTGCACTCGGTGTGCCCATTCTGCGGCGTGGGTTGCCAGCTCACCTACCACGTCAAGGACGAGCGCATCGTACGGGTAGAGGGGCGAGACGGCCCCGCCAACCATGGCCGACTGTGCGTGAAGGGCCGCTACGGCTTCGACTATGCGCACCACCGCCAGCGCCTGACGCAGCCGCTGATCCGCAAGCCTGGCGTGCCCAAGGACGGCGCGACGGCGTTCGACCCCGACCGCTGGCAGGACATCTTCCGGCCCGCCGGCTGGGACGAAGCGCTGGCTCTGGCGGCGGGTGGCCTGAAGGCCCTGCGCCAGCAGCATGGGCCGCAGGCGTTGGCCGGCTTCGGCTCGGCCAAGGGTTCCAACGAAGAGGCCTATCTGTTCCAGAAGCTGGTGCGCACGGGCTTCGGCACGAACAACGTCGATCACTGCACGCGGCTGTGCCACGCCTCCAGCGTGGCCGCGTTGATGGAAGGCGTGAGCTCGGGCGCGGTCAGCAACCAGGTCAACGACGTCGCGCAGGCCGAGGTCATCTTCGTCATCGGCGCCAACCCCACCGTCAACCATCCGGTGGCGGCGACGTGGATCAAGAACGCGGTGCGCAGGGGCGCGCACCTGATCGTGGCCGATCCGAGGCTCACCGAGCTCGGGCGCCATGCCGAGCATGTGCTGCAGTTCCACGCCGACACCGACGTGGCGATGCTCAATGCGCTGCTGCACGTGATCATCGAAGAGGGCCTGGCCGACGAGGCCTTCATCCGCGACCGCACCTCGGGCTACGAGGACCTGAAGCGCAATGTGCAGTCGTATTCGCCCGAGGCCATGGCGCCCATCTGCGGCATCGCCGCACCCAGGCTGCGCGCGGTGGCCCGGCTCTATGCCAAGAGCCGCGCCTCCATGATCCTGTGGGGCATGGGCATCAGCCAGCATGTGCATGGCACGGACAACGCCCGTTGCCTGATCGCGCTGGCCATGGTCAGCGGGCAGATCGGCCGCCCCGGCACCGGCCTGCACCCGCTGCGCGGGCAGAACAACGTGCAGGGAGCGTCGGACTCCGGCCTGATCCCGATGCTGCTGCCCGACTACCAGCGGGTCGACAACGCCGCTGCGCGCGCGCGCTTCGAGGCCTTGTGGGGCACGGCATTGGACCCCAAGCCCGGCCTGACCGTGGTCGAGATCATGCACGCCGCCGCCGCGCGGGAGGTCCGCGGCATGTACATCATGGGCGAGAACCCGGCCATGAGCGACCCGGATCTGAATCATGCGCGTGCCGCGCTGGCCTGCCTGGACCACCTCGTGGTGCAGGACATCTTCCTCACCGAGACCGCCTGCCTGGCCGACGTGGTGTTGCCGGCCAGCGCCTGGCCCGAAAAGGACGGCACCGTCACCAACACCGACCGCATGGTGCAACTGGGGCGCCGGGCCATCGAACCGCCCGGCGATGCGCGCGCCGACCTGTGGATCATCAACCAGATGGCGCGCGGCATCGGCCTGGACTGGCAGTATGACCATCCGCGCCAGGTGTTCGACGAGATGCGCCGCGGCATGAACTCGATCGCCGGCATCACCTGGGAACGCCTGGAACGCGAGAGCGCGGTGACCTACCCCTGCGAGAAGGAAGGCGATCCCGGCCAGGCGGTGCTCTTCACGACGCGCTTCCCCACGCCGAGCGGCCGTGCGCGCCTGGTGCCGGCCGATCTGATTCCGGCCGATGAACGGCCCGACGCCGACTATCCCATGGTGCTCATCACCGGGCGCCAGCTGGAGCATTGGCACACGGGCGCCATGACGCGACGTGCCGGAGTGCTGGACGCGCTGGAGCCTGAACCGGTGGCCAGCCTGCACCCGCTGGACATCGAGCGCCTCGGGCTTGTACCAGGCGACATCCTCACGGTGAGTTCGCGCCGCGGCCAGATCAGCCTGTACAGCCGTGCCGACGAAGGCACGCCGCAGGGCGCCGTGTTCATCCCCTTCTGCTTCTACGAGGCGGCAGCCAACCGCCTGACAAACGCCGCGCTGGACCCGTTCGGCAAGATCCCCGAATTCAAGTACTGCGCCGTCAAGATCGTGGCCGGTGGACCCCGGCCCGAGCGCGCGTCCTACGGCGGTGGCCAGGCCTTCGCCGACCTTGAAGCGGCGGCCCGGGCCTGAGCCGCGTGCCCCACCCCAACCACCCCCGAATGGAGCCTGCATGCCCTCCGACATCGAAATTGCCCAACTCGCCAAGATGCAACGCATCTCGAAGGTGGCGCAGGAACGACTGGCCATCGCCGACGAGCACCTGGAACCCTATGGCCACTACAAGGCCAAGGTCTCGCTGGAGTACCTGGACAGCCTGAAGGGCCGCAAGGACGGCAAGCTGGTCCTCGTCACCGCCATCAGCCCCACGCCGGCCGGCGAGGGCAAGACCACCACCACTGTGGGCCTGGGCGATGCGCTCAACCACATCGGCAAGAAGGCCGTCATCTGCCTGCGCGAGCCCTCGCTCGGGCCGGTGTTCGGCGTCAAGGGCGGCGCGGCCGGCGGCGGTTACGCGCAGGTGGTGCCGATGGAGGACATCAACCTGCACTTCACCGGCGACTTCGGCGCCATCCAGCTGGCCAACAACCTGCTGGCGGCAATGATCGACAACCACATCCACCATGGCAACGAGCTCGGCATCGACGTGCGGCGCGTGACCTGGAAGCGCGTGCTGGACATGAACGACCGCGCGCTGCGCGACATCACCGTCAGCCTGGGCGGCCCGGCCAACGGCTACCCGCGGCAAGACGGCTTCGACATCGTCGTGGCCTCGGAGGTGATGGCCATCTTCTGCCTGGCCACCTCGCTGGACGACCTGAAGACGCGGCTGGGGAACATCGTCATCGGCCACACACGCGAGCAGAAACCGGTGACGGCGCGTGACCTCCAGGCCGACGGCGCCATGACGGTGTTGCTCAAGGACGCGCTCAAACCGAACCTGGTGCAGACGCTAGAGAACAACCCGGCCTTCATCCACGGCGGCCCGTTTGCCAACATCGCCCATGGCTGCAACTCGGTGATCGCGACCAGCGCCGCGCTCAAGCTCGCCGACTACGTGGTCACCGAGGCCGGGTTCGGCGCCGACCTGGGGGCGGAGAAGTTTGTCGACATCAAGTGCCGCAAGAGCGGCTTGCGCCCGAGCGCTGCCGTCATCGTGGCCACCGTGCGTGCGCTCAAGTACCACGGCGGGCAGGACCTGAAGACCATCACCGAGGAGAACGTCGATTCGCTCGCCAAGGGCATCGTCAACCTCGAGCGCCATGTCGACAACGTGCAGCGCAACTACGGCATCCCCTGCGTGGTCTCGATCAACAAGTTCAACACCGACACCGCCGCGGAGGTGGAACTGCTGCGCGCCCGCATGTCCAAGCTGGGCGTGCCGGTGGTGCTGGCCACGCACTGGGGCGAGGGCGGCAAGGGCGCGGCCGAACTGGCGCGGGTCGTGGTCGGCCTGTGCGAGAAACCCTCAACCATGAGCTTCGTCTACGAGGACAGCGATACGTTGTGGGAGAAGATCAACAAGGTCGCGACCAAGATCTACCACGCCGGCGAAGTGACGGCCGACGCCAAGGTCCGGGCCCAGATCGCCAAGCTGCAGCAAGACGGCTATGGTCACTACCCCATCTGCGTGGCGAAGACGCAGTACAGCTTCTCCTCGGATGCCCAACTGCGCGGCGCGCCCGAGCGCCACACGCTGAACATCCGCGAGGTCCGGTTGGCGGCGGGCGCGGAGTTCATCGTCATGGTGTGCGGCGACATCATGACCATGCCCGGGCTGCCCAAGGTCCCTTCCGCGGTGAAGATCGACCTTGTCGGCGGCAAGGTCGTCGGCCTGTTCTGAACCTCCAGGCCGCGCCTGTGAAGACGTTTCTTTCGAGGCCGGCCGTTTCCATTGGAAACGGCGCACGCTGCGGTGCGCGGCGGCCCGCATGGTATCCCCGTGCTGCCAAGGAGCAGGCGGCACGCCTACCATTGGCACAGATCATGCGTTGAGTCGCATCAATCCACCCCACGCACTTTCCCAAGCAGGAGGTAACACGCGATGGCTCGCAACTCTGCCCAGTGGCACGAAAAGCCGAAGTTCCCCAATTCGCACTTCGTCGATTCGCGCATCTACACCGACGACGCGCTGTTCCGCGAGGAGCAGGAGAAGATCTTCAACAAGACTTGGATCATCGCCTGCCACGAGAGCGAAGTTCCGAACGTCCACGACTACCGCACCTTCAACCACCCGGGCGGCGCCAAGCTGTTCGTCATGCGTGGCGACGACAACAAGGTGCGCTGCTTCTACAACATCTGCCCGCACCGGGGCAACGCGCTGTTGTACGACCCGGTGGGCAACACCAAGCGCATCACCTGCATCTTCCACGCTTGGTCATTCGATGCCAAGGGCGCCTGCGTCGACATCTCGCGCGGCAAGGCCGGCTACCAGGACCGCTACGGCTGCGAAGACGCCGGCCTGCGCGAGGTGCGTACCGAAGTCGGCTTCGGCGGCTTCGTGTGGGTGGCGGTGGACGACGGCGCCTGCACGCTGAACGAATACATCGGCCCGGCGCTCGAACTGCTGGGCGACAACCTCAACGAACCGCTGGAGGTCTTCCACTACCACAAGGCCGTGGTGGAGACCAACTACAAGCTGTGGCACGACACGAACAGCGAGTTCTATCACGACTACATGCACTACTTCAATCGTGCCACCGGCATGCTGCAGCCGGGCTACTTCGACCGCAAATACACCGGCTACGCCAACGGTCATGCGTCGGTGGGCTCGATGTCGGTGAAGTACGACGCCTACGATGGCAGCAAGGCGCGCGCCGTGGGTTGGCCCGGCCTGGCCCCGGGCGGGTGGGTGCTGATAGATATCTTCCCCGGCATGACATACAACCTGCGCACATCGGTGCTGCGCATGGATACCGCCATTCCCCTGGGGCCCAACAAGGTCGTGATCGAGTTCCGCGGCCTCGGCCTGAAGCGTGACACACCCGAGGAGCGCGCCGAGCGCATCCGCGACCACAACGTCATCTGGGGCCCGTTCGGGCGCAACCTGCACGAAGACCTGCTGGGGGTGTTCGGGCAGGGCGTGGCGATGCGTACCGGCAGCGACAGCAAGTGGGTGCTGCATGGCCGCGAGGAGAACTCGACCATCCACGACGAGGTCGGAATGCGCCACTTCTATGGCGAATGGAGCCGTCGCATGGGGCGCGCGGCCTATGACCCGTATGGCGACAACAAGCTCGCCAAGCTGGAAAGGGCGGCGTGATGGCCGCGCAGGACATGCAGGCCCGCGTGGCGGTCACCGAGTGCGTGCATCGCGCGGCGCTGGCGATGGACGCCAAGCAGTTCGCCGCCTTCTTCGCGCTGTGCGACGACACGTTCCACTACGCCATCACCGCGCACAGCCCCGAGATCCGCAAGGACATGATCTGGATGGAGCAAGACAAGAAGGGGCTCGAGACCCTGATCGGCAACCTGCCCAAGCACAACAGCGACCATTCGCCGATCTCGCGCCACGTCACCGTCTACACGGTCGACTTCAATCCCGACGGCAGCGAGGCCAAGGTGGTCTCGGCCTTGCAGGTGTTCCGCACGGCGCTCGACGGCGGCGCGACCGAGCTCTTCGCGGTGGGCAAGATGTACGACACCGTTCGCCTGAGCGCCGCCGGCGCCCGCCTTGCGGACCGTCGCATCCACCTCGATACCCGCATGCTCGGCATCGGCTACCACGTGCCGTTTTGAAGCTGCGCGACGCCACGGCCCGATGAAGATCCAGCTCAACGCCCGCAATCGCGCGCATCTGTTCGAGGCGCGGGCGGGGGTGTCCGTTCTCGAGTCCGGGCTGGCCGGGGCCGTGAACCTGCCCTACGAATGCGGCAGCGGCACCTGCGGCACCTGCAAGGCCAAGCTGGTTGCCGGGGAGTTGCATGACGCCTGGCCGCAAGCGCCCGGCCGCAAGTACCTGAAGCAACCCGCGGACTTCTTGATGTGCCAGTGCCAGGCCCGCTCGGACCTGGTGATCGAGGTGGGCAGCTTCGTGCACTCGATGGACGCCGGTGCCTGCGTTCCGGCGGCGGCCCAGGGCGAGGTGGTGCAGGCGCGTCTGCTGACGCACGACGTGGTGCTTCTGGAGATCGAGCTGTCGCAGCCGATGCCCTTCGACGCGGGTCAGTACGCGCTGGTGCGCGTGCCGGGCATCGACGGCTACCGGGGCTGGTCGATGGTGAACTACGCGCACCGGCCGCAGCGGTTGCAGTTCGTGGTCAAGCGCAAGCCGGGCGGTGCGGTGTCCGAGTGGTTGTTCGGCGGCGCCAGCGTCGTGGGTGCCCGGCTCGATCTGTTCGGCCCCATGGGCCACGCCACCTTTCACCCGCACCTGGGCAAGAACCTGCTGTGCATCGCCGGGGGCAGCGGCATCGCCGGCATGATGTCGATCCTCAGCCGCGCGGTGCAGGAGGGTTACTTCGCGCAGTTCGATGGCCACGTGTGCTTTGGCGTGCGCACCATGCGTGACGCGTTCTTTCTGGAAGAGCTGGCGGCCCTGCGTCGCCAGGCGGGCCAGCGGCTGGCGGTGACCGTGGCCTTGTCCGACGCCGAGGTGCAGCCGGCCGAGGCGGCGGCCCACCCTGCGCTGCGCTTCGACCACGGCTACGTGCACGAGGTGGCCAAGCGCATGATGGACGGCCGCTTCGCCAATACACGCGCCTACATCGCCGGCCCGCCGCCGGTGGTGGACGGCAGCATCCGCTTCCTGCTGCTCGAGGCCAAGCTCGCGGCAGATCACATCAAGTACGACAAGTTCAGTTGAATCGCGCGGCAACCCGATGAGCAAGACACTCGTGTGCAAGGTGGCCGATGTGCCGTTGAACGGCACCCACCGCGTCGACCTGCCCAGCGGCCTGAAGGTGCTGGTCGCCAACGCCGAAGGCAAGCTGTACGCCTACCCCGGCATCTGTCCGCACCAGGACGTGGACCTGGGCGAAGGCTTCTTCGATGGCAAGACGCTCACCTGCCACCAGCATCTGTGGCAGTGGGACATCCACAGCGGCAGCGCCGTCGGCTTGGCCGAGGCGCCGCTGGAGCAGTATGCGCTCGAGGTGCGCGGCGACGATGTGTTGATCGGCCAGGAGAGCGCGCTCAATGCGTGCGAGCTCTTCGTCGGCCTGCCATCGGTGTTGCTCGCGCGGCTGGACAAGCTGGCCACGCGGCGCGAGTACAAGGCCGGCGAGTACGTCTACAAGGTGGGCGACCCGGCGGAACACTTCCATGTGCTCGAGGCGGGGCGCGTGGAGTTCCTGATCGGCCGCGACGAGCGCATGAGCGCGGCCGGCTTCATGCTGAAGAAGGGCGAGCTCTTCGGCTGGGCGGCGCTGCTGGAGAAGATGCCGCGTCGCATCGCCAGCGCCAGGTGCCACGAAGACTCTGCGGTGTTGTGCCTGAACGGTGCAGAAACGCTCAAGGTTCTGGAGTCCGCTCCCGAGTCAGCCTACGCCGTCATGCGCAAGCTCTGCGCCACGATCACGAGATACCTATCTGTTGAAGGGGCGACATAGACGTCGATGCATTCCCGGGCGCCATCCCAGAGCGGAACAACCGCCAACGCCCACGTTCCACCACTCACCACCCTGGAGGTAGACAAATGAGTGTCCCTGTTTCCCGACGCCTGGCGTCGATGATGATGGCCTTCGCCGCAGTCGCGGCCCCGCTTGCCGCTGTCGCCCAAGACTTCGGCAAGCCCGGCGAACCGATCAAGCTGGTCGTCGGCTACCAGCCCTATTACGCGCAGGCCTGGTCGGCGGCGGTGATGCGTGGCAAGGAGATGTGGAAGAAGTACCTGCCACCGGGCTCGACGGTGGAGTTCCAGGTCGGTCTGCAAGGCGCCGTCATCGTCAACCAGATGCTGGCCGGCAAGCAGCAGATCGGCTACATGGGCGACATGCCTGCGATCGTCTCGACCACCAAGCAGGAGGTGGCTGATGTGCGCATCGTGGCCACGCTGGGCCTGGGCAAGGACAACTGCAACATCTTCCTCACGCGCACCGATGCGCCGCAGTTCAAGAGTCCCAAGGAAGCGCTGGCCTGGCTCGACGGCAAGCAGGTTGCGGTGCCCAAGGGCAGCTGCACCGACCGCTACGCCCAGACCGTTTTCCGCAAGGAGAACATCAAGCCGGCGGCCTACCTGAACCAGAACATCGAGGTCATCACCAGCAACTTCAAGGCCGGAAAGCTGGACGCCGCGGTGGTGTGGGAGCCCACCGCGTCCAAGCTGGTGGATGAAGGCCTGGCCCGGCGCGTCGCCTCCGGCGCGAGTGTCGACGAGATCGACGGCGGCTTCATGGCCATGCGCTACGACCTGATCCAGGCCCGCCCCGATGTGGTCAAGGGCTGGCTGCAGGCCGAGCTCGATGCCCAACTCTTCATCGCCGACCCCCGCAATGCCGCCGAGATGGTGAAGCTGATCGCGGCGCAGACCACCGGCTTCTCCGACAAGGTCCTGTTCCGCGCCTACTACGGTCAGGCGCCGGCGGCGCAAGGCGGCACCGACGTGCGCAATTCGCTGGAGTACACGCTGACACCGGCCGCCATGGAGCTGATCACGCGAGCCACCGCCTTCCTGTTCTCGGCGAAGAGCATCAACGTCGAGAAGCTGCGCCCGGAGGCGGTGATGCCGCAGTTCACGCAGGAGATCCTCAGGGAACGCAAGCTGACGGCACCGATTGCGCAGGTGCGTTCGATGCCCGACCCGAAGTAGCGCACCCGCAGCAACGAAGGCCGTGCGGCGGCGCCCCGGCGCCGCCGCTGCGTGCCACGTCAGTGGACCGGACAGGACCAGAGGGGACTATGAGTGAACACGCCGGCGCGCCCGACGAAGAGCTGATCGCGCTGCTCAAGCGCACGCTGCCGTTCAGTTCTGTCAGCGCGGAGATCCTCCAGCGCGTGGCGGCGTTGTCGCGCCGCGAGATCTTCGGCCCCGGGCGCAGGCTGTACAACGTGGGCGACGCCTCCGACGATGTCTACGTGGTGCTGTCGGGTTCCGTACAGCACACGCTGGGCGCCGAGGTCGGAGCCAAGGACGCGCTGCGCATCCTGGTGCCCGGCGAGGTCTTTGGCTGGGCCGCGTTGCTGGAGTCGCAACCCGGGCGCCTGGCCACGGCCACCACGCTGGAGCGCTCGGAGCTGGTCCGCATCAACGGCGAGGCGCTGCTTGGCATCCTCGACGCCGACCCCGCGGCCGGCCAGGTGGTGATGAGCCGGTTTGCAGCCCTGATCAATACCGACTACACGGTGCCGGAAGCGCGTGCGCGCGTGCGCGGCGTGACCAGCGTTGCGCCGGCGGCGCGGCCGGCGACAGCGCCGCAGCGAGGCGCGATGAGCGGCCTGGCGCTCAACGTGTACCGCATTTCGCAGTGGCTGAAGAGCCCGCGGCCCTACTTCATGGTGCTCGGCTTTGCCATCTTTCTTGGCTTCTGGTACCTCGCGACCGAGGTCTGGCGCCTGCCGCGCTTCAAGGAGATGCCGGGCCTGACCGTGGTGCTCAAGGAGTGGCTCAACCCCGATCCGGTCTACGGCCTGTCGCTGCACTCGCCCGAGTACTACACGCACATCTGGTTCAGCGTGCGTCGCGTGGCGCTGGCCTTCTTCCTGGCCACCGCGCTCGGGGTCCCGCTGGGGCTGTTTCTCGGCTGGTCGCAGAAGTTCCGCGAGTACGTCTTCCCTGTCTTCGAGACGCTCAGGCCGATCCCGATCCTGGCCTGGGTGCCGCTGTCGATCCTGATGTTCAAGCTGCCCGAGTCCTCGGTGCTGTTCCTCACGTTCCTGGCGTCGTTCTTCGCCACTGCCTTGAACACCATGCTGGGCGTGCAGTCCATCGACGAGTCGTACACGCGCGCCGCGTCGTGTCTGGGCGCCAGCAAGTGGCAGGTGTTTCGCCACGTCATCGTGCCCGGCTCGCTGCCCTTCGTCTTCACGGGGCTGCAGATCTCGGTGGGCGTGGCCTGGTTCTCGCTGGTGGCCGCCGAGATGGTGTCGGGCCAGTATGGACTGGGTTACGTCATCAACACCTCGTACACCGACGTCAAGTACCCGACCATCGTGATCGGCATGATCACGCTGGGCGCCGTCGGCTACATCACCAGCGCCATGGTGCGCATCGCAGGAGACCATTTGATGCAGTGGCGCGTGCGTGAACTCGCGTTGGGTGGCCGGTGATGAATGCCATGCAAGAGGCCTCGGCCCTGAAGCAGCGGCTTACCAAGGGTGCGATCCGCATCGACGATGTGGTCAAGACCTACGACCCCGACGGTGCCGCCGTGATGGCGGTGGACCATTGCTCGCTCGACATCGCCGCCGGCGAGATCTGCATGATCGTTGGCCCCTCGGGCTGCGGCAAGACGACGCTGTTGAACGCCATCGCGGGCTTCCACAGCATCACCTCGGGCGCCATCTACCTGGACGGCGAGATGCTGTGCGGGCCGGGCAAGCCGATGGCCGAACCGAGCTCCGAGCGGATCGTCGTCTTCCAGAACGGCGCCTTGTTCCCGTGGAAGACGAACCTCGAGAACGTGGCCTTCGGGCCGATGATGCAGGGCAAGCTCTCCAAGAAGCAGGCCCACGAGAAGGCGCGCGCCATGATGGCCGATGCCGGCTTGTCCGGCACGGAGCACAACTTCCCGGGTGAAGTGTCCTCGGGCCTGCGGCGCCGGGTGGAGATCGTGCGCGCGCTCATGAACGATCCGAAGGTGCTGCTGTTCGACGAGCCGTACCGCGCGCTCGATTCGCTGACCAAGTCGGTGATGCACGAGGCGCTGCTGGAGATCTACTACAAGAACAACGTCACCATCTTCTTCATCACGCACGACCTCGAAGAGGCCATCTTCCTCGGCCACAAGCTGGTGATCATGACCACACGCCCCTGCCGCCCCAAGAAGATCCTGACGGTGGACATCCCGCATCCTCGCGACTACGGTGTGCTGACCTCGCGCCGCTTTCGCGAGCTGATGGAAGAGACCAGCGAAGCCGTGCACGAAGAGGCGCGCAAGGCTTTCGCTGCTGGCGAAAAGGAGGGCTGAGCGTGGCCAGGAAAGGCGGTGGATTCTTCGGCTGGCTCGCGAGCCGGAGCACGCGGCGCGCCATCGTGGCGTTGGTGGTGTTCGTGGTGCTGTGGGAAATCGGCTCGCGCTCCAAGCAATGGCTGGGCTTCGAGATGCCATGGGTGAGCAAGGTGCCGCCGCCCTCCAGTGTGGTCGTGGCCTGGTCGGGCCTGGTGGGCGACCTCGGTTACTGGCAGAGCTGGCTGATGAGCGGCATGCGGGTTCTCAGCGGGTTCTTCGCGGCCATGGTCGTTGGCATCCCCTTGGGGCTGGCGATGGCGGTCAGCCGCACCTTCCATGGCGTGGCCTTTCCCACCTTCGAGGTGCTTCGGCCGATCCCGCCGCTGGCCTGGGTGCCGGCGTCGATCATCTTCTGGCCGACGCAGGAGTTGTCGATCGCGTTCGTCACTTTCCTCGGCGCCTTCTACACCATCGTCCTCAACGTGGTCGGGGGCGCACGCTCGATCGACGTGCGCTACTTCCAGGCCGCGCAGGCCATGGGATCTTCGCAATGGGACATCTTCCGCCGCGTGGTGCTGCCGGCTACGCTGCCCTCCATCATCGTCGGCGCCGCGGTGGGCATGGGCATCACGTGGGAGGTGGTGGTGGCCGCAGAGATGATCTCCGGTGGCGGCAGCCAGATGGGCGGGGCCGGCGGGGGCCTGGGCTTCTTCATCTGGAACTCCTATCTCGGCGGTTCGTATCAGCAGATCGTGGTCGGCATGATCAGCATCGGCATTGCCGGCTTCCTGTGCAGCGAGGCGCTGCGGCATCTCGGCGGGTACCTTACGCCGTGGCAGAAACGGAGATGAGCATGACCACCGAGACACCGGCGCTGGTGCGCCCGGTCGTGCGCGCCGGCGAGATCCGGGTCGACAACGTGAGCAAGGAGTATGGCGCCGGAGAGCTGTACAAGAGCGTTGTCAAGGACTGCTCCTTCACGGTCGAACGCGGCAAGCTCACGGTGATGATCGGGCCTTCGGGCTGCGGCAAGAGCACGCTGATCCGGCTCATGGCGGGCTTCGAGAAGCCCACTTCGGGCACCGTGCTGCTGAACGGAAAGCCCGTCGCCGGCCCGGGGCGCGACCGCCTCGTCGTGTTCCAGGAGACGGCGCTGTTCCCGTGGATGACGACCTACGACAACATCATGTTCGGCCCGCGCGCGCGCGGCGAGGACGATGCGCAGGCCAAGGCCCTGGCCGAATTCCTGCTGGACAAGGTGGGCTTGAAGCAGTTCCGGGACAAGTATCCGCCGCAGCTCTCCGGCGGCATGCAGCGGCGCGCCGAACTGGCGCGCGCCATGATCAACAACCCCGAGGTCATGATCCTCGACGAACCCTTCCGCGGCCTGGACGAGATGTCCAAGGAGCTGATGTGGGAGTACTACGCGCGTCTGTACGAGGAGTCGCGCCGCACCAACTTCTTCGTCACCACCGACATCGACGAGGCCATCTTCCTGGCCGACCGGCTGCTCATCATGAGCAACATCCCGACCCAGGTGTGCGCCGTGATGGAAGTCGACCTGCCGCGCCCGCGCAAGCTCTCCGACATGGTCGACAGCGACCGTGCCAACCAGATCAAGATGGCCGCGCTGTCGGTGCTGCACCGCGAGGCCATGAAGTCCTTTGCCGGCGGCAGCCGGGCCGCGACGGACTTCATCGAGGCCTATTCCAAGCGCGTCAGGAAGCCTGCACCCTGAGCCCGGCCGTGGAGCTGCTGTGGTCGCGCGAGACCATGATCGGGCTGGCCCTGCTGGGTGGGGCGAGCTCGCTTGCGGCGATGTGGATGCAGCGCAGCGGCCGGGCCGCGCCGGCGCGGCTGAAGCTGCTGAACCGGGTGGCCTACGCCTTCATGCTGGCCAGCGTGGCGGTCTTCATCGTCGCCGGTTTTCGCGCGCCGGCTTGAGGCGGGCGCCGCGCCGGTCACGTTCATCATCCTCATCGGAGCCCGCGTCTTGAGTGCGAAGATCATCGACGGCAACGCCATCGCCAGGCTGGTGCGCGCCGAGTGGCGAGAGCGCGTGCGCGCCTTGCATGAAGCCGGCGTGACGCCCGGCCTGGCGGTCATCGTCGTCGGCGACAACCCGGCCTCGCATGTGTATGTGCGGCACAAGACCCGGGCCTGCGCCGATCTGGGCATGCACTCCGAGAAGCACGAGTTCCGCGACGATGCGGCAGAGCACGAAGTGGTGCGGCGCATCGCGCAGCTGAATGCCGACGCGCGCATCCACGGCATCCTGGTGCAGTTGCCGCTGCCGCCGCACTTCGATGCCCGCCGCGTGCTCGAGGCCATCCATGTCGAGAAGGACGTGGACGGGTTCAATCTCTACAACGTCGGCGCGCTGGTGGCCGGCCAGACGGTGTTCCCGCCTTGCACGCCCTTCGGCGTGTTGTGCATGCTGGAGTACAGCCGGATCCCGATCGCCGGCCAGAACGTGGTGGTCGTGGGGGCCAGCAACATCGTGGGCAAGCCGATGGCGATGATGCTGATGAAGCGCGATGCCACCGTCAGCATCTGCCACGTCAAGACCCGCGATCTGGCGCAGTACACCATCCTCGCCGACATCCTTGTGGTTGCCGCCGGCAAGCCCGATCTGATCACGGCGCCGATGGTGCGCACCGGTGCGGTGGTGATCGATGTGGGCATCAACCGCCTTCCCGATGGGCGGCTGGTGGGCGACGTGGACTTCGAGGGCGTGAAGGCGAAGGCCTCTCACATCACGCCCGTGCCCGGCGGCGTGGGGCCGATGACGGTGACCATGCTGCTGGTCAACACGATCCAGGCGGCCGAGCGCCACGCCGGGCTTGCCGTGCGCGCGGCAAGCGACCTGGTGCCGGGGTTCGCCTAGCGGCCAGGGATCGGTGCCTGCGCCGCCAGGCTTGGTGGCCGATCACAACGCAGGCTGGGCGCGAGGCCGCGTGCGGGGCGCGTCCCGGAACGGCAGGCGGTTCACTGTGGCCAGCCGGCCGTCCATTGAGCGCAGCCGATCGCCCGGCGCCGCGTCGGCGTCGACCCAGCCCAAGCCGATCGGCCGATGCAGGGTCGGCGATTCACACTCGCTGCTCACGCTGACGCGGCCCGATCGGCCTGGATGCCCCGTACGACGTGTACGTCCCGCAAGTTCCGGACACCCCGCAGGTGTCGGACCCCCCGGCTGCGCAGGCCCCGGCGCTTCGAAGCACAGCCCGACCAGGCGGCATGAGGGCGCCGCGAAGCGCTGCCGGCGCAGCGCTTCGCGGCCGATGAACGGACCCGCACCGTTCAGGTCCACCAGTCGCGCGAGGCCCAGCGCCTGCGGGGAGGGCGCTGCCACCAACTCGCGGCTGAAGAGCACATGGCCGGCCTCGATGCGCAGCGAGTCCGCGGCCTCGAAGCCGCACTCCAGCAACCCGTGCCCGGTACCCAGGGCCACCAGCCGCTGCCACAACGCCGGGCCGTGCGATGCGGCGGCGATGATCTCGTAGCCCAACTCGCCGCTGTAGCCCAGCCGGCCCACGCAAACCTCGATCCCGTCGACGCACGCCATCGCGAAGCCGAAGTAGGGCAGCGCACGCACTGACGCGGCCCCCAGCAGCTGGGCCAGCAGTCGCGCACTGCGCGGGCCTTGCAGGGCCAGCACGGCCTGCGGCGCAATCATCGGCACCACGGCGACTCCCAGGCGCCGGCACAACTGCGCGATGCGGCCGGCCTCATCGCGGCGCCCGGCAAAGAGCCAATAGCGGTCGACCGCCAGGCGCCACACAGTGGCATCAATGACCACGCCGCCAGCGTCGTTCAACATCAGCGTGTAGGCGATGCGCCCCGGGTGCAATGCCCGCAGGTTGCGTGTCTGCATCTGCGCCAGCGCGTCGCAGGCGGCGCGCCCGCTGAAGTGCCAGGCGCCCATGAAGGAGAAGTCGAACAGCCCCACCTGCTCGCGCGTGGCGTGGTGTTCCAGCACCGCATCGGTGAAGCGCAGCGGCACGCTGCCGCCGCCCGGCAGGGCTTGCAGCTCGACGCCACGTCGGCGAAACCATGCTTGCAGATCCATGGCGCGCAGCGCCTAGAACGTGCGCAGCAGCAGCACCGCGCCGACGACGAGGCACAGCACGGCCGCGCCGCGCTTGAGCTGGCCGGTGCTGGCCACATGCGCGAGCTTCACGCCGGCCATCACGCCTAGCAGCTCGAAGCCGGTGACCAGCAGCACGAGGTGGCCGTCGACCGCGCCGTAGGACAGGTTGGCCACCGTGCCCGCTGCGGCCGAGACGATCTGCAGTGCCTGGCTGGTGCCCACTGCCATCAACGGCGCAAAGCCGAACATCATCATCAGCGGCACCGAGAACAGCGGGCCTCCGGCGCCCGAGAGCCCCGAGCCGAATCCTGCCGCGGCACCGACAAAGACCAGCAGCCAGCGCTCCTGCGCGGGCGTACGCGGGCGCGCCGCCTGGTTGCGTGGCGGCAAGAAGATGTAGCAGCCGGCAAAGATGATGAGGCCGGCGATGATGCGCGTCAGCGCCACCGGGCTGAAGCCCTTGGCGGCCACCGCGCCCAGGGCGCTGAAGGCGACGGCAGCGGCGCAGACCACGGCGGTCTGACGCCAATCGATGCTGCCTTTTCGCTGGAAGAGCCAGGTGCCCAGCAGCCCGGTGAAGAAAAAGGTGGCCAGCGCGGTGGCCGCCGCCGCATGCGGCCCCAGGCCACCAAAGGCGATGAGCGCGGGCACCAGCAGCACGCCGCCGATGCCGACCGCGCCGATGAGGATGCCCACCACCAGGGCCACCGCGGCCAGCGCGAGGAAGCCCATGCTGCGGGGGCCGGCTCAGCCTCTCAGCCGGCCGCGTAGGCGGTCAGCGTGCTGGTGACGAGCAGGCTCACCTCGCGCATCACGGCGTAGCCCAGGCTGTGGTCGTTGGCCATCAGCTCGATGAGCCGGTGGCCGTCGATGGCCAGCGCCGTGCATTGCGTGATGCACGAGGCGGTGGCGATGCGTTGTTGCGCCCCCTCGATGAGGGCGGCCCAGCCGAAGACTTCACCACGGCGGATGATCTCGCCCGCCGTGACCTGGCGCTGCCCCATCGGCAGACCGAAGCGCACCATGCCGTCCAGCAGCACATAGAACAGCCGCGCCTCGTCGCCCACCTTGTACAGCGCGGTGCCGGCCGGCAGCGCCTGCACCTCGGCCAGAGAGGCCAGCACCTCGCGCTGCTGCGGCGACATGCGGCGGAAGAACGAGGCGCGGGCGAGGATGTCCTCCACCTGCGCCTCGCCGGGCGATGCGCCCAGGTTCACGACGCTACTTCTTCCAGCCCACCAGCTGCTTGAACTTGGCCAGCTCGTCTTCCTTCATGAACACGGTGTGCTCGGGCCCGGGGTAGCGGCGGTTCTTCACGTCGTCCATGTACTCGCTGTAGCCGGCCTCGAGGATGGGCACGAGGTCGCGGTAGATCTTCGAGTGCCGCGGTACATGCTTCTCGTAGAGGTGGAACAGGTCCGAGCCGATGATGTGCACGCCGTCGGCACGGTTGCCCGCACCCAGGCTGATGACGGGCACCGGCAGCACCTCGGCCAGGTATTCGCAGACCTCGGAGGTCGTGACCTCGCACATGATCGAGAAGCAGCCGGCGTCGACGAAGGCCCAGGCATCGTCGATGAGCTCCTTGGCGCGGTCGGCCGTCTTGCCCTGGGCCACGAACCCGCCGAGCTGCGGCATGCGCATCGGGCAGATGCCGATGTGGCCCTGCACCGGGATGCCGGCCTTGACGATGGCCTCGATGTTCTTGGCGTGGTGCTGGTTCCCCTCGCACTTCATGACCTCGGCGCCGGCCTGGGCCACGTACTTGGCGGCGTTCTCCACCGCCTGCATCGGCGAGAGGTGGAAGCTCATGTAGGGCATGTCGACCATGCGCAGCCCGTACTGCGAGCCGCGCTTGACGGCCTGCGCCATGAACATCACTTCCTCGAACGACACCGAGGTGGTGCTCTCGTGGCCAAACAAGACCATGCCGCCGGTGTCGCTGACGCACAGGATGTCGATGCCCAGGCGGTCGGCGACGATGGCGTTCTCGTAGTCGTACACGGCCAGCTGGACGATCGGTTCCTTCTTCTTGCGCTTTTCCATCAGCATCGGGATGGTGACCTTCTTGCGCTTGGGTGCCTGGGCCTCGGTGGACATCGGTTCTTCCTCTCGGTGGTGGGTTCAGTTGCAGGACGACAGTACGTCAGATGCCGCCATCGCCGGCACAAGCGATTCTCGTGCCCGGCGCCCGGGCGCCGATGCCGGCGGTGCGCCCATGCAATCCGGGCCGTGCGGGGTTGCGCTGTTTCGATCCGAAACCTGAGCCTGGTGCGCGAGGAAACCCATGCGTCCCTCACTCGGCGGTGCTGGGGGCGGGCACGCCCGCACGTTGCAGGCCCCAACGCCGGCGGCGCATCCACAGCGCCTTGCGGCCGATGCCCAGCAGGTGGGCCAGTTCGATCTCGGAGTGCGTGTCCTGGTACCGCAGGATCACGTCGCGGATGTAGCCCTCCACTGGCAGAGGGTGGCCCGGAATCACCGCGCGCATCTCGGGCTCGGGTGGGGGGGCAGGTGGCAGGCTGTCGGCAAGATCGCGATAACAGAGCAACTCGCCGTCGCCCAGGATCACGGCGCGTTCGATCAGGTTCTCCAGCTCGCGCACGTTGCCGGGCCACTCGTAGCTGCGCAGGAAGCGCACGAACTCGTCGTCGAAGCCGGTAATGCGCTTGCCGATCTTGGCCGCGAAGAAGGCCGTGAAGTGCCGCGCAATGAGCTCGATGTCCTCGAGACGCTCACGCAGCGGCGGCACGCGCACGCCGATGACGTTGAGACGGTAGTACAGGTCTTCGCGGAACTCGCCGCGTTCCACCGCCGCCTTCAGGTCCTTGTTGGTGGCGGCCAGGAAACGCAGATCCACGCGCGAGGTCTCCTTGCCGCCCACCGGCCTCACACGGCGGTCCTGCAGCACGCGCAGAAACTTCACCTGCAGCGGCAGCGGCAACTCGCCGACCTCGTCCAGGAACAGCGTGCCGCCATGGGCCTCGCGGATCAGACCCTCGGTGGCGAGCACGGCGCCGGTGTAAGCGCCCTTGGCGTGGCCGAACAGCTCCGACTCGATCAGGTCGGCGGGGATCGCGCCGCAATTCACCGGCACGAAGGGCCCAGCGGCGCGGGCGCTGGCGTAGTGGATCGCCTGCGCGACCAGTTCCTTGCCGGTGCCGCTCTCGCCCGAGATCAGCACGGTGGCGTCTGACGGCGCCACGCGGCGGATGAGCTCCAGCACACGTTCCAGCCCGGGGCTGCGGCCGACCAGGCCATGGCGCAGCTGCTCCTTCCTGAGCGTGCGCTTGAGCAGCGCATTCTCGCGTTGCATGCGCCGCTCCTGGATGGCGCGGCGCACGGCGTGCAGCAACTCGTCGTTGGCGAACGGCTTGATGATGTAGTCCACGGCCCCGGCGCGCAGCGCCTCGACGGCCGTCTCCACCGACGAGTAGCTGGTGATGATGATGGCCGGCGGCGCATCGGCGTCCATGTTCAGGTGATGCAGCAGTTCCAGGCCGGTGCCATCCCCCAGGCGCATGTCGCTGATGACGAGGTCGATGCCGCCGCGCTCCAGCGCCGCGCGCCCGGGCAGCAGGCCATCGGCCGTGATCGTCTCGTAGCCCTCGCCCTCCAGCAGCATCACCACGGCTTCGCGGATCGCAGGCTCGTCGTCGACCAACAGGATGCGCTCGACGGCGTGGCCGGGGGCGGGGGCGGGCCTCAGCGACATGCGTTGTCCTGCGTCTGCAGCGGCAGCACGAGGCGGAAGACGGCGCCGCCCTCGGGGTGGTTCTCGGCGTACAAGGTGCCGCGGTGCTCCTGGACGATCTCCTGGCTGATGGCGAGACCCAGGCCCGTGCTCTCGCTGCCGCGCTTGGTGGTGTAGAAGGGCTCGAACACCTTGTGCAGATCGCCCACCGCCAGACCGGGGCCGCTGTCGCGCACGTTGACCCTGACCTTGGTGTCGTCGATCAGCACCTCCACCAGGATGGTGCCGCGTCCGTTCATCGCCTGGGCCGCATTCAGGAACAGGTTGTAGAAGACCTGCTGCAGATGCGCGACGTGCCCGAAGACGAGCGCTTGCGCGTGGCGGTGGTGCACGAGATTGACGGTCTCGCCCAGGCTGTCGTAGCTGAACACGGTGGCAGCCTCGTCGATGGCAGCGTCGACGGCGAAGGGCGCGGGCAGCTCCTCGCCCGCGCGCGAGAAGGCATTGAGCTTGCGCGAGATCGAGATCAGGCGCCGCACGCTGGAGGAGATCGTGCTCAGGCCTCGCGTCACGACCTCCGGCGAGACACCCCGCGGCGACTGCAGGATCTGCAGCATCGAGTGCATCGCGGCCAGCGGGTTGCCGATCTCGTGGCTGACGCTGGCCAGCATGAAGCCCAGGGAGGCCAGTCGCGCGGTCTGGGTTTGGCTGATCTGCAGCTCGCGAACCAGGGTCTCGTCGCTCACGATCAAGCAGGCACCCTTGGGCAATCGGCGCACCCAAACCCGTTCGTGCACGGTGCTTGACGCGCTGTTGCGCGTGACCTGCACTTCTTGTGGCGTCAGCCAGGGAGGCTCGCCGCTCAGCACGGCGGCGTAGTCGGGAAACAGGACGGTGAAGTGGCGCTCGGTCATCTCGGCCAGGCAGAGGCCGCGGCGTTGCATGGGCGGGTTCAGGTACAGCACCACGCCGCCCTCGTCGACAACAATCACCGGCCAGGGCACGGCGTCGGCGAACGGGACGAGCGCCTCCTTCAGCGTCGGCTGCGGGATGGTCGACCGCTTGCGCGGCTCCACCACCCGCAGGGCTGGGAACGGGCTCTGTCGTAGGGTCATGTCGGCGAATGATGGACTATCTGCGTCGGCGGACAAGAGGCCAAGCCCGCAATCCGAAACCCGGCTCGTGGGGCGACGCGCGTAGCGCACCGAAACGACGCTTCTGTGTCGCGTTTCGTATCGAAACCAAGGTCCGCCGACGCTTGAGGGCGAACGAACCTGTGCTGGCGCTACATCACCGCGCCCAGTTGCCACGGCACGAACTCATTTTGCCCGTAGCCATGTTGCTCGCTCTTGGTGGCGCGGCCGGAGGCCGTCTCGAGCATGAGGCGGAAGATGCGCTCGCCGGCGGCGTCCACCGTGTCGTTGCCCTCGACGATGCCGCCGCAGTCGATGTCGATGTCGTCTTCCTGCTTCTGCCACAGCGCCGTGTTCGTGCTCAGCTTGAGCGAGGGCGAGGGCGCGCAGCCATAGGCCGAGCCGCGCCCCGTGGTGAAGCAGATGAGGTTGGCGCCTCCGGCCACCTGCCCGGTGGCCGACACGGGGTCGTAGCCCGGCGTGTCCATGTAGACGAAGCCCCTGGCGGTGACGCGCTCGGCAAACTCGACGACGTCGACGAGGTTGGTCGTGCCGCTCTTGGCGATGGCGCCCAGGCTCTTCTCGAGGATCGTCGTGAGCCCGCCGGCCTTGTTGCCGGCCGAAGGGTTGTTGTCCATCTTCATGGCGTTGCGGGCGGTGTAGGCCTCCCACCAGGCGATGCGCGCCAGCAGCTTGTCGGCGACCACCTTGCTGACGGCGCGGCGCGTGAGCAGATGCTCGCCGCCGTAGATCTCCGGCGTTTCGCTGAGGATGCCGGTGCCGCCATGGCGCACGAGGCGGTCGACCGCCGCGCCGAGCGCCGGGTTGGCGCTGATGCCCGAGTAGCCGTCGCTGCCGCCGCACTGCAGGCCCACCGTGATGTGGCTGGCCGCCACCGGCTGGCGCTTGACGCGGTTGGCCTCGGCGAGCATCTCCTTGACCATCGCCACGCCGCGCGCCACGGTCTTCGCGGTGCCGCCGGTGTCCTGGATGTTGAAGGTGCGCAGCCACGCGCCCTCGCTCAGGCCCTCCTGCGCCACCAAACCCTGGATCTGGTTGGTCTCGCAGCCCAGGCCGACGATGAGCACGCCGGCGAAGTTGGCGTGCCGCGCATACCCGCCGAGCGTGCGGCGCAGCACGAGCAGTTCCTCGCCGTCGCTGGCGGTGGCGCAGCCCATGCCGTGCGTGAGCGCGACGACGCCGTCGACGTTGGGGTAGGCCGCCAGCGCCTCGGGGTGGATGTCGCGGCGGAACTGGTCGGCGATGGCACGCGCGGCGGTGGCCGAGCAGTTGACGCTCGTGAGCACGCCGATGTAGTTGCGAGTGGCCACGCGGCCATCGGCGCGCACGATGCCGTCGAAGGTGGCAGGACGGTCGACATAGGCCGTGGGCGTGGCGCCGGCGCCCGGCTCGTGCGCGCGCTGGAAGTCGCTGAAGGCAAGGTTGTGCGTGTGCACGTGCTGCCCAGGCGCAATCGCCTGCGTGGCGGTGCCGATGATCTGGCCGTAGCGCCACACCGGCTCGCCCGCCGCGATGGCGCGCGTGGCCACCTTGTGCCCAGGCGGCACGAGGCCGGCGACGGTGACGCCGTTTTCCGCGGCGAGCACGGTGCCCGAGAGGAGCTGGCGGCGTGCGATGACGACGTTGTCCCCGGGGTGGATGCGAATGGCGGGCGAGGTCATGGCCGTGGCTCAGTGATCAGCTGTCGATCAGCTCCGGGTTCCAGGCGTGCACGGTCTGCTGCTGCTCGCCGAGCTTCTCGATGCCGAGCTTCATCACGTCGCCCGCCTTGAGGAAGATGGGGCTGGGCTTCACGCCCAGGCCCACGCCGGGCGGCGTGCCGGTGGTGATGCAGTCGCCGGGCTCCAGCGTCATGAACTCGCTCACGTAGCTGACCAGTCTGGCGACGCCGAAGATCATCGTCTTCGTGCTGCCGTTCTGGAAGCGCCTGCCGTTGACCTCGAGCCACATCGAGAGGTTCTGCGGGTCGCCCACCTCGTCGGTGGTGACAAGCCACGGGCCGATGGGACCGAAGGTGTCGCAGCCCTTGCCGCGGTCCCACTGGCCGCCGCGCTCGAGCTGGTACTCGCGCTCCGAGACATCGTTGACGACGCAGTAGCCGGCCACGTGCTTGAGCGCGTCGGCCTCCGACACGTATCGCGCGCGTGAACCGATGACGACGCCGAGCTCGACTTCCCAGTCGCTCTTCACGCTGCCTTTGGGCAGCACCACCGCGTGGTTGGCGCCGACAGCGCAGCTCGTGGTCTTCATGAACACGATCGGCTCCTTGGGGATCGGCGAGCCCGTCTCGGTCGCGTGGTCGGAGTAGTTCAGGCCGATGGCGATGAACTTGCCCATGCCTGTCCAGGGCACTGCGAGGCGCCCCTGTGGCACCACGGGCAGCTTGCTTGCGTCGAGGCTTTTCAGCGCCGCGAGGCTGCTGGGGGAGAGGGTGGCCGGCGAGATGTCGCCGATGAGCCCGGAGAGGTCGCGCAGAGCGCCCTGGGCGTCGAGCAGGGCGGGCTTCTCTTGGCCCTTGGGGCCGTGGCGCAGGAGTTTCATGGCAGGTTCCTTGTCTTGTGCTTGGGGCTCGGTCTCGTGGAAGGTGAATTCACAGACTCCAGCCGCCGTCGACGAGCGCCGCGGTGCCGGTGGTGAAGCGCGACTCGTCGCTGGCCAGGTACACGGCCATGGCGGCGATCTCGTCGGCCGTGCCGAGGCGGCCCATCGGCTGGCGGCCGATGAACATGGCCTCGACCTGCTCGTAGGACTGGCCCGAGCTCTTCGACAGTGCCGTCATGCGCTCGCGCAGCGAGGGTGACTCGACCGTGCCCGGGCAGATGGCGTTGCAGCGCACGCCCTGCTTGATGTAGTCGAGCGCCACGCTCTTGGTGAGGCCGATCACTGCCGCCTTGGTGGTGGCGTAGACGAAGCGGTTGGCCGCCGCCTTGACGCTGCTGGCACCAGAGGCGACGTTGACGATGCTGCCGTTCTTCCTGGCCAGCATGCCCGGCAGGAAGGCCTTGATCGTGCGGTACATGCTGCGCACGTTGAGGTTGAAGGCGAACTCCCACTCCTCCTCGGTGCAGTCGAGCACGGTGCCGTGGTGCACGTAGCCGGCGGCGTTGAAGAGGATGTCCACGCCGCTGTGGCGGCGCGCCGCGTCGGCGATGGCACCAGTTTCGAGCGCATCGAGCTTCTCGACGATGACGCCGGGCTGGCCCTTGAGGCCGGACATCAGGTCCACGTTCAGGTCGGTGGCGATGACCTTGGCGCCCTCGCGCGCAAAGGCCTCGGCGGTAGCGCGGCCGATGCCCTGGCCGGCGGCGGTGACGAAGGCGGTCTTGCCTTGCAGGCGGTTGCTCATGAGCGGTCTTCTTCGATGAGGAGTCGGTGGAGGGTCAAGGAAGGATCAATGAAGGGTCCATGAAGGATCCATGAAGGGTCGGCAATGCGTCAAGCGAGACGCCGAGTTCGGGCCTCAATGGAGGATATGCCGCGCGACGGCGCGGCGCTCGATCTCGTCCCAGCGCCAGGCGATGCCGAGTCCCGCGGACTGGGGCACGAGGGCGCGGCCGTCCTCGATGACGAGGCGGCTGCTGGCCACGGCGTCGAGCTGCGGGATGTACTCCACCCAGCGACCGGCCGGCGCGGCGCCCACCAGCGACACGTGCAGCTCCATCAGGAAGTGGGGTGCGATGTGCAGATTGCAGGCCTCGGCCATGTGCGCCACCTTGAGCCAGGGTGTGATGCCGCCGACGCGCGCGACGTCAACCTGGACGATGCTGGCGGCGCCGGCGCGGATGTAGTCGGCGAACTGCCCGGGCGAGTAGAGTGACTCGCCCACCGCGATGGGCACCTCGCTCGCGGCGGCCAGACGCGCATGCCCGGTCAAGTCGTCGGCCGGCAGCGGCTCCTCGAACCACGCGACGCCGAGCGCGGCGTAGTGCGGCGCGCGCTTCAGCGCCTCGGACAGCGTGAAGCACTGGTTGGCATCGACCATGATCTCGAAGCCTTCGCCCACGGCGGCACGCACGGCGCGCAGCCGCGCCAGGTCTTCGGCGAGATGCGGCTTGCCGACCTTGATCTTGGCGCCCTTGAAGCCGGCCGCCTGCGCGGCGAGCGTCTCGCGCACGAGCGTCTCGGGGCTCAGGTGCAGCCAGCCGCCCTCGGTGGTGTAGACGGGGATGCGCGCCTGCGCACCGCCGGCGGCGCGCCACAGCGGCAACCCGGTGGCGCGGCAGCGGCGATCCCACAGGGCCGTGTCGATGGCGGCGAGCGCCAGGCTTGTGATGGCGCCGACGCTGGTGGCGTGCGTGGCGAAGAGCCCGTCGCGCCAGATGGCTTCGATCTCGTCCGCTTCGCGGCCGATGAGGCGCGGGCCGAGGTGGTCCTTCAGCAGCGCGAAGACCGAGGAGCCACCGGTGCCGATGGTGTAGCTGTAGCCGTCGCCTGCGCTGCCGTCGTCGCAACGGATGCGCACCATGGGCGTCTCCTGCGTGACGAAGCTCTGGATGGCGTCGCTGCGCGGGACGGGCGGGGGCAGGTTGACCTGCAGCAGTTCGACTTCCTTGATGCGGGGCATGGCGGTGGCTGCTATGAGCGTTGGCTGACTCGCGCCAGGCCGGGAGTCGCCCGGCGGCGACCTACTTTCTTTGCTGGCGCAAAGAAAGCAGGCAAAGAAAGCACCTGGATGTCCTGATGCGATGGCTCGCTACGGCGACGGGCCTCCATCTGGCCGGCGCGCTCCGGCACCAAACACCAACGATGCAGTTGCGCGCAGCGACTCGCGCCCGCGAGAACGGGAAGGCCGACCGGCCCGCGCGCTGCGGCGGCGGGCCCGAACTCCCGAGCGCGGCTCGGAGCGGCGACTCTCCGCAGGCATCGAAAGAGGCGAGTCAAAGCCCCGCCATCCGTGGCAACCACAACGAGATCGAAGGCACATAGGTGAGGATCACCAGCGCCAGCAACAGCGGCACCAGCCACGGCAGGATCGCCATCGTCGTACGCTCGACGCTCAGCTTGGCCACGCGCGCCAGCACGAACAGCACCATGCCCATCGGCGGGTGCAGCAACCCGATCATCAGGTTGAGCACCATGATCAGGCCGAAATGCACCGGGTCCACGCCGAGCTGCCGGGCAATCGGCAGCAGGATGGGCACGAGGATGGTGATGGCCGCCGTCGGCTCGAGGAAGCAGCCGACGAAGAGCATCAGCAGGTTGGCCATGAGCAGGAAGAGCCACGGCTCCGTGGTCACCGCCAGCACCCACTTGGCGATGTCGGAGGTGACGCCGGTGGCGGTGAGCATCCAGCCGAAGATCGACGCGGCCGCGACGATGAACATCACCGTGGCGGTGGTCTCCACGGAGTCAAGGCTGATCTTCACGAAGAGCTTCCAGCTCATCGTGCGGTACCAGGCGATGCCGAGGAACAGCGCCCAGGCGCTGGCGGCGATGGCGCCCTCGGTGGGCGTGAAGAGGCCCGTCGTCATGCCGCCGATCAGCAGCACCGGCGTCATGATGGGCAGCACGGCCTGGAACTTCCACTTCCAGTCGGCCAGGAAGAGCAGGGCGATGGCGCCGATGACCACCGGCTGCCCTGGCAGGCCGGCGCCAGTGGCGGCCTGCGTGGCGTAGTAGGTGAGCACCGGCGCGGCGGCAACGATGCCGAGCTCGATCATCGCGCGGCCGAAGCGCGTGGCGCTGAACTTGACGTCGCCGCCCCACTTGTTCTTGTGCGCGAAGTAGGCGACGGTGATCATCATCATCACCGCCATCAGGATGCCTGGCAGCAGCCCGGCGAGGAACAGCGCCCCCACCGACACGTTGGCCATCATGGCGTAGATGACGAAGGGCAGGCTGGGCGGGATGATGGGCCCGAGCGTGGCCGACGCGGCGGTGACGCCGACCGCGAATTCGGCGTCGTAGCCGTGGTCCTTCATCGCCTTGATCTCGACCGTGCCCAGGCCCGCGGCGTCGGCGATGGCCGTGCCGCTCATGCCGGCGAAGATGACCGAGCCGACGACATTCACGTGCCCCAGGCCGCCCTTGAGCCAGCCCACCAGCGCGAGGGCGAAGTTGTAGATGCGGTTGGTGATGCCGGCGTTGTTCATCAGGTTGCCGGCGAGGATGAAGAAGGGCACCGCGAGCAGCGGGAAGCTGTCGATGCCGCCGATCATGCGGTGCACCACCGCGAAGGGCGGCAGGTCGCCGCTGATCAGGATGTAGACCAGCGAGCTGCCGGCCATGGCAATGGCCACGGGCAGGCCGCTGGCCATGAGGAACAGGAAGAGTGCCTTCAGCATGGCGGCGTGCCCCTACGGATGCGGCAGGCCGCTGGCCATGAGGAAGAGGAACAGGGCCTTGAGCATGGGGCTTCGCGCGGCCGCTTGCCTTCAGCGGTCCGACATGGTGGACTCGGGGCGCTCCAGCACGCTGTAGCCGCGCTGCCAGTGCACCTTGGCCACCCAGACCGAGCGCAGCGTCATGGCCATGAAGCCGAACAGGCACACGCCGTAGACGATGT
>JALHOU010000023.1 GCA_022842825.1 Rubrivivax sp.
GTGCGGCTTCAGCGCACGGGCGGTGGCGGCGCTGTCGGCGCCGCGCCGGTCTCGCCCGTGCGCGCCGGCCAGGTGGCGAGCAGCACGCCCGCCAGCGCCAGCACGAACGCCATCGCGTGGCCAACCCCGAACGGCTCGCCCAGCACCAGAACGCCCACGGCGGCAGCGCTCACCGGCACCATGACCATGAAGACGCCCGACTGGGCCGCTGGCACCTGACCGAGGCCGGCCATCCACAGCCAAACCGTGATCATGCTGGCGGCCAGCGCGTAGAAGACCAGCAGCGCCCAAGTCGACGGGCCCACCGTGCCGAAGTCGAAGGTGCTCGCCTGCCAGAGCCCGAGTGGCGTCACGAGCGCCAGCCCCCAGAGGTTGATGAGGGCGCTGATGCGCCGCGGCGACACTTGCGCGGTCAGCTGCTTGCCGATGATGACGTAACACGCCTCGCACACCACCGCGCCCATCAACAACACGAAGCCCCAGGGCGAGGCGGACACCGTGGCGCTTGCGGAGGCGCCAGGCGCGCTGTCCGGCGCGCGCACCAGCGCGAGCAGCACCACGCCGGCCACGGCGCAGGCCACGGCGGCCCACGTGCGCACACCCACACGTTCGCGCAGCACCCACCACGAGCCCAGCGCCACGGCGGCCGGAATGGCGGCCATCACCACCCCGGCGGCCACGGCGCCGCTTTGCTTGACGCCGTAGAGCATGCAGATGGAGAAGAGGAAGTTGCCGAGGAAGCTCTCCCAGAAGAGCAGCCTGCGGTCACGCGGCGAAAGCGGCGCCTCGCCCGGCGGACGCTTGATCCAGTGCAGCATGGCCAGCGCGGCGATGCCGAAGCGCAGCCAGGCGAGCAGGAAGACGGGCAGCACCGCCACCAGCAGCTTCGACAGGCCGATGTAGCTGCCGACCAGCGTGGTGCTGGCGGCCAGCGCCATCCAGGCCCACATGGGCGTGGCCGGCTGGACCGGCTGGCGTGCCGGGGCCGCCATGACCGGCTTGCCGTGTGCAGTCGGCGCCGCCGCCGGCTCAGAAGAACTCGGCATAGCGCGCCATCTCCCAGGTCGAGACATGGCGT
Organism: Rubrivivax sp.; assembly: GCA_022842825.1. GTDB lineage: Bacteria > Pseudomonadota > Gammaproteobacteria > Burkholderiales > Burkholderiaceae_C > Rubrivivax. The sequence goes on from JALHOU010000023.1 coordinate 1,079, forward strand.
GCGTAGGCGGTCCACTCGGCGTTCTTGAGGGCCATGAACTGCCGCGTGAGCTCGGGGCCGAGCGCGTCGCAGACCACGGCATCGGCAGCGAGGGCCGCCACTGCCTCGGCCAGCGACTGCGGCAACTGGGCGATGCCGCGCGCGCGCAGCGCCGCCAGCGGCAGCTCGAAGAGGTCGTCGGTGACGTCGGCCGGCGCCTCCAGGCCGCGCTCGATGCCGTCCAGCCCGGCGGCAATGAGCGCGGCGCAGGCCAGGTACGGATTGGCGCTGGCATCGGGCAGCCGCCACTCGAATCGCCCGGGCAGGGTGCGCACGAGCGCCGTGCGGTTGTTGGGCCCCAACGCGATGTGCGCCGGCGCCCAGGTGGTGCCCGAGATCGACTCGCCCACGGTGAGCCGCTTGTAGGAATTGACCGTGGGGGCCGCCAGCGCGCACAAGGCCGGCGCATGCGCGAGCACACCGGCCACGAAGCGGCGGCCAAGCGGCGACAGCGGCGCTCCGGTGGCGCCGGCATCGAACAGGCAGCGCTCGGACTGCGCGCCGCCGGACTGCCGCTCCCACAACGAGACGTGGAAGTGCATGCCGCTGCCCGGCTGGTCGGCAAAGGGCTTGGGCATCATCGAGAAGACCATGCCGCGGGCTTCGGCCAGTGCGTGTGCGGCAAGCTTGAAGAGCATCAGCCGGTCGCAGCTGGCCAGCGCCTCGGCATGCGCGAAGTTCACCTCGTACTGGCCGTGCGCATCTTCGTGGTCGAGCTGCAACACGTCGAGGCCGCAGGCCTGCAGCGCTTCGCGAAGCGCCTGCAGGAAGCCCGCCTGCCGAGGCAGCGACTTGAGGTCGTAGGAAGGCTTGTCGAGGCGGTCGTGGTCGTCGTGCGGCGCGTAGCGTTCGCCTTGCCGCTTGAGCAGGAAGAACTCGGGCTCGATGCCGACCTCCAGCCGCCAGCCTTTGGTTTCGAGCCTTGCCACGGCGCGCCGCAGCACCTGGCGCGGGCAGGCCTCGAAGGGCTGGCCGTCGACGAAGCCGTCGCCGATGATGCGCGCCACGCCGGGCATCCAGGGCAGCGGCAGCGCGGTGGCCGCGTCACCCCGGGCGTAGTACTCCGAGCGTGGCCCGCTGCGGCCCAGGCCGGTGCCGGCGATGGACGGCCCCGCGAAGCCCGCACCGGTGGCGAGCACCTCGGTCAGGTGCTCCAGCGGCACCCACTTGCCCTTGGCCACGCCGTGCAGATCGGTGAACTGCACGAGCAGCGTGTGCACGCCGGCTTCGTGCAGGCGCTGGCGCAGCGCCGCCGCGTGCAGCGCGCTCAAAACGCCTCGCGGGCGCGCGGCGCCGAGGCCGACCCGCGGTAGATCACGTCACCAGGCCACCAGCACCGAGGCACCGAAGAGCTGGTTGGTCCTCTTGTACGTGCCGTCCTTGGCGACGAGGAAGACCGGACGGTCGGCGCGGTCGAGGCGGTATTCGACCTTGAACGTGGTGTTCAGGTCGTAGAGCCAGCCCATGCCCACGCTGATGGCGCTGCGGTTGGCTCCGCGGCTGCATTCGGCCACGGTGGGGTCCGTCACGCAGTCGAGCGTGGCGTCGACGCCCAGGCCGCTGCGGTTCTCGCCCAGCGAGCCGTTGGCTGGGTCCCAGTAGCCGGTGTAGCCGAGCAGGCCGCCGCCGTTCTTCTGGTTGCGGATGTGGTCCATGCGCACGATGCCTTCCAGGCGCGGCGTGAACTTGTGCGCCGCGAGGGCGGACAGGCCGGTCCACTGCGCGTCGCGCAGCGCGCCGGTGACGGGGTCGGGCGCGATGGCCGCGCCCTGGTGGCGGCCGTAGCTCAGCTGGCCCTGCACGGTCCAGTCGCCGCGAATGAAGTAGGCGTCGAACTCGAACAGATCGACCTTGGTCTTGGCCGCGGCCGCATCGGCGAAGTTGGCCGCCTTGCCGTGCACGCCGGCGAAGCCGAAGCCCTGGAACTCGCCACGCGAGTAGTCGACGCGGTAGGTGAAGACAGGCGACTTCTCGTCGGGGCCGTTGCGCGAGGCGTTCAGGTTCGCGAGCATGGCCTTGACGATCCACTTGCCGCGCGTGATCTCCAGGCCCGCGCCGGTGAAGCTGGTAGGCAGCGTGTAGTCGAACAGCAGGTTGTGCGTGATCAGCTTGTTCAGCGTCGGCTGCAGGTACTCGTAGCCCGACCAGTCGGGCAGGTGGCCGGCGATGAAGCGTGTCTGCAGGTCGGTGAGCGGGATGCTCACGCTCGCCTCGTGCACGACGCCGCCGTTGCCGATGACCGAATCGGTGCCGCGGTTGGGCACGAGTGTCAGGCGCCACTTGCTGCCCGACTCGGTCTCCTTCGTGAAGTCGAGCGAGACGGCGCCGAAGTAGGAGTTGTCGTAGTGGTAGCCGTCGTCGGCGACGTTGTTGATGAACTGGAAGCCGGCGCGGCCCTGGTTCTTGTTGTAGATGTACGTGGGGTCGGCGTAGCCGGAGATCTTGAGGCCCTTGTAGCCCTGGTCGGTGAAGGCGTCCTGCATCGCCTCGGCCTTGACGCCGATGCGGCTGAGCTCGCGTGCCTGCTCGGGCGTCATGCCCCACTGTCCGGGTTGTGCGGGCGGCGCGGCCTGGCTCTGGATCTTGCGCTCCAGTTCCAACACGCGCTCACGCAGTGCGCGCAACTCCTCCAGGACGGCGGCGGGCGTGGGCTGCTGCTGCGCCACAGCCGGGAATGCGGCGGCCACGGCGAGCGCCACGAGAGCTTTTTGTGCGGTGGTCTTCATGAGGGGCTCCTCCTGGAGTGGGGTCGGGGTCGATCGGAACAAACCTGGTGGTGCGGTGCGCTCACGCGTGGGCCGCGGCGGCCAGTTCGGCCTGGTGCTTGCGCTCGGCGTTGGCGATGAACCAGCTCGCGGCCACGATGCCGATGGCGATGATCACGATGATGACGGTGGCCACGGCATTGACGCTCGGGTCCAGCCCCAGGCGTGCGCGCGAGAAGATGACCAGCGGCATGGTGGTCGACCCGGGGCCGCTGAGAAACGCCGAGAGCACCACGTCGTCCAGCGAGATGGTGAAGGTGAGCAGCCAGGCCGAGATCAGGCTTTGCGCGACCATCGGCAGCGTCACCAGCCAGAAGACCTGATGCGGACGCGCCCCCAGGTCCATCGCCGCCTCCTCGAGCTGCGGCGGCATCGCCTGCAGGCGCGACTGGATCACCACCGTGGCGTAGGCCATGCCCAGCAGCAGGTGGCCGAGCCAGATCGTGCCCATGCCGCGTTCCGGGAAGCCGACGCCGAAGGTCGCCTGCGTCGCACGCTGCACGCTCACCAGCATCAGCAACAGCGAGAGGCCGATCACCACCTCGGGCATCACCAGCGGCGCGTTGACCATGCCGGAGAAGAGCGTGCGCCCGGTGAAGCGCTTGTACTTCACCAGCGCGAAGGCGGCGAGAGTGCCCAGCACCACCGAGCCGCTGGCGGTGAGAAAGGCGATCTTCAGGCTCAGCCATAGCCCGGCCAGCAGCTCGGCATCCTGCACCAGTGCCGCGTACCACTTCAACGTGAAGCCGCGCCAGACGTTGGGCAACGGCGAATCGTTGAACGAGTACAGCACCAGCGCCACGATGGGCAGGTACAGGAACAGATAGCCGAAGCCGAGCCAGCCGCGGCCGAACCAGCGGTTGAAGCGCGCCGAGGTGCCGAGCTTCACTTGGTGGACTCCTGCGCCTCGGCCTGATATTTGCCGAAGATCGCCAGCGGCACGATGATGAGCAGCACCATCACCACGGCCACGGTGGAGGCCACCGGCCAGTCGTTGTTGCTGAAGAACTCGTCCCAGATGACGCGGCCGATCATCAGCGTCTCCGGCCCACCGAGAAGCTCGGGGATGACGAACTCGCCGATGCACGGAATGAAGACCAGCATCGAGCCGGCGATGATGCCCGCCTTGGACAGCGGCACCGTCACCTTCCAGAACCCCACCCAAGGCGTGGCGCCCAGGTCGGCGGCGGCCTCCAGCAGCCGCAGGTCCATCTTGGCCAGGTTGGCATAGAGCGGCAGCACCATGAAGGGCAGGTAGGTGTAGGTCATGCCGAGCACCAGCGAGAACGGGGTGTGCATCAGCTTGCCCGGCGCGGCGATGAGCCCCAAGGCGTGCAGCACGTGGTCCAGGCCGCTGCCCACCACCAGCTCGGCGACCCAGCCGTGCTCGGTGAGCAGGCCGCGCCAGGCGTACACGCGAAGCAGGAAGGAGGTCCAGAACGGCAGCATCACCAGCATCACGAGCGCCGGTTGCACGGTCGCCCGGGCACGCGCCATGAAGTAGGCGAACGGATAGCCGATCAGCAGGCAAAGCACCGTCGTGGCGGCGGCGTAGCGGATGCTCGACAGGTAGGTCTTGAAGTAGAGGTCGTCGCTGGCGAGGAAGGCGTAGTTCGACAGCTTCAGCTTGAGCGTGAGCACGCCGTCGACAAGGGCCAGCACCGGCTTGAAGGTGGCCGTCTCCATCTCGGAGACGCTGATCTTGCCGACGATGAAGAAGGGCGCCAGGAAGAACAGCAGCAGGAAGAGCATCGGCAGGGCGATGACGGCCGTGCGGCCGCTGAACAGGCCGCGGGCCAGCGTGCTTGCGATGCGCTTGGGGCCGCCCATGACCGTGCCGGCTGCGGCGCTACTGCGTCAACACCACGTGGGACGACGGTGACCAGGAGGCCCAGACGGCGTCGCCCCAGGTGACCTCCTCGTCGCGATGGCGCTCGGTGTTGGCCTCGCTCGCCTTCAGCACCGCGCCGCTGGGCAGCGCGAGGTGGTAGACGGTGAAGCTGCCGAAATACGACTTCTCCTTCACCGTGCCCTGCACGGCGTTGTGCGCCGTGTCCGGGGGCGGCTCGCGGCCGACGACGATCTTCTCCGGCCGAAGGGCCACGGTGACGGCCATGCCCTCGGTGCCGGTGATGCCGTGCCCGACATAGTGCCTCACGTCAGCGCAGCCGATCACGCAGTGGTCGGCCGCATCCACATCCAGCGTGCCTTCCATGAGGTTGACGTTGCCGATGAAGTCGGCGACGAAGCGGCTGTGCGGCGTCTCGTACAGCTCGCCCGGCGCGCCGATCTGCATGAAACGGCCGTCCTTCATCACCGCGATGCGCCCGGCCATGGTCATGGCCTCTTCCTGGTCGTGCGTGACCATGACGCATGTGACGCCGACCTGCTCGACGATGTTGACGAGCTCGATCTGCGTCTGCTCGCGCAGCTTCTTGTCGAGTGCGCCCAGGGGCTCATCGAGCAGCAGCAGCTGCGGCTGCTTGGCCAGGCTGCGTGCCAGCGCCACGCGCTGCTGCTGGCCTCCGGACAGCTGGTGCGGCTTGCGCTGCGCGAACTTGCCCAGTTGCACCAGCTTGAGCACGGTCTCCACGCGTTCGGCCACCTGCTCCCTGGGCTTGCCCTCGCGCTTGAGGCCGAAGGCGATGTTCTCCCACACCGTCAGGTGCGGGAACAGGGCGTAGCTCTGGAACATCATGTTGATGGGCCGCTCGAACGCCGGCATGCCGACCAGGTCCTGCCCATTGAGCAGGATGCGGCCGGAGGTCGGCGTCTCGAAGCCCGCCAGCATGCGCAGCAGCGTGCTCTTGCCGCAGCCGGAGGGGCCGAGCAGGGCGAAGATCTCGCCCTTGGCGATGTCGAGGCTGACGTTGTCGACGGCGCGATAGGCGCCGAACTCCTTGACGACGTCGACGATGCGCAGGAAGGCGCCGGCCGTCTCAGCCATGGTGCGATGCTCCGCGTCGCACCTCTACAGGCCCGTCTTGAACGACGTGTAGGTGCGTGTCATCAGCCGGCGCAGGTCGTTGTTCAGCGCATCCGGCGGCACCATCTTGGCCAGTTCCGCCGGTGGCAGGAAGACGGTGGGGTTGGCCGCGATCTCGGGCTTGACATGCGGGCGCGAGCCGGTGTTCGGGTTGGCGTAGAAGACCTTGTTGGTCAGCGAGGCATGCACCTCCGGACGCAGGATGTAGTTGATGAACTTGTGCGCGTTGCCCGGGCGCGGCGCATCGGCCGGGATGACCATCACGTCGAAGAACAGCAGGCCGCCGTTCTTGGGCAGCAGGGCCTGGATGTTGTGGCCGGTCTTGCCTTCGATGGCGCGCTGGCGCGCGATGTTGATGTCGCCGCTCCAGCCCAGCGAGACGCAGATGGAGCCGTTGGCCATGTCGTTGATGTAGCCCGACGAGCTGAACAGCGTGACATGCGGCCGCACGCTCTTGAGCAGGGCGGCAGCCTGGGCGTAGTCGCTCGTGTTCTTGCTGAACGGCGGCCTGCCCAGGTAGTGCAGGGCGGCCGGCACGACCTCGGTGGCCGAGTCGAGGAACGAGACGCCGCAGCTCTTGACCTTGCTGATGTACTCGGGCTTGAAGACGAGGTCCCAGACGTTGTCGGGCATCGGCGTGCTGCCCAGCGCCGCCTTGACCTTGTCGACGTTGATGCCGACGGTGGTGAAGCCCCAGAGCCAGTTGACCATGTACTCGTTGCCCGGGTCCATGCGCGCCAACTGGCTGAGCACGGTGGGATCGAGGTTCTTAAGGTTGGGCAGCTGCCCCTTGTCCAGCTTGCGCAGGAGGCCACCGTCGATCTGCAGCTTGGCCCAGTTGGAGCTGGGCATCACGATGTCGTAGCCGGTCTTGCCGGCCACCAGCTTGGCGTGGACGATCTCGTTGTTGTCGAAATTGTCGTAGCGCACGCGGATGCCGGTCTCGCGCTCGAAGTTGCGGATGGTGTCGTCGGCGATGTAGTTCGACCAGTTGTAGATGTTCAGCACCGGCTCCTCGGCCTGGGCCGAGGCGGTGCCGCTGAGCACGGCAAGGGTGGCGGCGACACCGGCAGCGAGGGCCGAGACGACTTTCTGGGCGCGGGACATCAGCGTTTCCTCCGGGCGGCAAGACAGGGGCGGGGGGCAAGGATGCCCATTCCCCATTGCAAGCCACGGGCCAGCGGTTGGGCTATCCGGGGAAGCGCGCGGATGTTGCGCGCCGGCCAACGCCGCTCAGGTGGCCCTCGGACGGCGATCGGCGGCGTTCAGGACGCGTTCAGCCAGCCTTCCCGCACGGCGTCGGCGAGCGTCAGGTCGAGGCAGCGGCGTATCAGGCCGACCATTTCGTCGATCTGTGCGCGCGTGATGACCAGGGGCGGCGCGATGATCATGCGGTCGCCGACGGCGCGCATGATGAGCCCTTCGCGGAAGCAATGGCCGCGGCAGACCATGCCGATCTCGCGCTCGGGCGCGAAGGCCGTGCCCTTGGCCTTGTCGGCCACGAGCAGCAGGGCACCCATCAGGCCGCAGGTTTCGGCGTCGCCCACGAGCGGGTGAGCCGCGAGCTCGCGGTATGCCGCTGCAAGATAGGGCCCCACGTCGGTGCGGACGCGCTCCACCAGCCCCAGGGTGCGGATCAGGCGCACGTTGGCCAGGCCAACGGCGCAGGCCACGGGGTGCCCGGAGTAGGTGTAGCCATGTGCGAACTCGCCGCCGCGCTCGATGAGCACCTTGGCCACGCGGTCGCCCACCATGACGCCGCCAAGCGGCACGTAGCCGCTCGTCACGCCCTTGGCAAAGGTCATCAGGTCGGGCCGGCTGCCCAGCGTCTCGCAACCGAACCATTGGCCGGTGCGGCCGAAACCGCAGATGACTTCGTCGCTGACGAGCAGCACGCCGTACTTGTCGCAGATGCGCTGCACCTCCGGCCAGTAGGTCGACGGCGGAATGATCACGCCGCCGGCACCCTGCACCGGCTCGCCGATAAAGGCGGCCACCCGGTGTGGACCGAGCTCGAGGATGCGGTCTTCGAGCCAGCTGGCGGCGAGCAGGCCGAACTGCTCGCGCGACAACCCCTGGTGGCGGCCTTGATCCCACCAATAGGGCTGGGGGATGTGCACGATGCCGGGAATCGGCAGCCCGCCTTGCGCATGCATGCCGGACATGCCGCCCAGCGAAGCCCCAGCCATGGTGCTGCCGTGGTAGGCGTTGTGGCGGCTGATGATGATGTCGCGCCCGGGCTCGCCGAGCACGTCCCAGTAGCGCCGCACCATGCGCACGATGGTGTCGTTGCCTTCGCTGCCCGAGCCGCTGAAGAAGACGTGCTCGAAGCCGGGCGGGCTGACCTCGGCCAGCAACTCGGCCAGCTCGATGGCCGGCGGCGTGGCCGTCTGGAAGAAGGCGTTGTAGAAGGGCAGCTCGCCGAGCTGCTTCGTCGCCGCGTCGATGAGGGCCTTCTGGCCGTAGCCGACGTTGACGCACCATAGGCCGCTCATGGCGTCGAGGATCTTGGTCCCGTCACTGTCCCAGAGGTAGATGTTGTCGGCGCGCGTGATGATGCGCGCGCCCTTCTTCGCCAGCGATTGGAAGTCGGTGAAGGGATGCAGGAAGTGGCGCGCGTCGGCGGCCTGCCATTCCTGGGTGCTGCGGGTGCTGCTCGAAGGGCGGTTCATGCGAAGGCTCCGACGTGGGGAAGCAAGGGGGGCATGGCAGGCGAATGACGCGAGTCAGACGTGCAGCAAGAGGTGCTCGCGTTCCCACGACGAGATCACCTTCATGAACTCGGCGTACTCGATCTCCTTGATCTCGGAGTAGACCGTGACGAAGCCCTGGCCGAGCACCTCGGCGAGGTCCTTCTCGGCGCGCAGTTGCTGCAGTGCCTCGCCCAGGCTGCGCGGCAGCTGGTAGTCGCCGAGATAGGCGTCGCCCTTGCACTCGGCGCTGGGCTCGATGCGGTTGACGATGCCGAGGTAGCCGCAGGCCAGCGTGGCGGCCAGCGCCACGTAGGGGTTGGCGTCGGCGCCGATGACGCGGTTCTCGATGCGCCGGGCCGCCGGCGGCGCCACCGGGCTGCGGATGCCCACCGTGCGGTTGTCGGTGCCCCACTGGATGTTGATCGGTGCGGAGCTCGAACGGGCGAGGCGCCGGTAGCTGTTGACATACGGCGCGAAGAGCGCCATCGCCGCCGGGATGTACCTCTGCAGGCCGCCGATGTACCAGAAGAACTCGCGGCTCGGCGTGCCGTCCTCGTTGCTGAAAATGTTGCGCCCACCCGCCTTCTCCACCACGCTCTGGTGCACATGCATGGCGCTGCCGGGCTCGCCGGCGATCGGCTTGGCCATGAAGGTAGCGAACATGTCGTGCCGCATCGCCGCCTCGCGCACCGTGCGCTTGAATAGAAAGACCTCATCGGCCAGCCCGAGCGGGTGGTCGTGGAAGAAGTTGATCTCCATCTGGCCGGCCCCGACCTCGTGGATCAGCGTGTCGACGTTGAGCTCCATCTTCTCGCAGTAGTCGTAGACGTCCTCGAAGAGTGGGTCGAATTCGTTGACGGCGTCGATGGAGTAGGCCTGCCGGCTCGTCTCGCTACGGCCGCTGCGGCCGATGGGCGGCTTCAGCGGCACGTCGGGGTCGGTGTTGCGGGCCACGAGATAGAACTCGAGCTCCGGGGCCACCACGGGGCTCCAGCCCTTGGCGTCGTACAACTCGCAGACGTGCCGCAGCACCGAGCGCGGCGCATACGGCACGAGCAGGCCGTCGCGGTCGTAGCAGTCGTGGATGACCTGCGCCGTCGGGTCGCTGGCCCAGGGCACGATGCACACCGTGCTCGGGTCGGGGCGCAGGTGCATGTCGCGGTCGGTGGGGTTGATGACGTCGTAGTACGGCCCCTCCTCGGGGAACTCGCCGGTGACGCCCATCGCGACAACCACCTCGGGCAGGCGCATGCCGCGGTCCTCGGTGAACTTCTCGCGCGGCAGGATCTTGCCGCGCGCCACGCCGGTGAGGTCAGGCACGAGGCACTCGATCTCGGTGACGCGGCGTTCGTTGAGCCAGCTCTCGAGCTCGCTGAAGGTGAAGTGGGACTTGGAGTTCATGGGTTGGGTGCCCTTGAGGGCGGCAAATCTTCTGGGTCGTATGGCGGCCGGGTGGCGGGACACCCACGCCGGCAGGAAACGGGATGTCGGCGCCCAAGGCCGCGAGGTGGGCCCGCGGCCGGTCGCGGGCGGCAGGCGGCTCAGGCGCCGACCGAGGCTGGCTCAGGCGCCAGCGGGGGATGCGGCAGCGGCTCGCGCGGGATGCCACCCGCCTGCTCGCGGTACGTGCGCACCGCCTCGCCGAAGGCTGCGAACAGGCGACAAGAGACGGGGTTCTCGGCCGCCTTCCATTCAGGGTGCCATTGCACGCACAGGTTGAAGCCCTGTGCGCCGGCGTGGCGGAAGGCCTCGACCAGCCCGTCGGGCGCAGTGGCCTCGACCACCAGCCCGGGAGCGAGCTGCTTCATGCCCTGGCCGTGCACGGAGTTCACCTCGAAGCAGGTGCTGCCGACGATCGATGCCAGCCGGCCGCCGGGCACCACGTGCACCGGGTGCGCGGGCCCGTACTGCGCCTCGGCCGGCCGATCGGCGGGGGCGCGGTGGTCGGCGTGGCCTGCCACGTCCTGCACGGCCTGGTGCAGCGTGCCACCGAGCGCGACGTTGAACTCCTGCGCACCGCGGCAGATGGCAAGGAGCGGCATGCCGCGCGCCAGGGCGGCGCGGACGAGCGGCAGCGTCCAGGCGTCGCGCTGCGGGTCCAGTGGCAGCGTCTCGTCGAGCACGGCCTCGCCGAAGTGGGAGGGGTGCACGTTGGACACCGAGCCGGTGAGCAGCACGCCGTGCGCGAGGTCGAGCGTGGTTTCGATCTCCTCGGGCTCCAGGCGCGGCACGACGAGCGGCAGTGCGCCGGCCAGGCGCACCGCCTCGACATACTTTCGCCCGGCGACATGGAATGGGTGATCGCCCAACGGTTTGTTGCAGGCCGGCACCAACACCACAGGCTTGCCGGCAGGGGATCGGGAGTTCGTCTTCATCGTCGCTGCCACAGGGGCGCTCTAGGCAAGGATATCGCGCAGGCGATACCAAGCCATCCCGAGGACCAGGGCCGGCGTGCGCAGCGCCGCGCCCCCCGGGAAGTTTCGGTGCTTCAGGCGCGCGAACACATCGAAGCGGGAGGCGTCGCCCGCCATCGCCTCGGCCACCAGGCGCCCGGCCAGCCCGGTGAGCGCGAGGCCGTGGCCCGAGAAGCCCTGCAGGTAGTAGACGTTTTGCGGAGTGCCGGCGTGCGCAGGCGGAAGACGGCCGAAGTCGGGCGCCCGGCTCATCGAGATGTCGACGAAACCGCCCCAGGCGTATTCGACCCGGCTGTGGGCCAGCTGCGGGAACGTGGCCACCATGCGCTGTCGCATGCTCTCGGGCAGTTTGGCCGGCGTGGTGGTGCTGTAGCTGACGCGTCCGCCGTAAAGCATGCGGTGGTCGGCCGTGGCGCGGAAGTAGTCGAGCACGAAATTGGTGTCGCACACGGCGCTGCCTGAAGGCACGAGGCTGAGTGCCAGCGCGGGGTCGAGTGCTTCGCTGCAAGCGATGTACGTGCCGACCGGCATGACGCGCGACGCCAGCGGCGCAGCCAGCGGCGGGCGGCTGGCATGCAGGTAGACATTCCCGGCCAGAAGCACCTGCTTGGCCGTGACCTGGCCGCCCGCGCAACTCAGCACCGGGTGCGAACCCGGCTTCAGTGCCTGCACGGCCGTGTGTTCATGCAGCCGAACACCGGCAGCTGCCGCGGCGCGAGCCAGGCCAAGCGTGTACTTCAGGGGGTGCAGGTGGCCCGAACGGGCGTCGTGCAGGCCGCTGTGGAAGCGCGGGCTGGCGATCCAGCGCCCGATCTCGGCCGGTTCGATGCGCCTGAGCGCGTAACCGTAGCGCGACTCGATGCGATCGGCCCACGTCGCCAGGTTGCGGCCCTTGCGTTCATTGGTGGCCAGGCTCAAGTAGCCGTCGCGCCAGTCGCAGTCGATGCCGTGCTCGGCAATACGCTGGCGCAGCAGGTCCAGCGCCTCGATCGACATGGCCCAGACGCGCCGCGCCTCGTCAAGGCCGAGCTGGGCTTCGATCGTCTCCTGGTCGCAGGCAAGCCCGTGGATCGCCTGCCCGCCGTTGCGCCCGCTGGCACCGAAGCCGACTTCGCGCGCCTCAAGCAGCACGACGTCGAAGCCGCGTCCCCGCAGGTCAATGGCCGCCGAGAGGCCGGCCAGCCCGCCGCCCACCACCGCCACGTCGCAGTGGGTGTCGCCCTGGAGGGCCGGATGAAACTGAGTCCGCGCCGCGGTGGCGGCGTAGTAGGAATGGCGGGTCAGCTCCTGATCGGTGTCGAGCAAGGGCATGGGCAGGCGGGGGAAGGTATGCGCTAGGCAGGCCCTCGGTGGTGCGGAAGTGGCGCGATGGTAGTGTGCGTGGCAGGGGAGACCCGGTCAGGACTCAGGCGGCGCGCCGGATGGCACCGCGCAGCGTGTCGACGATCTGGTCGATCTGACCCTTCTCGACGATGAGCGGCGGCGAGAGCGCGACGATGTCGCTGGTGGTGCGCACGAGCACGCCCTGCTTCCAGCAGTCGAGGAAGATGTTGAAGGCGCGCTTGGTCGGCTCGCCGGCCATCGGCGTGAGCTCGATGCCGCCGATGAGGCCGAGATTGCGGATGTCGATGACGTTGGGCTCGCCCTTCAGCGAGTGCACGGCGTCGGCAAAGTAGCCCTCGAGCTCCTTGGCGCGCGTGAGCAGGCCCTCCTCGGCATAGACGTCAAGCGTGGCGATGCCGGCGGCGCAGGCCAGCGGGTGCGCCGAGTAGGTGTAGCCATGGAAGAACTCGATCAGGTGCTCGGGCCCGTTCATGAAGACGTCGTGGATCGCCTGCTTGGCGATCACGGCGCCCATCGGCACCGTGCCGCTGGTGATGCCCTTGGCGCAGGTGATGAGGTCGGGCGTGACGCCGAAGGTCTGGGCCGCAAACGCGCTGCCGGTGCGGCCGAAGCCGGTGATGACCTCGTCGAAGATGAGCAGGATGCCATGCTTGTCGCAGATCTCGCGCAGGCGCTTGAGGTAGCCCTGCGGCGGCATCAGCACGCCGGTGGAACCGGCCACCGGCTCGACGATGACCGCGGCGATGGTGCTGGCGTCGTGCAGCGCCACCAGGCGCTCGAGGTCGTCGGCGAGTTCGGCGCCGTGCGCCGGCAGGCCGCGCGTGAAGGCGTTGCGCGCCGGGTCGTGCGTGTGACGGATGTGGTCCACGCCGGTGAGCAGCGAGCCGAAGTGCTTGCGGTTGCTGACGATGCCGCCCACCGAGATGCCGCCGAAGTTGACGCCGTGGTAGCCGCGCTCGCGGCCGATGAGGCGGGTGCGCGAACCTTCACCGCGCACGCGGTGGTAGGCGATGGCCATCTTGAGCGCCGTCTCCACCGCCTCGCTGCCGCTGTTGGTGAAGAAGACGCGGTTCATGCCCGCGGGCGCGATCGCGGCGACACGCTCGGCCAGCTCGAACGACTTCGGGTGCCCCATCTGGAATGCCGGGGCGAAGTCCATCTCCGCGGCCTGGTCCTGGATGGCCTTGACGATGCGCGGGCGCGAGTGGCCGGCATTGACGCACCACAGCCCCGCCACGGCATCGAGCACCTGGCGGCCGTTGGCGTCCCAGTAGTGCATGCCCTGCGACTTGACGAGCAGGCGCGGCGCCTTCTTGAACTGCCGGTTGGCGGTGAACGGCATCCAGTGCGCGTCCATCGCAAGCTGGCTGCCCGTGGCCTCGGCGGCATGCATCAGGGCGGGGTCGATGGCCTTGTTCATCTGGGCTCCCGTGCGCGCGAGCGCGCAACAAACGTTGATCTGCGAGTCTAGAGAGCCGGCCGCGCAATGTGCTTGCCATGCCGACTCGGGTTACCCCTAGTCCAAGCAATTCGGTGCGGTTCCTACTATCAGGTGCGCAAGTTTCTGCGGATCGAAGAGGCTTCGATGCAACTGGATTCGATCGATCGGTCCATTCTCGCCGTGCTGCAGCAGCAGGGTCGCATCTCCAACCAGGACCTCGCGCAGCTCGTGCATCTGTCGCCTTCGGCCTGCCTGCGCCGCGTCAAAGCGCTGGAGGAGGCCGGCGTCATCGCCGGCTACGTGGCGCTGCTCAACGCCAAGGCGGTGGGCCAGCCGGGCACCAGCTTCACGATCATCAACCTCGACGGCACGCAGCCGGCCAGGCTGGAAGCCTTCGAGCAGGCGGTGCGCGACTCGCCGCAGATCCTCGACTGCTTCTACGTTGCCGGCAGCAACGACTATCTCGTGCGCTTCACCTACAAGGACGCCGAGGACCTCGAGCGCTTCCACGCCGAGGTGCTGCCGCGCCTGCCGGGCGTGATGCGCAGCAACTCGATGCTGGTGCTGCGCACTGTGAAGCGGACGACGGCGCTCGCCCTGTAGCGCCTGGCCGGAGGCGGTGGGCGGTTCAGCCGTCGCGCATCTGGCGGCGTGCCGCCGGGTACACAAGCGACTCCTCTAGCGCGATGTGCTCGCGGTACAGCTCCGTGAACACGGGCAGGGCGTGCTGCAGCATGTTCAGGTCGTACCAGTTGTAGCCGTGGGCGATGGCCTCGATCTGCGTCGAGAGCTCGATCCAGTCCTCCTCGAGCCAGCCGTGGTCCTGCTGAAGGCGCTTGATGTGTTGGACGAGCTCGGCGTCGCCGCCAGCCAGCAGCCCGGGGAAGATGCGGGACTCTTCTTCGGCGTGGTGCGCCCGTGCCGGCCCGTTGAAGAAGGCCTGAATGTGCTCGGCGCTCTCGCGCGCGATGCCATCGGGCCCGTTTTCGCCCACGTGCGTCAGCAGCCGTTCGAAATCCACCAGCACCTTCAGGACCTCGAGATGTGCACGGTCCAGGCTCTCGAAGCCGGGCAGCGGCGGCGCGGCAGGACGAGCTGTCCTTGCGGGACGCGGAGGACGGGCGGGTTTCGCGGCGGCGTTCATCAGTCGGCTCCTTCCTGGGATGGAGCCGAGTGTTCTGCGCCACCCGGCGCGCGGGCTTGCGCGGGATCAAGGAGCCCTTGTGGCCTGCCCGCGCAAGTGCCAGCCGCTGCGCCTACGGCGCCCTGCGCCGGGGCGGACAGGCCAGCCTGGTGCACAGGTAGGTCCAGACAAAGTGCGCTGCCGCCTGGCTGCTGAGTTCGGCATGGTCGAAAGGCGGCGCCACCTCGACACAGTCCATGCCCACGAAGGGCAGGTCGGCCCACTCCTCGAGCAGCGTCAACACCTGGGACGTACTGAGCCCGCCGGGTTCCGGCGTGCCGGTGCCCGGCGCGAACGCCGGGTCGAGGCAGTCGATGTCCAGGCTCAGGTAGACCGGCGGGTGCCCATGGTCGGCCAGCCGCTGGCGCACCGCATCGAGTACCGGGGCCATCTGCCCCGGCGCGACGAGGCCGCGCAGCTCGCGTGCCGTAAAGATCTGCCCGCCCCGTTCTCGCACGTACTCGCGCGCGCGGCGTTCGCCGGCCGAGCGAATGCCGATCTGCGTGAAGCAGCTGTCCAGCACCAGCCCCTCGGCCATGGCCTCATGGACCCACGTGCCGTGGCCGCTGGGCTCGCCGAAGTGGTCGCTCCAGGTGTCGCAATGGGCGTCGAAGTGGATCACCGCGAGCGGGCGCCCCAGATGCTCGCGGTAGGCGCGCAGCAGCGGCAGGGTGATCGAGTGGTCGCCTCCCAGCCACAGCATGTGGTGGCGGCGCACGAGCTGGCCTGCGAGGGGCCGCAAGGCCTCCCGCATTGCGACCAGCGAGGTGTTGGGCAGCGGCAGATCGCCGAGATCGACCAGTTGACCCTGCGGTGTCAGCGGGCTCACATCGAACAGCGGGTGCGTGGCGTCGCACAGCATGTGGCTCGCCTCACGGATGGCCCGCGGCCCGAAGCGAGCCCCGGGGCGGTTGGTGGTGGCACCGTCCCAGGCAATGCCGGCCACCGCAAACGGAGCACTCGCAGCATCGGGCAACGCGCCGGGGGCCCGGGCACGCAGAAAGCCCTGGTCGCTGCGGAAGGCGAATGAAGTCATGGCGTGTACGGCAAACTGGCGGGCATGGAGCGATGCCACGAAGCCGGCCATTGTCGGGCCCGCACGCCGTACGCGACGCCGGTGCCATGAAGCCGGTGCTCGTGCTGCAACATCTGAGCGGCGACGGCCCGGCCTATCTCGGCCGCTGGCTTGCCGAGCATGGCGTGCCGGTGGACGTGCGCAACACCGAGGCGGGCGACGCCTATCCGGCCACGCTGGCTGGGCATGGCGCCCTGGCCATCCTGGGCGGCGAGATGAGCGCCAACGACCCGCTGCCCTCGCTGCGCCAGGCCGAAGCGCTGTTCCTGGAGGCGCTGCGCGAAGGCATCCCGACGCTCGGGCATTGCCTCGGAGGGCAGTTGATGGCACGCGCTCTCGGGGTTGGCGTCGGCGACTCGCCCGCACCCGAGGCAGGTTTCAACGAGATCCAGGTGCTTGCCGGCGCCGCGAGCGAACCCTGGTTCGGTGCCGTCGGCCCGATGCCGGTGTTCCAGTGGCACTACGAGGCGTTCGACTTGCCCGACGGCGCCGAAGTCCTGGCCACGAGCGCGGCGTGCCGGCACCAGGCCTTTGCGATCGGGCCGCACCTGGCCATGCAGTTCCACATCGAACTCGATGCCGAGAAGCTCGACCGCTGGTCGCGTGACGAAGGCGCTCGATTCGTCCACGCACTGGCCCGATGCCCGGCGACCGTCCACGAAGGTCGGCGCATGCGCCAGGACGGTGCAACCTTGCTGCCGGCCCACCAGCGGCTGGCGTCGCGCATCTACGGCCGCTGGGTCGAGGCAGCCCGCGCGCGTTGAGTTCGACAGTCCGGGTGCGACGGGCTGCCTGGGTGTGCTGAGTGGGTCGGACCGCCTGAGCGCGCCCCCGATCACGTGGAGGGGCCTGCCGACCGGTACCGCATTGCAGCACTCATGTTTCACGATGTGGTTCAAAGTGCGCTGCAAAGCAGCAAAAAACCGCCATATGGAAGAACGGCATTCCTTAATGCGGAATTCGTTCATAAGTCATTGACTATTAAAGTGGAATTTTCATGTCTTATATAAGACACGAAACTCAAAGCTCCTGCTCTACAAGCTATCCTGACCGGGTCAACGGTTCCATCCGAAACCCTTCAACCCGCCACAGGAGTACCTCATGACCGCACCGACTCGCCAGCAACAGGTTGCCGCCCTCCAGAAGGAGTGGGCCGAGAACCCGCGCTGGAAGGGCATCACCCGCGGCTACACCGCCGAAGACGTCGTGCGCCTGCGCGGCAGCCTGCCCATCGAGCACACGCTGGCCAAGCGCGGCGCCGAGAAGCTGTGGAACCTGCTCAACACCCAGCCCTTTGTCAACACGCTCGGCGCGCTCACCGGCAACCAAGCCATGCAGCAGGTGAAGGCCGGCCTCAAGGCCATCTACCTCAGCGGCTGGCAGGTGGCGGGCGACGCCAACAGCAGCGGCGAGATGTACCCCGACCAGAGCCTGTACGCGGTGGACTCGGTGCCCAAGGTGGTCAAGCGCATCAACGCCACGTTCAAGCGCGCCGACGAGATCCAGTGGAGCGAAGGCAAGAACGACACCGACTTCTTCGCCCCCATCGTGGCCGACGCGGAAGCCGGCTTCGGCGGCGTGCTGAACGCCTTCGAGCTGATGAAGGCGATGATCGACGCCGGCGCCGCCGGCGTGCACTTCGAGGACCAGCTCGCCAGCGTCAAGAAGTGCGGCCACATGGGCGGCAAGGTGCTGGTGCCCACGCGGGAAGCCGTGGCCAAGCTCGTGGCGGCGCGCCTGGCCGCCGACACGATGGGCACGCCCACCATCCTGCTGGCGCGCACCGACGCCGAGGCGGCCGACCTCGTGACGAGCGACGTCGACGACAACGACAAGCCCTTCCTCACCGGCGAGCGCACGGTCGAAGGCTTCTTCCGCACCAAGAACGGCCTGGACCAGTCCATCAGCCGCGGCCTGGCCTACGCACCCTATGCCGACTTGATCTGGTGCGAGACGGGCAAGCCCGATCTGGCGTTCGCGAAGGCCTTTGCCGACGCCATCCACGCCAAGTTCCCGGGCAAGCTGCTGGCCTACAACTGCTCGCCTTCTTTCAACTGGAAGAAGAACCTGGATGACGCCACCATCGCCAAGTTCCAGCGTGAGCTGGGTGCCATGGGGTACAAGTTCCAGTTCATCACGCTGGCCGGCTTCCACAGCCTGAACTACGGCATGTTCGACCTCGCCTACGGCTATGCGCGCAACAACATGAGCGCCTTCGTCGAGCTGCAGGAGAAGGAGTTCGCCGCCGCCGAGCGCGGCTTCACCGCCGTGAAGCACCAGCGCGAGGTCGGCACCGGTTACTTCGATGCCGTGACGACGACCATCGAGAAGCAAGCCTCGACCGCGGCGCTCAAGGGCAGCACCGAGGACGAGCAGTTCTTCGACGGCACGCACCACTGAGCATCGGGCGCCGACGGCGCCACGACAGACGCCGCAAGGGCGCCCTCGGGCGCCCTTGTCGTTCCTGCAGTCCGCCCCGGAGGCGATCGATCAGTCGGCCCGCCCCGACGAGTTCTGTCGCCAACGCACGAGCAGTGCAAAACATCCGGTGGAGAACAGCAAGCCGGCCAGGAACAGAGGCGAGGCCAATGCGGACACGGCGGCGCCGAAGTCGCGGACCGCGATGGCCGGAAGCCGGGCCAGCGCGTCCAACCCGCTGTCGGGGGAGAGGTCCAGGCCCACGCCACCCGCACCCATGAACGCCTGCCCGGCGCGGCTGAAGATCTGGCGCAGGACGTCGAGCAGCCAGCGCTGACCGAAGGCGATCTGGTCGAAGAGGGTGATCAGGCCGACCCCGACCGCCAGTACGACCCAACCCCAGCGTCTGAACCAGGCGTTGAGCAGCGTGACCAGCAGCACCACGGGCAGCGCCCAGAGCACCGCGAGGGGAAGGCCGGCGAGGAACCGGACCGTGAGGGTTGCCGTCGCCGCCAGCGTGGCCGACCACGGCACCTCGACCAGCGCCGAGGCTCCGACCAGACGGCCGACGAGCAGCACCGCGAGGAGCTGGCCCGCCAACCAGCCCACCACCGCCGCCGCGGCGGGCAGCAGCACCAGGTGCACGAGCATCGGCGTGCCGAGTGCGGCGCTGTGCGGCACCGGCAGCGAGAGCCAGAACTCATTGGACCGGTCGGCATGGTCGCGCCGCGCCAGGCCGGCGATGTTGATGACGCCCGTGACCACCGCCACCCACAGCATCAGCACGGGGCCGATCAGGGCCGGCATCGCGGAAAGCAGCAGGGCCAGCGACTGCGGCTTCGCCGTGATGCCTTCGTCGAAGTCGAACTGGGCGACGCCGACGGTCAGCAGCGCCAGGCCGAGCGGGATCGCCGCCAGCAGCATCCAGCCGAAGCGGTACTGCAGCCATTCGCGCTGCATCAAGGGAAGGAAGGTGCGCGTGACCATGGTTCGTGCTCCGGGATGGCGTTCAGAACTGCGTGCGGTCCAGCTCGGGGCGCCGCGTCAGCGCCACGAACAGGTCCACAAGGCTCGGCCGCACGCGCTGGCCGAGCGACATCACCGCGTCGGGCGGTGCACCGTCGAAGAGTGCCGCGCTGCCGCCTGGGCCGGTGCGGTAGCGCAGCAGCGGATGCGCCGCGGCCACCTGCTCGGCCACCGCTGGTGCATGCGCCAGCGCCACGAAGCGCTCCTCGAGGTCGACCAGGCTCGTCGAGAGCACGAGCTTGCCCTCGTTGAGCATCAACACATCGGACAGCAGCGTCTCGACCTCCTCGACCTGGTGCGTGGAGACGAGCACGCTGCGCTCGCCGTCGCACCACTCGTCGATGAGCATTTCGTAGAAGGCCTTGCGCGAGAGCACGTCCAGGCCGAGCGTCGGCTCGTCGAGGATCATCAGCCGCGCGTCGATGGCCGCCGTGAGCGCCAGGTGCACCTGCACGACCATGCCCTTGGACAGGGTCTTCACCTTGTCGCCAAGCCCGACGCTGGTGCGCTTGAGCAGCGCACGGGCCCGTTCGGCCGAAAAGCGCGGGTGCAGGCCGCTCATCAAGGTGACGAGCTCGCTCACGCGCGCCCAGCGCGGCAGGATGGCCACGTCCGGGATGTAGCAGACCTGCTCCAGCAAGGCGACGCGCTCGCGCACGGGATGGCGTCCGAGCACGGTGAGCTCGCCCGCGCCCTGAAGCAGGCCGACCATGGCCTTCATGAGCGTGGTCTTGCCGGCGCCGTTGTGCCCCAGCAGGCCGACGATGCGGCCTTTGGGGATGGTGAAGCTCACGTCGTCGAGCGCGCGCTTGGCGCCGTAGCTGACGCAGATCGACTTCGCCCGCACCAGCGGTTCGGCTTCCGCCGAGCTGGCGGCCTGGCTGGTGGTGCTGTTCGCGGTCGTGTTCATTGGGTCTGCTCCTCCCAGCGCAGCGACTCGGGGCCGATGCCCAACCGCCGCAGCCGCGCCCGCAGGCGAGGCCATTCGAGTTCCAGAAAGCGCTGCCTCTCGGCCGTCTGCAGCCGTTCCCGGGCGCCAGGGTTGACGAAGAGCCCGAGGCCGCGCCGGTTCTCGAGCAGGCCGTTGTCCGAGAGCGTCTGCAGCGCCCGTGTCACGGTGAGGGGGTTGAGCAGGTAACGCCCGGCGAGTGTGCGCACCGAGGGCATGGCTTGCCCTTCAGGCGGATCGCCGTCCAGCAGTTGCGCCGCGAGCAGGTCGGCCAGCTGCTGGTAGATGGGCAGTTGAGGGTCCCAGGGCTGCATGCCGTTCGCCGGGTGTGTTGCTGACATAGCACACCATAGCGGCCCGCGACCCCGGCCCCAAGCCGGGCGCGACAGGCTGCAGCCGCAGCCGACGGGCTGCGTGAGGGGCGCGCCATCGTCCGCCCGGCGACGAGCACCGTGAGCGCGAGCGACAGCTTCAGGCCTGGCGCGGCGATGTCGGCCGCCGCATCGCCAGCCCCGCCAGCAACCAGAAGCCGCCGAAGACCCCAAACACGCCTAACACGGCCAGGGCCTGCCGGCGGTCCTGCACCACTTCGGCCGGCATGGGGTCGAAGCCCGCCCGCAGGTCGCGCGGAGCTCGCATCCGGTGGCCCGCGCCTCGATCTCTACCGACTGCACGACCACGATTCAGGCGACGACCGCGCCGATGACCAGCGTGCTGAACCCGAAGAGCATCATGCCGACGCTGGCACCCGCCTCGAACGAGCCGGCGAGGCTCCCCACGATCACCGCCACCAGCCCATGCACGAGTGCACCGCCGAACGTCGCCGCGATGCCGAGCGCAAATGGCCGCTCGGAGTCGGGCGACTCCGGCATCACGCGCACCGCTCCGCACGCAAAGGGGTCGATCGTCCCGGCCGTGCCGTCGGGCTCGGGTGCCGCTTCAAAGGCTCTCTTCGAGCATCTGCCGGTAGTCGTCGCGACTGGCGAGCCGTGGATTGGTCTTGTGGCAATGGTCGGCCATGGCGCCATCGATGACACGCTCGAAGATGTCGCGCGTCACGCCCATCGCGGCCAGGCCGGCCGGCAGGCCCAGGCGGGCGTTCATCTCGCGCAGCGCGCCGGCGAGCTCGGTGCCGGCAGCATCGCAGCCCGGCAGGCCAATGGCCTCGGCCAGGCGCTGTAGCCGCCGCTCGCCGCGGGTCGAATCGGCGCTGGCGTTGAAGCGCACCACTGCGGGCAGGAACATGGCGTTGAGCGTGCCGTGGTGCAGGCGCGGGTTCACGCCGCCCAGGCTGTGGCTGAGCGAATGCACGCAACCCAGGCCCTTCTGGAACGCCATCGCGCCCTGCATGCTGGCGCTCATCATGTTCCAGCGCGCCGCCATGTCGCTGCCGTCGCGCGTGGCGCGCTCGATGTGGGCCCAGCCGCGCGCGAGACCATCGAGCGCGATGCCGTCGGCCGGCGGGTTGACCGCCGGCGCCATGAAGGTCTCCATGCAGTGCGCGATGGCGTCCATGCCGGTGGCGGCCGTCAGCAGCGGCGGCAGGCCGCGCGTGAGCTCGGGGTCGAGCAGCGCCGCCTTGGGTACGAGATGCCAGCTGTGGAAGCCGAGCTTGCGCCCGTCGTCCACGATGACGATGGCGCCGCGCGCCACCTCGCTGCCGGTGCCGGCCGTGGTGGGGACGGCGATGAGCGGCAGCACGCGGTCGGTGATCTTGAGGCTGCCGCCCTCGATGGTGGCGTAGGTCTTGAGCGGCCCCTCGTGCGTGGCGGCGATCGCCACGCCCTTGGCGAGGTCGATGCTCGAGCCGCCGCCCACGGCGACCAGGCCGTCGCAGCGCTCGCGCCGCAGCACCTCGACCGCGGCGCGCACGCCGGCCTCGGTGGGGTTGGACGGCGTGCCGTCGAACACCGCGTGGGGCAGGGCGCCGAGCGCCTGCTCGGCCAGCGCCAGCACGCCGGCCGCACGCACGCCGGCGTCGGTGACGATGAGCGGGCGGCGCATGCCCACGCGCTCGCACTCGGCGGGCAGCAGGCGGACAACGCCGGGGTCGATGTCGATCTGGGTGAGGTAGAAGATGCGGGCCATGACCGACAGTATGCTCCGGCCTGCCTTGGCCCCGGCGCACTCCATCCATCTGCGGCACGCGCCGACAGCCCTGCTCACACCGGCCATGGCGGGGGTGCTGGAGCGCATCCGACGGGCGCGCCGGCCACCTTTTCATGCGCTGAGCGGCGCAACCATGCCGCCGCCGCGACTTTGCAGAATGCCTGGGCCGCGCAGGCCACGAACCACCCCCGACGACCATGACGACGACGACCTTGCCGAACCGAGCCGACTTCCGCTTCCTCGACCGCCTGCGCGTGCGCTGGGCCGAGGTGGACATGCAGAAGATCGTCTTCAACGGCCACTACCTGATGTACTTCGACACCGCCATCGCGGGCTACTGGCGCGCCCTGGCGCTGCCTTATCACGAGACGATGGAGGCGCTCGCCGGCGACCTGTTCGTGCGCAAGGCCACCGTTGAGTACGAGGGCTCGGCACGCTACGACGACATGTGCGAGCTGGGCGTGCGCTGCGGGCGCATCGGCAAATCGTCGATGACCTTCAGCCTGGCGCTGTTTCGCGGTGACACGCGGCTCATCACCGGCGAGCTGGTCTATGTCTTCGCCGACCCGGCCACGCAAACGAGCCGTCCCGTGCCGGCGCGGCTGCGCGAGGTGCTCGAGGGCTTCGAGGCCGGGCAGCCCATGCTCGAGTGCCGTACCGGCACCTGGGCCCAGCTGGGCACGGACGCCGGCCCGCTGCGGCAGGCGGTGTTCGAGGCCGAGCAGGGCGTGCCGATGGCGATGGGCGGCGACGCGGCCGACGCAGCAGCGGTGCACGTCGTTGCCTATAACCGCTTCGGCCTGCCCATGGGCACGGGGCGTCTGCTGCAGGAGGCACCAGGTGTGGCGCGCATCGGCCGCGTGGCGGTGCATGCGGGGCTGCGCGGGTCGGGCGTGGGCGCTCAGGTCATGCGCACCCTGGCCGCCGCGGCGCGTGCACGCGGTGATCGCGAGGTCGTGCTGGCGGCGCAGACGAGTGCGCTGCGCTTCTACGAACGACTGGGCTACTCGCCGCGCGGCGCCGCCTTCGAGGAGGCCGCGCGAGAGCACCAGCAGATGGCACTCTTGCTGTAGCAAGAGGCGCCAGGGGTCCAGGGGTCTGCGGACGCTTTCGGTCGCGCTGGAGGGTCGGGCGCTGCGACAGCCACTCGGCCCCGGGCTCCCTGCGTGTGCTCAGGCGGGCGGGCAGCGCTCGAAGATCTCCACCTTGCGCGGTCCTTCGAGCCAACGCTGAAAACGCGCTGCGCCCTCGCTGACGATGCGGCGCTCGAGCACGGCGTCGAGGGCGCCACCGGCGTAGGTCTCCATCAACGTCGCCGTGGCCGGCGCGGTTGCGCCGGCCGCGTCGGCGCGGCGGTAGAGCGCAGCCTCGAGCCCCGGGAATTCGCGACGCAATTCGGCCTGCCACTCGGCGGCGTCGCGCGCGGCCGCGTGGGCCCGCGCAGCAGCGGCCTTCCAGTAGATGAACAGTTCGCGCATCGGGACGGGTGCGGTACGCGCGGGGCGGCGTCTTGCCCGCGATTCGCTCAGGCGGCGAGGCTCGGCATCTCGTAGGGCAGGGCGTCCAGCCGCAGCAGGGGGCCATCGGGGCGGCCGAGGTGGAGCAAGCCCCCTTCGGTGGCGGCGAGCTTGAGCTCGACGAGCCCCGCGTACGCCCCGGCGTAGGCACCGCCGAGCACCACCATGCCCGCGGGTTGCCCGGGGTCGGCGTCGTGGAAGACCTCCTGCGCGGGCTGCAGCGGTTCACCCCCGGTGACGACGAAGGCGCGGCGCTTGAGCGTGCCGCGGTACTGGCTGCGCGCCACGACCTCCTGGCCCGGGTAGCAGCCCTTCTGGAAGTTCACGCCACCGACGAGTTCCAGGTTGACCATCTGCGGCACGAACTGCTCCACCGTGGCCGCCACGATGCGGGCCGTGCCGCTCCGGGCTTCCAGCCAGCACCACGCCGACGCGTCGAGCGCGGGCGCCGAAGCGGGCAGGGCGTCGCCGGCGAACAGCACGCGTGCGACCAGGTTCCCTTCGACCGCTGCGTCGGGCAGGCGCACCGCCTGGCCCGCGCCGGGGAGCGTGGCCACAGCCCAGGCCGGGCGTGGCGCGGCCGCACCCAGCGCCGCCTGGCCGGCCTCGCCGGCCAGGCCCCAGAGCGGCAGCTCGGCGCTGGCGTCGCTCAGCTTGCACTTGGCGCGCAGCACGTACATGGAGAGCCGCTTCAGCGTCGCCGGCAACAGGTCGGCACTGCAGGCGAGCAGGAAGTCGCCCGCCGCTTCCCGCCACACCACGAAGCTCGCCAGCAAGCGCCCCTTGGCCGAGCAGTAGCCCGCCAGGCGGGCCTCCGACGCGCCGAGCCGCTGCATGTCGTTGGTCAGCTGCCCTTGCAGGAACGCGGCGGCGTCCTCGCCGCGCGCGCGGATGACGCCCCAGTCGTGGAGACGCAGTGCACCTTGCGGGGCCGAGACAGCGGGGCCGTGCGCGGCCGTGGAAGAGGGTTGCAGCATGCCGACGATTATCATTTCCGCCCATGTCAGCAAGGTCCCAGGGGTCTCGCCGGTGGCTGGCCCTGCTCGGGGCCTTGGTCGCCCTCGCGCTGCTCGGCGCCGCCGTCGCGGCGTGGTGGGCGTGGCGCTGGGTCGACGAGCCGCTGCGGCTCTCGGTGGCGCGGGCCGAGGTCACCGTCGAGGCGGGCGCCTCGGCGCGCACGGTGGCGCGGGCCTGGGTGGACGCCGGCGTGCAGACGCATCCGCAGTGGCTGCACGAATGGTTCCGCTGGTCCGGTCAGGCGCGCGGCATCCGCGCCGGCACCTATGAGCTGACGCAGGCCGTCACGCCGCGCCGGCTGTTGACGATGATGGTCAATGGCGAGGTCGTGCTGGAGCGCGTGCGCTTCATCGAAGGCTGGACCTTCAGGCAACTGCGCGCCGAACTGGCCCGCGCGCCGCACCTGCGGCCCGAGACGCGCACGATGAGCGACGCGCAGGTGATGGCGGCGATTGGCGCGCCGGGGCAGCATCCCGAAGGGCGTTTCTTCCCGGACACCTACACCTACGGACGCGGCGTGCCCGATGTCGTCGTGCTCAAGCGCGCCTACGCGGCGCTGCACGAGCGGCTGGCCGCCGTCTGGGCGGAACGGACCGCCGACTCGCCGTTGAAGAGCGTCGACGAGGCGCTGATCCTCGCCTCCATCATCGAGAAGGAAACCGGGATCGAGGCCGACCGGCCGCTCGTCGGCGGCGTGTTCGTCAACCGCCTGCGCCAGGGCATGCTGCTGCAGACCGACCCGACCGTCATCTACGGCCTCGGCGAAACGTTCGACGGCAACCTGCGCAAGCGCGACTTGCTGGCCGACACGCCCTACAACACCTACACCCGCGCCGGCCTGCCGCCCACGCCGATCGCCCTGCCGGGCCTCGCATCGCTGCGCGCCGCCGTGCGGCCACAGGCCACGCGTGCGCTCTACTTCGTCGCCCGCGGCGACGGCAGCAGCGTCTTCAGCGAGACGCTGGCCGACCACAACCGCGCGGTCAACCGCTACCAGCGAGGTGGTCGTTGAGCGGGCGCTTCGTCACCTTCGAAGGCATTGACGGCGCGGGCAAGAGCTCGCACATCGAGGCGCTCGCGCAATGGGTGCGCGAGCGCGGGCACGAGGTCGTCGTGACGCGCGAGCCCGGCGGCACGCCGCTCGCCGAGCGGCTGCGCGAGATGGTGCTGGTCGAGCCGATGGACACGCTGACGGAGTTGCTGCTCGTGTTCGCGGCCCGGCGCGACCACCTCGCGGGGCAGATCCTGCCGGCGCTGGCGCGCGGGGCGACCGTGCTCTGCGACCGCTTCACCGATGCCAGCTTCGCCTACCAGGGGGCCGGGCGCGGCCTGGAAGCGGCGCGCATCGGTGCGCTGGAGCAGTGGGTCCAGGAAGGTCGGCAGCCCGACCTGACGATCTGGTTCGACCTCCCGGCCGCCGTGGCCGCGCAGCGGCGGGCGGCGGCGCGCCAGCCCGACCGTTTCGAGCAGCAGGACGAGGCCTTCTTCGGCCGCGTGCGAAACGGCTATGCGGCGCGGGCGCGCGAGCATGCGGTGCGCTTCGTGCGCATCGACTCCGAGGGCTCTCCTGCGCAGGTGTGGCGGCAGGTGGTGGCGGCCGCCGAAACGCGGGGCTGGTGGTGAACGGGGTGAGCAACGCATGCTGATCGACGCCGAAGGCACGCTGCCACTGCCCTGGATCGAGGCGCCGCTGCTGCAGGCGCTGGCTGCCGAACGTTGCCATGCCTTGCTGCTCTGCGCGGCGCCCGGCGCCGGCGCATTGCCGCTCGCGCTGTCATTGGCGCAGTCGCGCCTGTGCGAGTCGCCGCGCGCGGGCGGCCTCGCGTGTGGCCGCTGCGGCAGCTGCCGCCTCGTGCACGCGCAGGGCCATCCCGACCTGTTCGTGCTGCTGCCCGAGGTGGAGCGGCGCGAAACGGGTTGGCTCGTCGGCGACGATCGACCCGAAGGTGACGAGGCCAAGCGCAAGCCGAGCCGCCAGATCCGCATCGACGACGTGCGCGGGCTGCTTGACTGGGTGACGAAGACGAGCTCGCGCGGGCGCGGCAAGATGGTCGTGCTGCACCCGGCCGAGGCGCTGAACCAGCACGCCGCCAGCGCCCTGCTCAAGACGGTGGAAGAGCCCCCGGCGGGCACGCGCCTGGTACTGACCTGCAGCGATGCGATGCACGTGATGCCCACCGTGCGCAGCCGCTGCCAGCAACTGGCGATGCCTTCACCCGACCGCGCGTTGGCCGTGTCCTGGCTTGCCGGGCAGGGCGTCGTCCAACCGGAGGTGCTGCTGGCGGCGTGCGATGGCCGCCCGCTCGAGGTGCTGGCCTGGCAGCAAAGTGGCTTCGACGCCGAGCGCTGGGCGGCCTTGCCGAAGCAGCTTTGCGCCGGGCGCGCCGGCTTGCTGGCCAGGGCCAGCGTGCCTCAGGCGGTGGAGTTGCTGCTCAAGGTCTGCCACGACGCGATGGCGATTGCGGTGCGCGGCCCCGGCCGCTACTTCGCGCCGGCAAGCCTGCCGGCGGCGCTGTCGCTGCCCGCCCTTTGCCGCTGGCAGCGCGAGCTGCAGCGCTTGGCCGAGGCAGCCGAACACCCGTGGCACGAGGCGCTGGCGATCGATGCGCTGGTCAGCGGTGCCCAGCGCGCACTGGCGACCCCGCCTGCCGCGGGCGGCTGACGGCGTCGCCGCGAGGGACGCCGAGTCGGGCCGAATTGGCGCCTGTGCCGGATGCCCCTTCGCTACACTGCAATCCCATGAATGACCGCTTGACGACCCGATCGGCCGGCTTGGCGCCGGCGGTGCCCAGTGCTGCCGCCCGCCCGAGCGTGATCCAACTGGTCTTTCGTGAGAAGGGAGCCCTTTACGCGGCCTACATCCCTTTGCTGTCCGATGGTGGGCTGTTTGTCCCGACGACCCGCGACTACCGCCTCGGGGAGGACATCTATCTGCTGCTCTCGCTGCCGGACGACCCGCAACGCTTCCCGGTGGCCGGCAAGGTGGCCTGGATCACACCGGCCAACGCCTCCGGCGGCCGCACACAGGGCGTAGGGGTGCGTTTCCCCAACGACGAGAAGACGCGGCAGCTCAAGGTGAAGATCGAGGAGATCCTCGGCACGACGCTGCAATCGGCCAAGCCGACGCAGACCATCTGAGCCCCGCGCCATCCGGCGGCCATCCCATCGCCGGGCCTGCGCGCCGCAGCTGCGGAGTTCATGACCACGACCCATGTTCGTCGACTCGCACTGCCATCTGAGCTTTCCGGACCTGCTGCCGCGCATCGACGAGATCCTCGATGCCATGGCCGCGGCGCGGGTCGAACGCGCGTTGTGCATCTGCACGACGCTCGAAGAGGCCGAGACCGTCCTTGCGCTGGCCGGGCGCGACGAGCGGCTCTTCGCCACCGTCGGCGTGCACCCCGACAACGAGGGCGTGCGCGAGCCGCGCGTCGAGGACCTGTTGGCGCTGGTCCGCCGCCCGCGCGTCGTCGGCATCGGCGAGACCGGGCTGGACTATTACCGGCTGAACGGCCGCACGGTCGCCGAGATGCAGTGGCAGCGCGACCGCTTCAGCGTTCACATCGAGGCGGCGCGAGCGGCCGGCTTGCCCTTGGTGGTCCACACGCGCAGCGCCAGCGAGGACACCGTCAGGCTGCTGCGCGAGCAGGGGGGCGGTGGGGGCGAGCTACGGGGTGTCTTCCACTGCTTCACCGAAACGCAGGAGGTGGCCGATGCGGCCCTGGAGATGGGTTTCCACATCTCGTTCTCCGGCATCCTCAGCTTCCGCAACGCGCAGGCTCTGCGTGATGTGGCGCGCAACGTGCCGCTGGAGCGCTGCCTCATCGAGACGGACAGCCCTTACCTGGCGCCGGTACCGCACCGGGGCAAGCTGAACACACCGGCGTGGGTGCCGCATGTGGCCGAGGCGCTCGCACTGGCCAAGGGGCTCACGACCAAGGAAGTGGCCGCGGCGACGCGGCGCAATTTCGAGCGGCTCTTCGGCCTGCCTCCGGCGGCAGGCGAGAGAGGGGCTGCCTCGTGAGAGGCCCTGCGTCGCGTCGGGCCTGGCTCCAGGCTGCCGCCCGCTCGGCCGTCGCACCCCTGTCGCTACTGGCAATCGGCCCGACGCGCGGCGGTCCGCGCGAAGACTTCTTCAAGGCCATCGAGCTGGACAACGTGCGCCTGCTCCGGCCGCTGCTCGAGGGTGGCGTGGATCCGAACACCACCGACGACCGCGGCAACACCGGGCTGCTCGTGGCGGTGCGGGACGGCTGCTTCGAGGTCGCGGCGCTGCTGCTTTCGACCAGCGGCGTGGTGATCGACCAGCCCAACGCGGCGGGCGAGACCGCCTTGATGATGGCCGCGCTGCGCGGGCACGGCGACTGGGTCGTGCGTCTGGTGCAGCGGGGCGCGGCCATCCAACGCAGCGGCTGGACGCCGTTGCACTATGCCGCCAGCGGCCCCGAGCCGAAGGTTCTCGCGCTGCTGTTGGAGCGCGGCGCGGCGGTGGACGCAACGTCCACCAACGGCACCACGCCGCTCATGATGGCGGCCGGCTATGGCGCCATGGACGGCGCAGACCTCCTGCTGGCGCGGGGCGCCGACCCGCGCAGGCGCAACGATCGCGGCCTCGCTGCAGTGGACTTCGCCCGCCGCGCCGGGCGCGACGCGCTGGCCCGCCGCCTCGAGGCCGCCGTGCGTTGATCACGAGCCGGTCCTTGCGGATCGTGTTGGATGTCATCTGGCCGGTGTTTTCCCTGTATTTGCGGTGTACGACGCGGAAGGCGCCGCGTAGAGTCGATTCGCACTGAGTGGTCGATTCACTTCCTGGAGCTTCGAGATGGCGCATTCAACGACCGAACACAACCCGTTCATGCTGCTGGTGCATCCCGAGGCGGTGTTCGCCGCGATGGAGAAGTCCGAACGGTTGGGCAGCCTCAACAGGCATCTCTGCCGGCCGCTGGACCGCGTGGTCGGGCCCCAGGCCGCCCCGGCTGCGAACGGCGAAGATGATCCGGACGACGATCTGACCGACGTGATCACACAGCCGCAATGAAACGGCGCCCGACTGGAACGTCTCGGCTTGAAAAGTTCGGCGCGACAGTGAGATATCGAACTTTATTGAAGTGAATTCCGCAGGTCGTCGGATTTGCCATGGGGCCCTGAGCGGCCTCTGTTGAGTTCCTGATATATGTGTACAATGTATATTATGTAAACTTATAGTCCGGTCTGGAAGATCCGACGGCCGCCGGTCGCGGCACGGCTTGCGCGGCACTGGTTCCACCGCAACCGCCCAACCTTCCTGCCCGGCACCGGTCGCAATCACACCATCTCCGCCACCGTCGATGGCAACTCGCCCCGCGCCAGCGCAGGCATCGCCTTGGCAAACAGTGTCGGCTCCTGGACGATGCGTACGAACGGCTTGGCCGATCCCGGCGGCCCGACGATCAGCCCACCCACCGGATCGCCCGCGCGCACGAGGAACCGCCACCAGGCATCGCTGCCGGCCGCCGCCTGGAACGTCTGGTCGCCTGGTTCGGCATTCATTGCGCCGAAGCTGCGCACGTCAATACCGTCGCACTTCAGCTGAACGATCTGCCGGCTGGGCGGCATGACGGCGACCTCCCCAAAGATGCTCTCGACCAGCACTGAGGCCTGCGCCGCACCGATCGGCCACAGGCCGCGTGCGGACCCCGCCAACTCGGCGCAGTCGCCGGCAGCCAGCACGTGCGGGTCGCTGGTGCGCATCTGCGCATCGACGCGGATGCCCGCGCCGACATCGATGCCGGCCGTCTCGGCCAGGAAGACGTTGGGCTGGATGCCCAGGCAGGCCACGAACAGATCGGCCCGCACTCGCGGTCCATGCGCCAGCCAAGCGGCCGCAATCTCCGGCGTCCCGTCGTAGCGGGTGATCTGCACATCGGTCACCACCTGCACACCGATGCTCTCCAGGTAGTTGGTGAGCACGGTGGCCCCCTGCTTGTCCAGCTGCGCGTTCATCAGCCGATCAGCGCGGTGCAGCAACGCGACCTTGAGTCCGAGCTTGTGCAAGGCGTCGGCCGCCTCGACCCCAAGCACGCCGCCGCCCACCACCACGGCGCGCCGCGCCCGCTGCGAGCGCACATACTCGCGGATGGACTCGGCGTCCGCGGCCGTGCGCAACACAAAGGCGTTGGGATGCTCCATGAAGCCCGCGTCGGGCAGGCTCGCGCGGGCGCCGGTCGTCAGCACCAGCCGGTCGTACGGCAGCCACTCGCCGCCGGAGAGGCCGAGCCGCTTCTGCTCGCGGTCGATGCGCGCCGCCACCCGCCCATGCAACGCCTGGATGCCGTTCGATTGCGCCCAGTCCGGCGTCACCAGGTGCAGGGCCTCCATGCCCTCGGGGTCGTGCACGAGCCGTCCGATGCCCATGCGGTTGTAGAACCGGTGCGGCTCGTTGGTGACGATGGTGATGTGCACGGTCGGGCTGCTGCGCCGTATGCCCTCGGCCACGCTCATCCCCGCGACACCGTTGCCGACGATGACGACACGCTTCACGTCGGTGCCGCGCGCGCGGTCCAGGCGCGCCGCGGCGGCGATCGTCGCTGGGTCGGCCCGCGGAGCGGCCGAGCGCGCATCGCGGTCGATCGTCACCGGCCCGCTCACCACGCACATGCAGGCCAGGCGAACGTTGCCGTCCAGGCCCATGCGGCGCAGCGTGGCCTTCTCGTCCGCATTCATCGGCGAGAGATGGTCCGAGCCGTCGCAGATGGCGATGGCGTCCGCGCCGCATACGCCGGCGCGGCAGCCGTAATTGATCTTCAGCCCGGCCTTTTCGATCGCCTCCAGCAGGGTGCCGTCGCTGGCTGCCTGGAAAGTGATTCCCGTTT
The DNA here is from genome assembly GCA_022842825.1 of Rubrivivax sp. Lineage (GTDB taxonomy): Bacteria > Pseudomonadota > Gammaproteobacteria > Burkholderiales > Burkholderiaceae_C > Rubrivivax. The sequence continues at coordinate 32,906 of JALHOU010000023.1, forward strand.
CGCGGTCGGTCACCTCGACGGCGTCGTTCTGGGCCAGCCGCTCCTTGAGGCTACGCCCGCCGCCGAAGCGGGACTTTGCGTCGGCGCCCTCCGAGGCCGGCCGGGCCGCAGCCTCGACCTTGGCGGCGCGCGAAGCGGCCTGCACGCGCGCAAACCGTCGTTCGGCGCGCAGGCCGGCGCCGCCGAGCGCCACGGCCAGAACCACGCCGACCCCGCGGGAAGCCAGGCGCAGCCAATCCGGCGCCGCGCCATCAGCCAGCTTCGCCAGGCTCGCCACGATGATCGGCCCGGCAAAGAAGTAGAAGATGCTGATGGCTGCCGCGCCAAAGACCAGCGAGACGCGGTAGGCGTTGGCCGGCACGAAGGCCAGTGCGATGCCGTAGATGCCGGCCGACGTGGCCGCCCCGCCCAGCAGCAGCGCCAGGCCCGCGGCGGGATGCTGCAGGCCAAGCGGCTGGGCCAGGAAGTAGCCCAGCAGCAACCCCGGCAGGAGGCCCATGAACAGCCGGCGCTGCGAGGCGTAGCGCGGGTCGTCGTCGTATACGTCGCTGAAGACCGCGGCGCGCGGGTTGAAGTCGTAGCAGTTCTTCTGGCAGCCCAGGCACGGGTCGCAATAGCCGTTGCGCACGACGACCAACGGCGCCTGACCATAGGTGCGCTGGATCGGCCCGAGCGGGCAGAAGGTGCCGCACCATCCGCTGCGCCCCTTGAAGAACCAGCCGCCCACCAAGGCTGCGGCCAGCATCCCGAAAACGACGACGCCCACCGTCGGCCCGTGATGGTTGAGCCAAGGCTGCCGCAGAGCGACGGCGCCGATGAAGAGGACAAGCGCAATGGTGAAGGCCGAGTTCTTCAGCGTCGCCGGCAACTCCAGCGCCCTGCTCTTGCCCAGGGCGCGGGGCAACTGGTTCAACGCGGCCATCGGGCAGATCTGCCGCCACAGGCCCGGCGCCACCACCAGCAGTGCCGGGACCACCGGAATGGCCAGGCCCCAGAACAGCAGCAGGCCGAGCTCGGGCTCGATGATGAGCACCGCGCCCATCGCCATCGCGACGACAAGGGCACCAGCTCGCAAGGCGATCCACAGCCCCTCCGGGCCCTGCGCCGCCATCTGTGTGTAGTTGCGGAAGTAGCGTCCCGCCGCTTCGGCCAGCCGCGCCTCGCGGCCTTCGCGCTCAGCCGTCAACGCGGAAGGCGGCGCGGCCGCCGTCTTTGCCGGGCTCTGCGTCGGCCGTGGTCGCGCGGCCGGGCCCGAAGCCACGGTGGCGCCCGGCCGGGTGCCCGCCGGCGGCGGCCCCTTGATCACGGTTCCGGGCAGCGACGCCTTCGGGCCGGTAA
>JALHOU010000024.1 GCA_022842825.1 Rubrivivax sp.
TACCAGGCACGGCTCAACCTCGGCGAGACGCTCGCGCAGCGCGTGATCTCGACCATGCCGCCCTCCGAGATCGACGTCGTGATCCCGATTCCGGAATCGAGCCGCCCGAGCGCGATGCAGCTCGCGCTGCGCATCGGCAAGCCCTACCGCGAGGGCTTCGTGAAGAACCGCTATGTCGGCCGCACGTTCATCATGCCCGGGCAGGCGGTGCGCAAGCGCAGCGTGCGGCAGAAGCTCAATGCGATCGGCGTGGAGTTCAAGGGCCGCAACGTGCTGCTGGTGGACGACAGCATCGTGCGCGGGACGACGAGCAAGGAGATCGTGCAGATGGCCCGCGAGGCCGGCGCGCGCAAGGTGTACATGGCCTCGGCGGCGCCACCGGTGCGCCACCCCAACGTCTACGGCATCGACATGCCCAGCCGCGACGAACTCATCGCCGCCGGGCGCAGCATCGAGGAGGTGCGCGCCTTCATCGGCGCCGATGCGCTGATCTACCAGGACGTCGATGCGATGAAGCGCGTCGTGCACGCGTTGAACCCGAGGCTCGCCGGCTTCGAGGCGAGTTGCTTCGACGGCCAATACATCACCGGCGACATCAGCGAAGCCGATTTCGCAGCCATCGAACAACAGCGCCGCAGCCAGCCCGAAGGCGAGGAGAGCGCCGACGATCGCTCGCGTCTGGCACTGCAGGGCGCCGAGGAAAGAACATGACCATTCCCCGCGTCGACCTGCCCGCGGATGCGCGGCTCGACACACTCGCCGTGCGAGAGGGTCTGCCGGCCTCCGCCTGGGGCGAGAACAGCGAAGCCCTCTTCATCACGAGCAGCTTCGTTCATCCCGACGCCGCCACGGCGGCGCGTCGTTTCGCGAACGAGGAAGAGGCCTTCGTCTATGGCCGCTTCTCCAACCCCACGGTGACGATGATGGAGCGGCGTCTCGCCGCGCTGGAAGGCACCGAGGCGTGCATCGGCACCGCCAGCGGCATGGCGGCGATCCTGATGCTGGTGCTCGGCTTGCTGAAGGGTGGCGACCACGTGGTCTGCTCGCAGAGCGTCTTCGGCACGACGATCCGGCTGTTCACGGAGTTCGCGCGCTTCGGCCTGCAGGCGACCTTCGTGCCGCAAGCCGATGTCGATGCCTGGCGCGCGGCGATGCGGCCGAACACGAAGCTGCTCTTCGCCGAGACGCCGAGCAACCCGCTCACCGAGGTGTGCGACATCGCGGCGCTGGCCGAGATCGCGCATGCGGGGGGCGCGCAACTGGTGGTGGACAACTGTTTCTGCTCGCCGGCCCTGCAGCGGCCGGTGACGCTGGGCGCGGACATCGTCATGCACTCCGGCACCAAGTACCTCGACGGGCAGGGCCGTGTCGTCGCCGGTGCGCTGTGCGCGCGCGAGGACGTGGTGACGCAGAAGTTCATGCCGGTGATGCGCACCATGGGCCTCACGCTCTCGCCCTTCAATGCCTGGGTGGTGCTGAAGGGCATGGAGACGCTGTCGATCCGCATGAAGGCGCAGAGCGAGCGGGCGCTGGCGATGGCGCACTGGCTCGAGGCGCAGCCTGGCGTGGAACGCGTGTACCACCCGAGCCTGCCGTCGCACCCGCAGCATCGGCTGGCGATGGCGCAGCAGAGCGGGCAGGGCGGTGCGGTGGTGTCGTTCATTGCACGCGGCGGGCGCGCCGGCGCCTTCGGGGTCATCGACGCCACGCGCATCTGCTCGATCACTACCAACCTCGGCGACACCAAGACAACCATCAGCCACCCGGCGAGCACCTCGCACGGCCGCCTGACCGAAGAGCAGCGCCTGGCCGCCGGCATCACGCAGGGCATGGTGCGCCTGGCGGTGGGCCTTGAAGACATCGAAGACCTGAAAGGCGACCTCACCCGCGGCCTGGCGGCGCTGGCCTGAAGATTCACGTGAAGATGACGAAGAACGTCCGCACCCGCATCGCCCCTTCGCCCACCGGCTTCCTGCATCTCGGCACGGCCCGCACGGCGCTGTACTCGTGGGCCTTCGCACGCCACCATGGCGGCCGGTTCGTGTTGCGCATCGAGGACACCGATGTCGAGCGCGAGACCGAAGGTGCTGTCGAGCAGATTGTGGCGTCGATGCGCTGGCTGGGTCTGGACTACGACGAGGGACCGATCTACCAAATGCAGCGGCTGGCCCGTTACCACGAGGTGGTCGAGCAGATGATCGCTGCGGGCACGGCCTACCGCTGCTGGTGCACCCCCGCCGAGCTGGATGCGATGCGCGAGGCGCAACGCACGCGCGGCCAGAAGACCCGCTACGACGGCCGCTGGCGGCCGGCGCCTGGAAAGTTGCTGCCGGCACCGCCCGCGGACGTTCGGCCCGTGGTGCGCTTCGCCAATCCGCCCACGGGCGCGGTGAGCTGGAACGACCTGGTCAAGGGGCCGATCAGCATCTCCAACGAGGAGATCGACGACCTCATCATCCTGCGTCCTGCACCCGCGGGTGCGAGTGGCGACGCCGCGGCCTTCGGCATTCCCACCTACAACTTCGCCGTCGTCGTCGACGACATGGACATGCGCATCACGCACGTCTATCGCGGTGACGAGCACATCAACAACACGCCCTGGCAGATCAACATCTTTCGCGTCATCGCCGGAGAGGGCGCGGAGCTGCCGCAGTACGGCCACTGCCCCATCATCCTTGGCGACGACGGGCTGAAGCTGAGCAAGCGGCGCGGCGCGGTCAGCGTCACCGCCTACCAGGAGGCGGGCTACCTGCCCGAGGCGATGCTCAACTACCTCGCGCGGCTGGGCTGGAGCCACGGCGACGACGAGCTCTTCGGCCGCGAACAGCTGGTGCGGTGGTTCGACGGCAGCCATCTCGCGAAGAGCCCGGCACAGTGGGATCCGGCCAAGCTCGCCTGGGTCAATGCGCACCACCTCCGGCAGGCCGACGATGGCCGCCTCGCGCGCCTCGTGCAGGAGGAACTGGATCGCCGCGGGCTCGGCGGCGCCCCGGGCGCCGATGAGCTCGAACGCCTGTCGCGCGCGGCGGCGCTCTTCAAGGACCGCTGCAGTACGCTCGTCGAACTGGCCGATTGGGCGTCGATCCTCTTCGCCGACGTGCGGCCCGCGGAGGCCGACCTCGCCACCTTCGTCAACGATGCGGTGAGGCCGGCGTTGCGCACGCTGCGCGACCGCTTGGCCGAGTTGCCGACGTGGGACAAGTCCACCATCGCCGCGGCGATGAAGGAGAGCCTGGCGGCCCATCAGGTGAAGATGCCGCAACTCGCGCCGGCCGTGCGCGTGATCGTGTGTGGGCGCGCGCAGACGCCTTCCATCGATGCGGTGCTGGCGTTGTTCCCGCGCGAGACCGTGCTTTCACGGCTGCGCTCGGCTTGAGCGGCCGGGACGATGGGCTATACTCATAGACTCGCTTGAGCAGCGGCTTTGGCCTGATTCGATTGCGATCGGGGGTATAGCTCAGCTGGGAGAGCGCTTGCATGGCATGCAAGAGGTCAGCGGTTCGATCCCGCTTACCTCCACCACCGCCGGCAGGCCTCGGTCGCGGTTCAAGATGAGAGAGATTTGAGGATCCGGTCCCCTTCGTCTAGAGGCCTAGGACACGACCCTTTCACGGTTGTAACAGGGGTTCGAATCCCCTAGGGGACGCCAACGCTGCGTTGGCATCGTGATGCAAGACAACGAGCTTGGCTGTGCTCGCGGACGCATGAGTTGCATGGGTCCGGCAAGGCAGCCACCGACGCGGAGTGGTAGTTCAGTTGGTTAGAATACCGGCCTGTCACGCCGGGGGTCGCGGGTTCGAGTCCCGTCCACTCCGCCAAGTATTTTCTGCACAGGGCACCCAAGGGTGCCCTGTTTTCCTTTCGCCGTGCGGGGCAGGGGTGTCGGTTGGCCTTCAGCCTCAAGGAGGCCACGTCCCGCGTCGATAAGGAGGATGTGCCTCGCGCCCCTTTGGGGTCCGGCCCATGCTCAAAAAAATTCTCACTCAAGACCTGCGCCTGGGTATGCATCTGCATCGCCTGGAGGGCTCGTGGATGCAACATCCGTTCTGGCGCTCCCGCTTCCTCATCGAGGACGCAGGCGACCTGAAGCGCCTGCTCGCGTGCGGCGTGGCCGAGTGCTGGATCGATGTGAGCCTGGGTGCGGATGTCGTGCCGGCTGCTGCCGGCCGCACCGCGCCAGTGCCCGTGGCCGCCGAACCTTCGGCTGCGCCGCCCGCCGACGCCACTGAAGGCACTCGGCCGTCCGCCGACTCCGCCGCGGACCCTGCGCCCACCACCCTCCGTATTCCACGCCAGCAGGTGCCCTTCGGCGACGAGCTGAAGGAAGCGGCGGCCATCTGCCGGCGCGGCCGCCAGGCGATGGTGAGCATGTTCGCCGAGGCGCGGTTGGGCCGCGCGCTCGACACCGAGGGCTGCCGCGCCCTGGTCGAGGATGTCGCGGCTTCGGTCGAGAGAAACGCCGGCGCCTTGGTGAGCCTGGCGCGCCTCAAGACGAAGGACGACTACACCTACATGCACTCGGTGGCCGTGTGTGCGCTGATGGTCGCGCTGGCGCGCCAGCTGGGCATGGACGAGGCCCGGTGTCGCGAGGCCGGCCATGCCGGGCTGCTGCACGATGTTGGCAAGGCCTTGATGCCGCTGGAAGTGCTCGGCAAGCCCGGCAAGCTGACCGACGAGGAGTGGCGGGTCATGCGCAGCCATCCGGAGCGCGGGTACCGGCTCCTGCTCGACAGCGGCACTGCCGGCGAGGCGGCCCTTGACGTGGCCTTGCATCACCACGAGCGTGTCGACGGCCAAGGCTATCCGCACCGCCTGGCCGACGAGTCCATCTCGGAGATGGCCCGCATGGGCGCGATCTGCGATGTCTACGACGCAATCACCTCCAACCGGCCCTACAAGGCCGGTTGGGACCCGGCCGAGTCGGTGGCCAAGATGGCGTCATGGAAAGGGCACTTCGATGCCCGCCTCTTCGCGGCGTTCGTGCACAGCCTGGGCATCTACCCCACCGGCTCGGTGGTGAGGCTCGAGTCAGGACGGCTGGCCGTGGTGGCCGAGCAGAACGCCGGCGCGCTCCTGACGCCCGTGGTGATGGTGTTCTTCTCGACCAAGTCGCAGATGCCGATCGAGCCGCAGCGCATGGATCTTTCGCGCACCGGGTGCCGCGACCGGATCGTGGCGCGCGAAGGTGGCGCCGCCGCGCGGTTCCAGCACATCGACGAACTCTGGATGAGCCCCGAACTGGCGCAGCGCGTCGCCCGTTGAGGCGAGGCAGGGTCCGGCCCGCCTCGGCCAAGGATCGGGCAGGCCGTGGGTTCACTCGCATGGCAAGGCGGCCATCGCTCACTAAACTCGGCCATGTCCTGTCTGCTGCGAACGCTGGCTCCTATGGCCGGCCGCTTGCCCCGTCGCCTGCTTCCCGCGTTGATTGGGCTGGTGATCGCATGGGCGCCCGTGACCGCGCAGACGCTGCGCTGGTCGAGCCAGGGCGATCCGCTGACGATGGACCCGCATTCCCAGAACGAGGGACTCACCAATGCCATCAACGGCCAGGTCTATGAGCGCCTGACACGACGCAACCGCGACCTCGCGATCGTGCCCTCGCTGGCCGCCACTTGGTCGCAGACCGGTGCCACGACCTGGCGCTTCAGCCTGCGCCCCGGCGTGCGCTTTCACGACGGCACGCCGCTCACGGCCGACGACGTGGTGTTCTCCATCCAGCGCGCCAAGGACCCGGTGTCGACGTTCAGCGTCTACGCCAACGCGTTGGGCACGCCGGTGGCTGTCGACGCGCAAACGGTGGAGTTCCGGCTCGACCGCGTCAACCCGATCTTCCTGCAGCATGTCGACGCGATCAGCATCGTGAGCCGCTCCTGGGCCGAGAAGCACCGCGTCCTGCGGCCGCTCGACTTCAAGAACCGGGAGGAGAGCCACGCTTCGTTCCATGCCAACGGCACCGGGCCCTTCATGCTGGTCTCGCGGCAGCCGGGCATCCGCACCACCTTCAGGCGCAATCCGTCGTGGTGGGGTCGGCAGGAAGGCAACGTGCAGGAGATCGTCTACACGCCGATCGCCAACGACGCCACGCGGCTTGCGGCGCTGGTTTCGGGCGAGATCGACTTCGTGCTTGACCCGGCGCCCCGTGACGTCGCGCGCCTGCGGCGCACGGCGGGCGTCAAGGTGGTCGAGGGGCCGGAGAACCGGATCATCTTCGTCGGCATGGACCAGCACCGCGACGAACTGCTGCACGGCTCGGTCAAGGACCGCAACCCCTTCAAGGACGTCCGCGTGCGGCGCGCGCTCTTCCACGCCGTCGACATCGAGACGCTGCGCGGCAAGCTGATGAACGGGCTGGCGGTGCCCACAGGCGGCAACACGCCTTCGCCCCTGGCGGCATACAACGACCCCGAGATCGAGCGCCGTGAGCCCTACGACCTGGCGCTCGCGCGCCGATTGATGGCCGAGGCCGGCTTCGGCGACGGATTCGAGGTGACGCTGGACTGCCCGAACAACCGCTACGTCAACGACGAGGAGATCTGCATTGCGTTGGCGGGCATGTGGGCGCAGTTGAAGGTGAAGGTGCGGGTCAACGCCATCCCGCGCACGACCTACTTCCCGAAGATGGAGAAGTGGGACACGAGCATGTACCTGCTCGGCTGGGGCGGTGCCGTCACCGACGCGGAGACGACGCTGACGCCGCTGATGCGCAACCCCGGCTCCAAGGGCGAGGGGCTCTACAACTACGGCCGCTCACGCAACGACCGCTTCGACGAACTGGCCGCCGCGTCGAGCGTGGAGGCCGACGAGAAGAAGCGCGAAGCGCTCATCAAGGCGGCGTTGCGCGAGTGGAAGTCACAGTTCCACACGCTGCCTCTGCACCGCCAGGTGATCCCGTGGGCGATGCGCAGCAATGTGGAAGTGGTGCATCGCGCCGACAACTGGCTCGAGGTGCCCTGGGTGCGGCTGCGCTGAGCGCCGCGCTGCGCCTGGAGTCCGGCCCGAAGACGTGCTGCGCGGAGGCCTACGACGCTTGCGCCGCCATGAACAGCCGTGCCGAGCGGGCTCCCGATCGGCAGAAGGCCAGGATCGGCCTCGGCAGCTCCTCCAGCAGCCTGGCAAACGCGGCGATCTCCTCGGGCGACTGGTAGCCGCCGTTCACCGGCAGGAAGCGATACTGCAGCCCTGCGGCGCGTGCGGCGGCTTCGATGGAGGCGTTGGTGGGTTGCCCCGGACCATGTTCGAAGTCGGGCCGGTTGTTGACCACGCTGCGGAAACCCTGGCTGGCGGCCACGGCCATGGCTTCGGGTGTCAGTTGGGGTGCCACGCACACATCGGGGGCCACGGCGCGCAGCGGAAGCAACTCGTTCATCTTCTCATCCCCTCGCCAGGCCAGCCAGCGCGCTCTTTACTGCCGCGCTGAGCTGGCTCATGTCGGCCTTGCCCGCGAAGCGGGCCTTGGCCGCGCCCATCACCTTGCCCATGTCGCCCGGACCGCCGGCACCGAGCTCAGCCACCAGCGCTGTCACGCCGGCGGCGAGCTCCGTGGCGTCCAGGCGCTCAGGAAGGTAACCCTGCAGGACGGTCACTTCGGCCGACTCCTTGTCCACGAGGTCCTGGCGGCCGGCCTGCTCGAAAGCGGCGATCGAGTCGCGCCGCTGCTTGATGAGTTTGTCGACGATGGTCACCACCGTGGTGTCGTCGAGCACGACGCGCTCGTCGACTTCCTTCTGCTTCATGGCCGCCAGCAGCATGCGAATGCACGACAGCCGCGGCGCGTCCTTGGCCCGCATGGCCGACTTCATGTCTTCGGTGATGCGATCCTTCAGGCTCATCATGGCTCCCCGGGCCACCGACGCCGCGGCAATCGCGGCTTGGTGCAAGAAACGACAAAGCCCGCCACGGCGTGCCGCGCGGGCTCGGTGCGGGCGGGCCGTGCGGCCGCCGCGTCAGTACATCTTCTTTGGCAGCTGCATGCTGCGCACGCGCTTGAAGTGCCGCTTGACCGCGGCCGCCTTCTTGCGCTTGCGCTCGGCCGTGGGCTTCTCGTAGAACTCGCGTGCGCGCAACTCGGTCAGCAGGCCGATCTTCTCGATCGTGCGCTTGAAGCGGCGCAGGGCCACATCAAACGGCTCGTTCTCTTTGACGCGAATGGTGGTCATCTGTGCAAGGGTGTTGGAGCTGGCGGGCCAGCGGCGGGCCGCAAAGGCCAAGCCAAGCATTATAGGATGGTTCCGGCCAGCGCCCGCAGAGCCCTGCCGCCATGCGGCGCCAGAGCGTTCGGCCCGGCCTGAGCTCAAGATAGGGACAGACCTGTCGATGACCCTTGCGACACCGGCTCCGCCGCACCAAGATGCGTCCCTGGCCGGTCCGGACGGCCTCCGTCGCCCGGAACCCATTGCCACATGCTGATGAGCCTTTCCTCGGAGCCCGCCATGTCCATGGCCCCGCCAACGCGGGTGCCCGGGCAAAGCCCTGCATGGGCCGCCTGGGGCGCGTTGTTGTCTGCTGCCGGCCAGGGCCTTGCCGTGAAGGACGCGGCCAGCGGCTGCTACGTGCACGCCAACGAGGTGCTCTTGTCGTGGTTTGGCCGCGACAGTTGTGAGGTGATCGGACACACGGATGCCGAACTTGTGGATGCTGCGGCAAACACTGCGCTTCGCGCTGCCGACCAGACGGCCTTGGCGCAAGGCGGGGTTCTTGCCGCCGAGCACAGGATCACTTTGGGCGGCCGTGCACGCGACTTCGCCATGTGCCGGCTGGCCGACGGTGCCGAACCGGGCGGCCCGCGATGGCTGCTCAGCATCTGGACCGACCTGGCCGAGCGTCGGCAACAGGAGTCGCAGGCCCGAGCCGCGCTGACGCAGATCGAGTTGCTGCAGTCCGCCAACGATGCACTGCGTCGCGAGTTGGCAGACCAGGCGCTGCGCGACCCTGCCTCCGGGCTCTATGCCAGGGCGCACTTCGAGGACCAGTTGCGGCGCGAGGTCGACCTGTCCAGCCGCGAGCATCGCGAGTTCTCGATCGTCTTCGTCGAGATCGACCCACAAGCCGCCGAAGGCGAGGCGGCTGCAGGCGAAGCGCAGGCGGGCGCCGGCCGCGGCGGGCCGCCTGCCTCGCAGACGGTGCAGGCTTCGCTCGGCCGCCTCCTGCGCGGCGGCACGCGGGCCATGGACGCCGCCTGCCGCCTCGACGAGCGGCGCTTTGCGGTGCTGCTTTCGGGTGTCGGGCTGGCCACGGCGCATTCGCGCATGGAGGGCCTTCGCCGCCGCTGCGCCACCGAGATCGTGGTGTACGAGGGGCGTGAAATGCGGTTCACGGTGGCCATGGGCGTGGCCAGCTTTCCGCATACCGCGCACTCGCAGGACGAGTTGATCGAGGCCTGCAACGCAGCCTTGCGCGAGGCCCAGCGCCGTGGCGGCAATCACGTCGCGCTCGCGGCAATCCGGTTCGAACCGGCCTGAACCCCACATTGCCGGCCGGCGCCACGCGGCGCCCCGTGCGGGCCGGCGAGTGTCGCCTCTCAGCCCTTGAACGCCTGGAAGGCCATGTAGAGCGCTAAGGCGCCCAGCATGAGGCCAAATGCGCGCCGCAGGCGCGCCACGGGGATGCGATGCGCCGTGCGGGCGCCGACGGGTGCCAGCAGCACACTGGCCGTGGCGACGATGAGGATGCCCGGCAGGTAGAGGTAGCCGAACGCGCCAGGCAGCGCCGCCGGCAGCGACCAGCCCCCAAGCACATAGCCGACGCTGCTGGCCAGCGCGATGGGGAAACCGAGCGCGGCACTCGTGCCCACGGCCTGGCGCATCGGCACTGAACAGCGTGTCATGAAGGGCACGGACAAGAACGCGCCGCCGGCGCCGACGATGGCCGAGATGAAGCCGATGCCCGCACCGACGCCGATCAGGCTCGCCGTGCCCGGCAGGTGGCGGTCGGCCTTGGGGGCGGCGGCGCTCCACATGCGCCACGCCATCACCGCGTTGAAGCCGGCGAAGGCCAGCGCCAGCCACTGCCCGCGCACGAGCGCAAGCACGCCAGCCCCCGCCACGATGCCCCCGATGGCAATGCCCGGAGCGAAGGCCGCCACCAGTGGCCAGCGCACGGCACCATGGCGGTGGTGGGCCCACAGGCTGGACACCGACGTGAACAGGATCGAGGCGCCGGACGTGGCAATGGCCATCTTCACCGCGACGCCCGCTTCCACCCCGCGCTGCATGAGGAGCAGCGTCATGAACGGCACCATCATCATGCCGCCCCCGACGCCGAGCAGCCCGGCCAGGAAGCCGACCACGGCGCCGAGCAGCAACAGCTCCGCGATGAACAGGGGGCCAAGTTCGACCACGCGAACTCTACGCGCCCAGGCGTTTCAGCACGGCCGCCCACTCCTCGGCGCTGACCGGCGTGATCGACAGCCGGTTGCCCCGCTGCAGTACGCGCATGCCGGCCAGTTCGGGCGCCTCGCGCATCTCCGCCAGCGCGAGCAGGCGCGTCTTGCGCACGAGCTGCACGTCGATCTGCAGCCAGCGCGGCGCCTCGCGTGTGCTCTTCGGGTCGTGGTACGGGCTCTTCGGGTCGAACTGCGTGGTGTCCGGTGCCAGGCCACCGACGATGCGCGCTACGCCCGCCACGCCGGGCTGCGGGCACGACGAGTGGTAGAAGAGCACGCCGTCGCCCGGCCGCATGGCGTCGCGCATGAAGTTGCGCGCCTGGTAGTTGCGCACGCCGGTCCAGGCCAATGTCTGCCGGGGCGCCGTCGCGAGGTCGTCGATGGAGGCCTCGTCGGGCTCGCTCTTCATGAGCCAGTGGTTCGGCATGGAGAGAAGGCGAGTGACCTGCGGTGACGCCGGGTGTCTAGTGGCTAGTGAGGAACGGGGCGGCGCCGATAGGTGTCCGTCGTGCCACGTGAGCCGCATTCCCGAACCCTCAGCGGAAGTTCAGGTGGGCGAGGTCAGCCGGGCTTCGGGTTCATCTGACGCGAGACGATCACACCTGCCTGGCAATATTCCAAGCCCTTGCTCAATGAGCATCGGTTCAAGGAAACATTGGCCCACGCATCACGACGGACGAAGCCATTCTATGCCTCGGCCGTGTCGGCGCCACATCGTCGGAAGTCACGCTGGCGCGCCGTCTTGCAGCGCGCGATGCAAGCGTCCCGCAGCGGGCCCGGGTCAGAGCAGTTGGCCGTCGTCGGCCAGCGCCGCATCGACGCGCCGCAACAACTCGTCCACGTCGACGGGCTCCGCTGCGGCACCCTCGCGTGCCCCGGCTCCGAGACCCTGCTCAGCGATCTGGTACGCGAGATTCAGTGCGGCGAGAACGGCAATCCTCTCGCGTGCCTTCACCTTGCCCCCATCGCGGATGCTTGTCATCTCGCGGTCGACGCTGGCCACGGCGCGGGCGAGCAGCTCATCACCGCCCTCCGGGCAGCCGAGCGTGTAGGCCTGCCCCAGGATGCTGACCTCGACCTGCTTCATCGCGCCGGCCCGTCGTTGCCCGTGCCGGCGGTTTCGCCGGGCAGGCGGGCGAGCAGCGCGTCGATGCGCGCGCGTGCCGCGGCCAAGCGTGAGCGCAGGCTGTCGCGCTCGTTGGTGACCGACACCAGCTGCTGCGAGATCAGCGCACTCGTGCGCTTCAGCTCCTGGTGCCGCAGCACGAGGCGGTCGACACGCTCTGCGAGGTCCTCGAACTTGGCCATCTCAAGTCTGCCCGGCAGCGCAATGGTGCCAGGGTGACCCCTCGGGGGGGAGCGAGCGTTGTGAGCTTGGGGGTCGCATGTCAGTTCGCCTCCGCGGGGCGGATTCTAGAAGCCCCCTCGTCGCAGAAGCGTTGCACGCTGCACGCGTCGCAGCGCGGCGTGCGCGCCAGGCAGACATAACGACCATGCAGGATGAGCCAGTGGTGGGCGTCCCGCCGGTAGGCTTCCGGCACGCGCTGCAGTAGCCCCTGTTCCACCGCGAGAGGGTTCTTGCCCGGCGCCAACCCGGTGCGGTTCGCGACGCGGAAGATGTGCGTGTCGACGGCCATCGTCGGCTCGCCGAAGGCGACGTTCAGCACCACGTTGGCCGTCTTGCGGCCGACGCCGGGCAGCTTCTCGAGCGCCTCGCGCGTGCGTGGCACCTCGCCGCGATGCTCGGCCACGAGGATGCGGCAGGTCTCGTGCAGGTTGCGTGCCTTGGTGCGGAAGAGGCCGATCGTGCGGATGGCCTCGGTGAGCCCGTCCAGACCGAGTGCCAGCATGCGCTGCGGCGTCCAAGCGCGTGCGAAGAGCGCCCGCGTAGCCTTGTTGACGCCCACGTCGGTGGCCTGGGCCGACAGCAGCACCGCCGCCAGCAGCTCGAAGACGTTGGTGAACTCGAGCTCGGTCCGCGGATGCGGGTTGGCCGCGGCCAACGTGGCGAAGAACGGTTCGACGGCTTGCGGCTTCATGGCTCGTCGTTCCGCGTGCCGGCCGGTGGGGCGGGCGTCGCTGTCCCGCTGGTGCTGGCGTCGGGCTCCTGGCTGCGCGCCCGTGCCCTGTGCATGGCGGCGTCGATCACCGCCCGCTTGCGCGCCAGGGTTTCCGCGTCGGTGATGGTGCTGGCCGCCTCAAGGTCGGCCAGCTTCTGCGCGGCCTTGGCGGCCAGGCGCTCGTCGTTCTCGCGCGCCTCGCGCGATACACGCATGCGATGGAAGGTGTAGCGCTCGCGCGCCTGCTGCGCCTCGTCTGCGCCCCAGGCGGCCCAACCGGTTCGCCCGCCCGTCACCGGCACCATCGCGATGCAGTCCACCGGGCACACCGGCACGCACAACTCGCAACCCGTGCACAGCGACTCGATCACGGTGTGCATGAGCTTGGAGGCGCCCACGATGCAGTCCACCGGACAGGCCTTGATGCACAGCGTGCAGCCGATGCACCAGTCCTCGTCGATGACGGCAAGCATGCGCGGCCCTTCACGGCCGCGCTCGGCGTCCAGCGGCAAGGCGGGCCGGCCCGTGACGGTGGCCAGGCGCACGATGCCCTCGGCACCGCCGGGCGGGCAGCGGTTGATGTCGGCCTCGCCCCGGGCCATGGCGTCGGCGTACCCGCGGCAATCCGGGTAGCCGCACCGTGTGCACTGCGTCTGTGGCAGCACCGCGTCGATGCGCAGGGCTTGCGCCAGCAGTTCGTCGGCAGGCGTGGACGCAGGCGGGGCGCGGTCACTCACGCGCCGATTATCCGGCCCGGCGGATCCAGGGGCCGCGGGCCGGGCGGGCTCAGCCGCGGCCGCGGCGGCCCACGAGCGACAACGCCCGGGCGCGCGGCTTGGCGCCAGCGGCCTCGTCGTGCGTGGCGATGAACTGGCGCACCTCCGGGTACACCTTCTCGCGCCAGCGGCGACCGGAGAAGATGCCGTAGTGGCCGGCCCCCTGCACGTCGAGGTGGAAGCGCCGGCCGGCGGGGATGCCCTTGCACAGCCCGTGCGCGGCCCGCGTTTGCCCGGCGCCGGAGATGTCGTCGAGCTCGCCCTCGATCGTGAAGAGTGCGCTGGTCGTGATGTCCTGCGGCCGCACGAGCGCGCCGTTCACCTTCCAGGTGCCGTTGACAAGCGCGAAGTCCTGGAAGACCGTCTTGATGGTGTCGAGGTAGTACTCGGCCGGCATGTCCAGCACGGCGTTGTACTCGTCGTAGAACTGCCGGTGCGCCTCGGCGCTGTCGTCATCGCCGCGGATGAGGTCGCTGAAGTAGTCATAGTGGCTCGAGACATGCCGGTCCGGGTTCATCGCGACGAAGCCGGTGTGCTGCAGGAAGCCGGGGTAGACGCGACGACCGGCACCGGGGTAGTTGGGCGGCACGCGGAAGATGACGTTGGCCTCGAACCAGCTGTGGCTCTTGTTCATCGCCAGGTTGTTGACGGCCGTCGGGCTCTTGCGGGCATCGATGGGGCCGCCCATCATCGTCAGCGTGCGCGGCGTGAACGCGCCGGCATCCGTCTTCATCCTGGTCGCGAGCAGCGACACCGCAGCCAGCACGGGCACCGTGGGCTGGCACACCGAGATTACGTGCACGTCGGGGCCGATGTGGCGGATGAACTCCTGCACGTAGGTCACATAGTCGTCGAGATGGAACGGGCCCTTCTCGTCGGGCACCATGCGGGCGTCGGTCCAGTCGGTGATGAACACCTTGTGGTCGTGCAGCAGGCTCTTCACGGTGTCGCGCAGCAACGTGCTGTGGTGGCCCGACAGCGGCGCCACCACCAGCACCGTGGGCTGCGACTTCATCTGCTCCAGAGCCTGCGGGTTGTCGGTGAAGCGCTTGAAGCGCAGCAACCGACAGAAGGGCTTCTCCAGCGCCAGCTGCTCCTGCACGGCCACTTCCACCGTTCCTACGGTGGCCGCGGTGATGCCGAAGGCGGGCTTCTCGTACTCCTTGGCCAGGCGATGCAACAGGTCGAAGCCGGCAGAGAAACGCTGCGACATCGGCACATGCGCGAACGGCGACAGCGGATGGCTGTACAGCTTTGCCGAAGCGCTCGCGAACTCCGCGAAGGGCGCCATCATGGCGCGCTGGGTCTCGTACAACTGATACAGCATCGAAGGTCTCCGTTAGGTGGCCGAGGGCCTCTGCCGACATCGAAGGCGGGACCTCGGGACGCGCCTGGCTGCACTGTAACGCGAAAATTGCTGCAGCGCAGCAAAGATGACGGGTGCGCCCTAGATTCGTTCCCGAGCATGTTGCCCGGCGAAAGGGCCGAGGGAACCCACGAAAACGCGGGATCCGATGCGGCAATCTCGCCCCTCGGGTCGTTGTGCGAGGGCGGGCGGTTGCGCCCGGCCCGGCGTCTGTCGCCGTCGCGACACGCCCCGGGACGCGCCCGGCGACGGGTGAACCGTCGCGGGCCGGGGCCTCACATCACCTTGGCCAGGGCCGCCACGACGCGCGGCAGGTTGTCCGCGTTCAGCGCGGCCACGCAGATGCGGCCGGAGTCGATGCCGTAGACGCCGAATTCGCTGCGCAGGCGTTGCATCTGCGCCGCCGAGAGCCCCGAGTAGCTGAACATGCCCTTCTGCCGAGTGATGTAGTCGAGCTGACCGCCCTCGGCGGCCACGCCGGCCGCGCGCAGGCCGGTCACCAGCGCCTGGCGCATCGTGCGGATGCGCTCGCGCATGCCTGCCAGTTCCTGTTCCCACAGCTGGCGCAGGGCTGGCGTCGTGAGCACCGTGGCGACCACCTGCGCGCCGAAGGTCGGCGGGTTGGAGTAGTTGGTGCGAATGACGATCTTCAGCTGTGAGAGCACGCGCTTGGCCTCGTCGGCGTCGTCGCACACCACGCTCAGCCCGCCGACGCGCTCGCCATACAGCGAAAAGCTCTTGCTGAACGAGGTGGAGACGAGGAACGGCCTGCCGGCCTCGACGAAGCGCTGCACGGCGGCGCCGTCCTCGGCGATGCCATCGCCGAAGCCCTGGTACGCCATGTCCAGGAAAGGCACGAGGCCGCCGGCCCGGCAGGCCTCGGCAACCTGCGCCCACTGCGCCGCCGTGAGGTCGCAGCCGGTGGGGTTGTGGCAGCAGGCATGCAGCACGACGACGCTGCCGGCCCGCGCTGCGCGCAGCGCCGCCAGCACGGCCTCGAATCGAACGCCACGCGTACCGGCGTCGTAGTAGGGATAGGTCGCGACTTCGAACCCCGCCTGCGTGAACAGGGCGCGGTGGTTCTCCCAACTCGGGTCGCTGATCAGCACCACCGCGGCCGGGTCGAGCCTGGCGAGGAAGTCGGCTCCCAGCTTGAGTCCGCCGGTGCCGCCCAGCGCCTGCACCGTGGCCACGCGGCCGGCCTGCACGGCGCGGCTTTCGGGGCCGAAGACCAGACCCTGCACCGCGCGGTCATAGGCCGCGATGCCGTCGATGGGCAGGTAGCCCTTGGGCTTGCTGGCGCCGAGCAACTGCCGCTCGGCTTCGGCCACGCAAGCCAGCACCGGCAGGCGGCCTTGCGCGTCGAAATACACGCCCACCCCCAGGTTGACCTTGTCCGGTCGCGCGTCGGCTGCGAACTGCTCGTTGAGGCCGAGGATCGGGTCGCGCGGCGCAAGCGCGACGTTCTGGAAGAGGATGGAAGACATGGCGAGGCGGGGTTGGATCGGCGCGTGGCACAGCGTTGCGCTACGCTTGCCGATTCTATGTATCGCGCACCCCCACTCCGATGAAGCCGAACGCCGCCGCGGTGCCCAGGGTCGGCGCTGCCGCCGAGGCGCCTCGCGATCCTGCCGCTGGGCCGGCGGCCGAGTTGGCCCCGCCGGTGGGAGAGTTCGTGAGCTTCCCGGGTTCGCCCTTCCAGCTCTTCCAGCCCTACCCCCCGGCCGGCGACCAGCCCGAGGCGATCGCTGCCCTCGCGGAGGGCATCCGCGACGGCCTGACCTTCCAGACGCTGCTGGGCGTGACCGGCTCCGGCAAGACCTACACGATGGCGCACGTCATCGCGCGCCTGGGCCGCCCGACGATCGTCTTCGCCCCCAACAAGACGCTCGCGGCGCAGCTGTACAGCGAGTTCCGCGAGTTCTTCCCGAAGAACGCGGTCGAGTACTTCGTCAGCTACTACGACTACTACCAGCCCGAGGCCTACGTGCCTCAGCGCGACCTCTACATCGAGAAGGACAGCTCGATCAACGAGCACATCGAGCAGATGCGCCTGTCGTGCACGAAGAGCCTGCTCGAGCGGCGCGACGTGGTCATCGTCGCCACCGTGAGCGCCATCTACGGCATCGGCAACCCGAGTGACTACCACCGCATGGTGATGACGCTGCGCGTGGGCGACAAGATGAGCCAGCGCGACGTCATCGCGCAGCTCATCCGCATGCAGTACAAGCGCAACGAGATCGAGTTCGGGCGCGGCAGCTTCCGGGTGCGCGGCGACACGATCGACGTGTTTCCTTCCGAGCACAGCGAACTGGCCATCCGCATCGAGCTCTTCGACGATGAAGTCGAATCGCTGTCGCTGCTGGATCCGCTCACCGGCCGCATCCGCCAGAAGATCCCGCGCTTCACGGTCTACCCGAGCAGCCACTACGTGACGCCGCGCGACCGCGTCGTGGCGGCCATCGAGACGATCAAGTCCGAGTTGCGCGAGCGGCTCGACGAGCTGGTGAAGGCCGGCAAGCTGGTGGAGGCGCAGCGGCTGGAGCAGCGCACTCGCTTCGACCTCGAGATGCTGCAGGAGGTGGGCCACTGCAAGGGCATCGAGAACTACACGCGCCATCTCTCGGGCAGCCAACCCGGCGAGCCGCCGCCGACGCTCGTCGACTACCTGCCCGCCGACAGCCTCATGTTCCTCGACGAGAGCCACGTGCTCATCGGTCAGCTGGGCGGCATGTACAACGGCGACCGCGCGCGCAAGACCACGCTCGTCGAGTTCGGCTTCCGGCTGCCGAGCGCCCTGGACAACCGGCCGCTCAAGTTCGAGGAATTCGAGCGCAAGATGCGCCAGGCCGTGTTCGTCTCGGCCACGCCGGCCGAGTACGAGCGCACGCATGCCGGCCAGGTGGTGGAGCAGGTCGTGCGCCCCACCGGCCTCATCGACCCCGAGGTCGAGGTGCGCCCCGCCGCGCACCAAGTGGACGACGTGCTGCAGGAGATCCACGAGCGCGTGCGTGTTCACGAACGTGTGTTGATCACCACGCTCACCAAGCGCATGGCCGAGCAGTTGACGGAGTACCTGGGCGAAAACGGCGTCAAGGTGCGCTACCTGCACAGCGACATCGATACGGTCGAGCGCGTCGAGATCCTGCGCGACCTGCGCCTCGGCGCCTTTGATGTGCTCGTCGGCATCAACCTGCTGCGCGAGGGGCTCGACCTGCCCGAGGTGAGCCTGGTGGCCATCCTCGACGCCGACAAAGAAGGCTTCCTGCGCTCCGAGCGCAGCCTCATCCAGACCATCGGCCGTGCGGCGCGCAACCTCAACGGCAAGGCCATCCTCTACGCCGACAGGATGACCGACTCGATGAAGGCGGCGATCGGCGAGACCGAGCGGCGCCGGGCCAAGCAGTTCGCGCACAACACGACGATGGGCATCGTGCCGCGCTCGGTGAGCAAGCGCGTGCGCGACCTCATCGACGGCGTCGTCTCCGACAAGACGGCCAAGGATGACCTCAAGGCCGCGCAGGCGGCCGCCGAGGTCGAGGCCATGGACGAGAAGGACCTCGGCAAGCGCATCAAGATGCTGGAGCGCCAGATGCTCGAGCATGCACGCAACCTAGAGTTCGAGAAGGCCGCGCGCGTGCGCGACCAGCTGGCGCTGCTGCGCGAGCAGGCGTTTGGCGCCAGCCCGCACGACACGGCGGTGGTGCCGCTGCCGACCTCGACTGTCGGGCTGCAAGGCACGCCCGGCAGTGCAGACGGCCGCCGCGCCTAGAATGCGTGCTTGCGGATCGGTGGTCGCTGAACGGCGCCCGCCGTTCGGGCCTCAGCGATCCGGTCGCTGAGATTCGGCCGGCATCGGCGGCGGGCAGCCATGCGGTCCCGTGGCCGGCTGGGTCCGGGTGGCGTTCCTTCGCTTCCCGACGCCGAGGACGGTCGCCAGCCCGAGAAGGCTCAAGGCCAGGGTGCCTGGCACCGGCACCTCGTGCGGCTTTTCGGACACCACGGCGTGCATCACCCGTGGGGTGGAGTCGCCCGGATCGAGCGGATCCAGGCCGCTGAGCACGGTGCCGGAGCCACTGGCCGTCTTCGAGCCGCGTTCCGGGCCACGCCGAAGGACGGACACGTTCCCGCAGACATCGGGGACCATCACGCTGTAGCGCCGGCCGGCGTCGTCGTAAGCCTCGTAGAGGATTGCCGGCTCCACGTGCCCGGGCCGGAAGTTGACGCGCGTACCCAGGCACAGGGTACGGCCGTAGGTCATCGCGAATCCGTCCGCGTCGAACCGGCGGCCGCCCGAGGTCGTGCGGATGCCGTCGTTGGCGATCAGAAGGCGATCGTGCGGTCGCCCTGCGGCCGCGGCGGCGAGGATCTGATCGCGAACCGGCTTTGGCAACCTGGCGGTGCGCAGCGCCTCCTCCATGCTGCCTTGATAGGGCATGCGTCCCGGGCGGCCCCAGGCGCAATGTCGGCGCAGGGTGAGGGGCGGGGCGCGAACGGCGCTCGCGTGGCCTTCGCCATTGGCTTGCGTGGCTGCCGCCTCGCCGGCGGCGAGGAGCAACGGATGCTCGGCCGGGAGGGCCTCGCCGTCGAACGCCTCGCCGGGTGCGAAGTGGCGGGTCCCTACGGCGACGGAGGCCACGGGGGCCTGACCTGCGCCCCACTGCGCGGCGAACACCGCCAACCCGGCCAACAGCAGCGGCGCGAGCCCGCGCAGCGCTTGCAGCCGCCAACTTCTGTGCGGCGCGCCGTCGGTGTCCAGGCGGTTGGTGAGCAGGCCCGCCCAGCCGCAGCCCTTGTCGACGCAGCGGAAGCGCCCCAGTCCCGCTTCGTGCATGAGCCGGCGCTGCAACGTGTCGCGGCGCCGACGCCGCACGGAGCCATCGCAGCGTGGGCAGGACAGGCGCTCGCGGCGCGGGGCGCGTTCGGCTGCTGCGGCAGACGGGGGCGGCGGGCTCTCGGGACTGGACATGGTGGCAATCAGTCGCCATCGGTGCCGGACCCGGTCGGGCGAGCCGAGACCGGCGGCCAGGCGACGCGCCCGTTGGCTTTGAAGCGGAATTGGCCTCGTTATCGGCCTTGGGATGCAGGTGCTGAAGCGTCCGCGACGCTGGCGCGTGCGATCGCTTTGCTATGCTGGTCCGCATGGCCCTGCTGGACCGACTCCCGTCGCTGACGTTCTGGCGACGCAACGCACCCGTCGAAGACGACGAGACGCCCGCGCCCGGGGCCCTGCACGTGCTGATGGTGTGCACAGGCAACATCTGCCGTTCGCCCACCGCCCAGGGGGTGTTGCGGGCCAAGCTCCGGCGCGAGGGACTGCACCGCGCGGTATGGGTCGATTCCGCCGGGACGCATGGCTATCACACCGAGGAGCCGCCGGACGCCCGCGCCATCCGCCATGCGGCTGCCCGCGGCTACGAGATCGGCGGCCTGAAGGCAAGGCCCGTCACGACACGGGACTTCGCCCGCTTTCACTGGATGCTGGCCATGGACGAGTCGAACATCGCTTGGTTGCAGCGCAAGTCGCCTTCGCCCCAGTCGCCGCGGATCGAGTTGCTGACTGCGGCCGGCGGTCTCGCCGACCCGGAGGTGCCGGACCCCTACTACGGCCCAGACGCCGGCTTCGAGCATGTACTCGACCTTGTCGAGCGGGCCTGCGATGGGGTTATCCGGCGGCTGGTGCGCGAGTTGCCCGCGCACGTCGGTGAAGCCGGTCAGGCGGCCGGGGGGCCGCCGCCCGGCTCTCGCTGATGCCGCTTGTCCGCGGTCGACTGCAAGTTGCTGGGGCTGACTGCGGCTGACGGCCGCTGATCAGCGCCGTTCGGCGGCGAACGGTGCCGAACACCCGATGGGCGGATCGTGTTCCGACCTACCCTTCGCCCTGGCTTTGCGCCTGTGGGTCCCTCCGGCTCAATGCCGAGCGATTCACTCGGATACCTTGTATACTTGAGTCGTTTAGTCGGAATCGATCCTGTCCGCACGACCGGGCCCGAGCCGACGGGAGAAGGACCCATGCGACTCACCACCAAAGGCCGCTTTGCCGTCACCGCCATGATCGACTTGGGCCTGCGTTCGCACGCCGGCCCGGTTGCGTTGGCCGCGATCAGCCAGCGCCAGCAGATCTCGCTTTCTTATCTCGAGCAGCTGTTCGGCAAGCTGCGGCGCCACGAACTCGTTGAGAGCACCCGCGGCCCCGGCGGCGGCTATGCGCTCGGGCGCGCGGCCGACGAGATCAGCGTCGCCGACATTATCGTCGCCGTCGACGAGCCGATCGACGCCACCGGCTGCGGCGGCAAGGAAGATTGCATGGGCGCCGACAGCGGCAAGTGCATGACGCACGACCTGTGGACGAGCCTCAACACCCGCATGATCGAGTACCTCGACTCGATCTCGCTGAAGGCGCTGGTCGACGAACAGTTGGCCAAGGGCGTGTCGATCGACGGCGCGCCCGTCAAGCGGGCCATCTCCGCCGCGCCGGTGGTCAAGCCGATCAAGGTGACGGCGCCGAACTCCGTCTTCGCCCTCGGCAACGCCCTGAGCAAATAGGCCCTGGGGCCCTGGACCCGGCCCACGGGCCACCCCGAGTCACCCACTCTCCCTTTCGTCAGAACAATCGCCGCATGACCCCGCACCTGCCCATCTACATGGACTACGGCGCCACGACGCCCTGCGACCCGCGCGTCGTCGACGCCATGATCCCCTGGCTGCGCGAGCACTTCGGCAACCCGGCCAGCCGCAGCCATGCTTGGGGATGGGAGGCCGAAGAAGCGGTCGAGAAGTCGCGCCAGCAGGTCGCCGAGCTCATCGCGGCCGACCCGCGCGAGATCGTCTGGACCAGCGGTGCCACCGAGAGCATCAACCTCGCGTTGAAGGGTGCGGCGCACTTCTACGCCAGCCGCGGCAAGCACCTCGTCACCGTCAAGACCGAGCACAAGGCCGTGCTCGACACCATGCGCGAGCTCGAGCGCCAGGGCTTCGAGGTCACCTATCTCGACGTGCAGGAAGACGGCCTGCTCGACCTGGAGAAGTTCAAGGCCGCGCTGCGCAAGGACACCATCCTGGCCTCGGTGATGTTCGTGAACAACGAGATCGGCGTCATCCAGGACATTCCGGCCATTGGCGCGCTGTGTCGCGAGCGCGGCATCGTCTTCCATGTCGATGCCGCCCAGGCCACCGGCAAGGTGGCCATCGACATCGGCAAGCTGCCGGTGGACCTGCTCAGCCTCGCCTCGCACAAGACGTACGGGCCCAAGGGCATCGGGGCGCTGTACGTGCGGCGCAAGCCGCGCGTGCGGCTGGAGGCGCAGATGCACGGCGGCGGCCACGAGCGCGGCATGCGCAGCGGCACGCTGCCCACGCACCAGTGCGTGGGCATGGGCCGGGCCTTCGAGATCGCCCGCCTGGAGATGGGCGCCGAGCTCGAGCGCGTCCGCAGGCTGCAGCAGCGCCTTCTCGACGGCATCGCCGACATCGAGCAGGTCTTCATCAACGGCCACCTCGAGCGGCGCGTGCCGCACAACGTCAACGCCAGCTTCAACTTCGTCGAGGGCGAGAGCCTGATCATGGGCGTGAAGGGCATCGCCGTCAGCTCCGGCAGCGCCTGCACCAGCGCCAGCCTGGAGCCGAGCTACGTGCTGCGCGCGCTCGGCCGCAGCGACGAGCTCGCGCACTCGAGCCTGCGCATGACGATCGGCCGTTTCACGACCGAGAAGGACATCGACACCGCCGCCGCTCTGCTGCGCGAACGCGTGGCCAAGCTGCGCGACCTCTCGCCGCTGTGGGAGATGTACAAGGACGGTGTCGACCTCAAGACCATCCAGTGGACGGCCCACTGAGCCCGACCGCAGAACACCCGACAGGAGCACGAACATGGCCTACAGCGACAAAGTCGTCGAACACTACGAGAACCCGCGCAACGTCGGCAGTTTCGACAAGGGCGACGCCAGCGTCGGCACCGGCATGGTCGGTGCGCCGGCCTGCGGCGACGTGATGAAGCTGCAGATCAAGGTCAACCCGGCCACCGGCCTGATCGAGGATGCGCGCTTCAAGACCTACGGCTGCGGCAGTGCCATCGCCTCCAGCTCGCTCGTCACCGAGTGGGTCAAGGGCAAGAGCCTTGACGAGGCGATGACCATCCGCAACACGCAGATCGCGGAGGAACTGGCGCTGCCGCCGGTGAAGATCCACTGCTCCATCCTGGCCGAGGACGCCATCAAGGCGGCCGTGCAGGACTACAAGCAGAAGCACGGCGCGGCCGCGACCGCGGAAGGCACGCACTGAACGTTCGAAGAAGATGGCTGTCACACTGACCGAAGCCGCCGCGCGGCACGTCACCCGCTACCTGTCCCGCCGTGGCAAGGGCGTGGGCGTGCGCCTGGGCGTCAAGACCACGGGCTGCTCGGGCCTGGCCTACAAGCTCGAATACGCCGACGACGTGACCCCGGAAGACATCGTCTTCGAGGGCCATGGCGTCAAGGTGCTGGTCGACCCGAAGAGCCTGCCCTACATCGACGGCACCGAGCTCGACTTCGTGCGCGAGGGCCTGAACGAGGGCTTCAAGTTCCACAACCCGCGCGAGAAGGACCGCTGCGGTTGCGGGGAGTCGTTCCGAGTCTGATCGGCCGCCGCTCGACCCCGGGGCGCGGCAAGGATCCCGCGCCCTTTTTTCGCACCCCTTGCACCCACCGAGATGCCGCAAGACATCGTCATCCGCCGCGAACGTCCCGACCAGCCCGAGGTGGTCGAGCTGCTGCGTGCGCTCGACGACTATCTCGCTTCGCTCTACCCGCCCGAAGCCAACCACATCCTGGATGTCGCGTCGCTGAGCCTGCCCGAAGTGCGCTTCTTCGTCGCGCGCCAGGCCGGTGTGCGCGGCGGCAAGGCGGTGGGAACCGCCGCCGTGCGCCTGATGCCGGGCGAGCCCGCCACCAGCGGCAAGCGCTACGGCGAGGTGAAGCGGATGTACGTGGACCCGCAGGTGCGTGGGCAGCGGCTCGGCGTCGCGCTCCTCGAGCAGCTCGAGGGTGCGCTGCGCGACGAGCGCATCGGCATGGCCCTGCTCGAGACCGGGCGCGACCAGACCGAGGCGGTGCGCCTGTACGAGCGCTGCGGCTACGTCCCCCGCGGCGCCTTCGGCGGCTACCCGGACAATGGCCTGTCGGTCTTCTACGGCAAGCGCCTGGGCGACTGATCCGGACGTCCCCGACCGCCATGAACGTCTTGCCGCGTCTCACCGACACCGACTTCGTGCTCTTCGGGCTGCCTGAGCAGCAGGCGCTGGACCGTGCCCGGCTCGACGAGCGGCGCCGCGCCCTGCAGGCCGAGGTGCACCCCGACCGCTTCGCCGCCGAGGGCGCCGCCGCGCAGCGGCTGGCCATGCAATGGGCGGTGCGCGTGAACGAGGCACACGCGCGTCTGAAGGACCCGCTCAAGCGCGCCGCCTACCTGTGCGAGCTGCGCGGCGTGCCCATCGATGCCGAGCGCAACACGGCCATGCCGGCGGCCTTCCTGCAGCGCCAGATGTTGTGGCGCGAGGCGCTGGACGAGGCGGCCGAGGCGGCCGAGCCCGCGCGTGCCATCGAAGCGCTCGACAGCGACGTGGCCGACGACGAACGCGCCGCTCTGGCGCGGCTGCAGCACCTGCTGGACGTGGCCCGCGACACCGCCGCCGCCGCGGCCGAAGTGCGCTCGCTCATGTTCGTGGCCCGTTTCCGCGAGGACATCGCGCGCCGCCTCGAGGCGCTGGACGCGCACTGAAGCGCGGCCGACGAGTCGAACCCGAAGCCATGGCCCTGCTGCAGATCTCCGAACCCGGCGCCAGCCCCGACCCGCACCAGCGGCGCCTCGCCGTGGGCATCGACCTCGGCACGACGCACTCGCTGGTGGCGGCCATGCGCCACGGCGTGGTCGAGTGCCTGCCCGACGCGGCCGGCCGCGTGCTGCTGCCCTCGGCCGTGCGCTATCTCGACCAGGGCGGGCGTGCCATCGGCTACAGCGCGCTGGCCGCGCAGGCCGAAGATCCCGAGAACACCATCGTGTCGGTCAAGCGCCTGATGGGCCGGCGCCTGGCCGACATCGCCGGCAGCGCGAAGCTGCCTTACCGCTTCATCGACCGGCCGGGCATGGTGGCGCTGGCCACCGTGGCGGGCGAAAAGACGCCGGTGGAGGTCTCGGCCGAGATCCTGGCCAGCCTGCGCCAGCGCGCCGAGGACACCTTCGACGGCGAGCTCTTCGGCGCCGTCATCACCGTGCCGGCCTACTTCGACGATGCGCAGCGCCAGGCGACCAAGGACGCGGCGCAACTGGCCGGCCTCAACGTGCTGCGCCTCATCAGCGAGCCGACCGCCGCCGCGGTGGCCTACGGCCTCGACCACGGCAGCGAAGGGCTGTACGCGGTGTACGACCTGGGCGGCGGCACCTTCGACATCTCGCTGCTGCGCCTGACGCGGGGCGTCTTCGAGGTCGTGGCCACCGGCGGCGACGCCGCGCTGGGCGGTGACGACATCGACCAGGCGGTGGCCGACTGGGCTCTCGACACCGCGGGTGTGGCGGCCGCCTCGCCGCAGGACAGGCGTGCCGCCCTGGTGGCGGCCCGCGTTGCCAAGGAGGCGCTCTCGGGCGTGCCGGCATCCACCTGGCGCGCAACCATCGGCGGCCGCGTGCTCGAGGTGCCGGTCGCGCGCGCCCAGCTGGAGCTGTTGGCGCGGCCGCTCGTCGAGCGCACGCTGCGCGAAGTGAGGCGCGTGCTGCGCGACGCCAAGGTGGCGCGCGACGAAGTGCAAGGCGTCGTGATGGTGGGCGGCAGCACGCGCATGCCGCTCGTGCGCGAGGCGGTGCGCGAGCTCTTCGGCGCCGACTGGACCGGCCAGGTGCTGACCAACGTCAACCCGGACGAGGTCGTCGCCATCGGTGCCGGCATCCAGGCCAATGCGCTGGCCGGCAACGCCAAGGACGGCGAGCTGCTGCTGCTCGACGTCATCGCGCTCTCGCTCGGCCTGGAGACGATGGGCGGCCTGGTCGAGCGCGTCATCGAGCGCAACACCACCATCCCGGTGGCCAAGGCGCAGGACTTCACCACCTTCAAGGACGGTCAGACCGCGATGGCCATCCACGTGCTCCAGGGCGAGCGCGAGCGCGTCGAGGACTGCCGCTCGCTGGCGCGCTTCGAGCTGCGTGGCATCCCGCCGATGGTGGCCGGCGCGGCGCGCATCCGCATCACCTTCCAGGTCGACGCCGACGGCCTGCTCAGCGTCGCGGCGCGCGAGCTGACCTCGGGCGTCGAGGCCGCCGTCACCGTCAAGCCGAGCTACGGGCTGGCCGACGACGACATCGCGCGCATGCTGCGCGAAGGCTTCTCGAACGCCAGCGCCGACATGGCCGCGCGCAGCCTGCGCGAGGCGCAAGTCGAGGCCGAGCGCATGGTGCTCGCCACCCGTTCGGCGCTCGCCGCCGACGGCGCGTTGCTCTCGGCCGCCGAGTGCGCCGAGATCGAACATCTCATCGACGAGACGCGCCGCATCGCCGCCGGCGCCGACGCGCATGCCGTCGAGGCGGCCGTCAAGGCCCTGGCCGAGGGCACCGAGGCCTTTGCGGCCGCGCGCATGAACCAGGGCATCCGACAGGCCCTGGCCGGCAAGCGCCTGGAAGAAGTCTGAGGCCCGGCCCGCACCGCCCCGAGAGCCACGCGACATGCCTGTCATCCGCATCCTCCCGCACGCCGAGTACTGCCCGCAGGGCGACGAGATCACCGCCGGGCGTGGCACGTCCATCTGCGAGGCCTTGCTCGAGAACGGCATCGCCATCGAGCACGCCTGCGAGATGAGCTGCGCCTGCACCACCTGCCACGTGGTGGTGAAAGAGGGGTTCGAGTCGCTGGGCGAGATGGACGAGGCCGAGGAGGACCTGCTCGACCGCGCCTGGGGCCTGACGCCGACTTCGCGCCTGTCGTGCCAGGCCGTCGTCAGCGACAAGGACGTGACGATCGAGATCCCCAAGTACTCGATCAACCACGCCAAGGAAAAGCACGGCTGAGGGTGCGGCCGGCCGGCCCGGCCCGCCGGATTCGCCCCCCTTTCGCCGATGATCGCGACGTGAACGTCCTCGGCTTCGAGTCTTCCTGCGACGAGACCGGCGTGGCGCTGGTGCGCGCCGAGCCGGGCGCGCCGCCGCGCCTGCTGGCCGAGGCACTGCACAGCCAGGCGGCCATGCACGAGGCTTACGGCGGCGTGGTGCCGGAACTGGCCTCGCGCGACCACATCCGGCGCGTGCTGCCGCTGGCGCGCCAGGTGCTGGACGGTGCCGGCCTCGGCCTCGAGGCGGTGGACCTGGTGGCCTACACGCGCGGCCCCGGGCTCGCGGGGGCGCTGCTCGTGGGGGCGGGCGTGGCGGTGGCGCTGGGCGCTGCGCTCGGCCGGCCGACGCTCGGTGTGCACCACCTCGAGGGGCACCTGCTCTCGCCCTTCCTCGGCGGCGAGGTGCCGCCGTTTCCCTTCGTCGCGCTGCTCGTCTCGGGTGGCCACACGCAGCTCATGCGCGTGGACGGCGTCGGCCGCTACGCGCTGCTCGGCGAGACCATCGACGACGCGGCCGGCGAGGCCTTCGACAAGAGCGCCAAGTTGCTGGGCCTGGGCTACCCGGGCGGCCCGGCCTTGTCGCGGCTGGCCGAGCAGGGTGACGAGCGAGCCTTTGCGCTGCCGCGGCCGCTGCTGCACAGCGGCGACCTCGACTTCTCGTTTGCCGGGCTCAAGACCGCTGTGGCGACGCAGGTGCGCAAGCTGGGCTCAGAGCCCTCGCCACAGACGCGCGCCAACCTCGCCGCCAGCACGCAGGCGGCCATCGTCGACGTGCTCGTGGCCAAGGCGCTGCGCTCGCTGAAGGACAGCGGGCTCAAGCGCCTCGTCGTGGCCGGCGGCGTGGGCGCCAACCGGCGCCTGCGCGAGTCGCTCACGGCCGGTGCCGCCAGGCTCAAGGCGCAGGTCTTCTATCCGCCGCTCGCGCTGTGCACCGACAACGGCGCCATGATCGCGCTGGCTGCGGCGATGCGCGTACAGGCCGGTCTGGACCAGGGCACGCGCGCGGGCGCCTTCGACGTGCGCCCACGCTGGCCCCTTGCCGAACTGGGGGCCGCCTGAACCGGCCCGGCGCCCCGCCGCGGGCTGGCGGCCTCGCCGCCCGCCCGGTGGGTGCACCGTCAGCTGATGGCGATCTGGGCCGCTGCGGGTGCACCCCGCTTGGGCAGTTCCAGCGTCAGAACGCCGTGCTCCAGCTTCGCAGCGGCGCCGGCCTGGTCCACGTCCACCGGCAGCGTGAAGCTGCGCGAGTAGCTGGCCATCGAGCGCTCGCGGTAGATGACGCGGTCGCCTTCCTTCTTCTCCTCGCGCGTCTCGGTCTGCGCCGTCACGTTCACGCGCTTGCCGTCGACGGTGACCTTCACGTCTTCCTTCTTGACGCCGGGCATGTCCAGCTTCACGGTGTAGGCGCGGTCGGACTCGGCCACGTCGAGCGCCGGGCTGCGCGCGGCCAACTCGCCCCGCGCGGCAGGCGCGCCAGGGAGGAAACTGCCGAAGGCATCGTCGAAGAGGCGGTCGAAGCTGCGCGCGAGGTCGCGCGATTCGCGGGTCATCGGAACCAGGAACATGGTGCTCTCCTTGCATCCAGCGGGTTGCCGGGCACCGGCCCAACCGGCCGCCCGTTGACTGGGCACATGGACGCCCGTTGGCGCGATTCAAGGCCGACACGGCCAGACGAAGTTGGGCTGGATCAACATTCGGCGGCGCCGCCCCTGTGGCTGCTTCAGGGCGGCCTCAGGGCGGCCTCGCGGCGGCCTCGCGGCGGCCAGAACCCCAGCGTCTGGGGCGTGGCTGTCTGGGGCGTGGCTATAATTCGCGCCGCTTCCCCGTGGGTTGAGCCCGCGTTGGCAGCGAAGCACGGCGCCGGTCGGTTTCACTGGTGTCCGCAAGTCCATCACCGGAAACCTTCGCGCGCGGCGCCGGCCCCCACCGGCGTGGGCATGCGGCAGGTTCTCCGCTTCCACACAGGAAACGCACCCGTCATGCCGCTCACCACCGCCGCCAAGGCCGACGTCGTCAAGGGCAACGCCCGCAGCCCTGCCGACACCGGCAGCCCCGAAGTGCAGGTCGCGCTGCTCACCGCGCGCATCAACGAGCTCACGCCGCACTTCAAGCAGCACCTGAAGGACCACCACGGGCGCCGTGGGCTGCTCAAGCTCGTCAACCAGCGCAAGCGTCTCTTGACCTACTTGAAGGACAAGGACGCCGAGCGCTACACCGCGCTCATCACCAAGCTCGGCCTGCGCAAGTAGCAGGCACCGCGCGGGCGGGGCTGCGCACACAGGCCCGCCCGAACCCCTCAACCTCGCCAGGGCTGCACGCTGCCGTGTCATTCCAAAGGTGCCTCGTCGAACCGGGGCTTCGCTGGAATGGCATCGCGCGCACCCGCACCGAAGACCCGCATCACCAGGAGTTGCCCGCATGAGCATGTTCAACAAGGTCACCAAGTCGTTCCAGTGGGGCGCCAACCAGGTCACCCTCGAGACGGGCGAGATCGCCCGCCAGTCCACCGGCGCGGTGGTCGTGAGCATGGACGACACGGTCGTCCTGGCCACCGTGGTGGCGCGCACCGAGGCCAAGGCCGGGCAGGACTTCTTCCCGCTCACCGTCGACTACATCGAGAAGACGTATGCCGCGGGCAAGATTCCCGGCAGCTTCTTCAAGCGCGAGGGCCGTCCGAGCGAACTCGAGACCCTCACCAGCCGCCTCATCGACCGCCCGATCCGCCCGCTCTTCCCGGACGGCTTCTTCAACGAGGTGCAGGTCGTCATCCATGTGCTGAGCCTGAACCCCGAGGTGTCGGCCGACATCCCCTCGATGATCGGCGCGAGCGCCGCGCTCGCCATCAGCGGCGTCCCTTTCAACGGCCCCATCGGCGCGGCGCGCGTGGGCTATATCAACGGGCAATACGTGCTCAACCCGAGCAAGGCGCAGATTGCCGAGAGCCAGATGGACCTTGTCGTCGCCGGCACCGAAGGCGCCGTGCTGATGGTGGAGTCGGAGGCGCAGCAACTCACCGAAGAGGTGATGCTCGGCGCCGTCGTCTTCGGCCACGACCAGGGCAAGATCGCCATCGCCGCCATCAACGAGCTCGTTCGCGACGCCGGCAAGGCCGAGTGGAAGTGGCAGCCCCCGGCCAAGGACGAGCCCTTCATCGCCAAGGTCACGGCGCTGGGCGAGGAGAAGCTGCGCGCCGCCTACCAGATCCGCAGCAAGCAGGCCCGCACGCAGGCCTGCCGCACCGCCTACGCCGATGTCATGTCCGGCCTCAAGGCTGATGGCGTGGAGTTCGACAGCGTCAAGGTCGAGAACCTGCTGTTCGAGATCGAGAGCCGCATCGTGCGCGGCCAGATCCTCTCCGGCGAGCCGCGCATCGACGGCCGCGACACGCGCACCGTGCGCCCGATCGAGATCCGCACCGGCGTGCTGCCGCGCACGCACGGCTCGGCGCTCTTCACGCGCGGCGAGACGCAGGCCCTGGTGGCAGCCACGCTCGGCACGGCGCGCGACGCGCAGCGCATCGACGCGCTCGCCGGCGAGTTCGAAGACCGCTTCATGCTGCACTACAACATGCCGCCTTTCGCCACTGGCGAGACCGGCCGCGTGGGCAGCCCGAAGCGGCGCGAGATCGGCCACGGCCGCCTCGCCAAGCGCGCCCTGGTGGCCGTGCTGCCGACGAACGAGGACTTCCCCTACACGTTGCGCGTGGTGAGCGAGATCACCGAGAGCAACGGCTCGAGCTCCATGGCCAGCGTCTGCGGCGGCTGCCTGAGCTTGATGGACGCCGGCGTGCCGCTGAAGGCGCACGTGGCCGGCATTGCCATGGGCCTCATCAAGGAAGGGAACCGCTTCGCCGTGCTGACCGACATCCTCGGCGACGAGGACCACCTCGGCGACATGGACTTCAAGGTGGCCGGCACCGGTGCGGGCATCACCGCGCTGCAGATGGACATCAAGATCCAGGGCATCACCAAGGAGATCATGCAGGTGGCGCTGGCGCAGGCCAAGGAAGCTCGCCTGCACATCCTGGGCAAGATGGTCGATGCCGTGGGCGGCGCCAAGACCGAGGTGAGCCAGTTCGCGCCGCGCCTGTACACGATGAAGATCAACGCGGAGAAGATCCGCGACGTCATCGGCAAGGGTGGTGCCACCATCCGCGCGCTGACGGAGGAGACGGGCTGCACCATCGACATCGGCGAGGACGGCACGATCACGATCGCCAGCACCGACGCCGACAAGGCCGAGTTCGCCAAGCGGCGCATCACCGAGATCACGGCCGAGGCCGAGATCGGCAAGGTCTACGAGGGCCCGATCACCAAGATCCTCGAGTTCGGCGCGCTCGTGCAGATCCTGCCCGGCAAGGACGGCCTGCTGCACATCAGCCAGATTGCGCACCAGCGCGTCGAAAAGGTCACCGACTTCCTGCAGGAAGGGCAGGTGGTCAAGGTCAAGGTGCTCGAGACCGACGAGAAGGGGCGCATCAAGCTCAGCATGAAGGCGCTGCTCGACCGGCCCGAGGGCTATGTCGAGGAAGAGCGCCCGCGCCGCGACTTCGGCGACCGCGACCGCGGCCCGCGAGGCGATCGTGGCGACCGCCCGCGTCGCGAGCCGCGTGAGCCGCGTGAGCCGCGCGAACCCCGCGAGCCCCGCGACGGCCAGGGCAGCGACATGGCTGCGGCCGATGTCGGCGCACCCGCACCGGCGCCAGTCGCGCCGCTGGGCGAGACCTCCGGGGGTGGCAACCCGCCCACCGGTGGCGGCCAGAGCGGCCAGGCCTGACCTCGCACGCGATGCGCGCGATCGAGATCTCGCGCTTCGGTCCGCCCGAGGTGCTGCAGGCCACCGAGCGGCCGGAGCCGGTGCCCGGGCCTGGCGAACTTCTCGTGGCCGTGTTGGCTTCGGGCGTGAACCGGCCCGACGTGCTGCAGCGCAAGGGCCTCTATCCGATGCCGCCCGGCGTCTCGGACCTGCCCGGTCTCGAGATCGCCGGCACGGTGGCCGGCGGTGCCGCGGCCGACCTCGTGGCCGGCGGGCTGAAGCTCGGCGACCCGGTGTGCGCGCTCGTCGCCGGCGGCGGCTATGCCGAGCGTTGCGTGGCGCCAGCCGGTCAGTGCCTGCCCGTGCCGCCCGGATGGTCGATGGTCGAGGCGGCGAGCCTGCCGGAGACCTTCTTCACGGTGTGGCAGAACGTCTTCTCGATCGCCAGGCTGCAGCCGGGCGAGACGCTGCTCGTGCAGGGCGGCTCCAGCGGCATCGGCGTCACCGCCATCCAGCTGGCCAAGGCCTTCGGCAACACCGTCATCGTCACCGCCGGCAGCGACGAGAAGTGCCGAGCCTGTGTCGCGCTGGGCGCCGACCACGGCATCAACTACCGCACGCAGGACTTCGTCGCCGAGACCTTGCGCCTGACCGGCGGCAAGGGCGCGAACGTGGTGCTCGACATGGTCGGCGGCGACTACATCGAGCGCGAGCTGCAGTGCATGGCCGACGACGCGCGCCTGGCGCTCATTGCGGTGCAAGGTGGCACGGCCGCGCGCATCGATGCCGGGCTCGTGCTGCGCAAGCGGCTGGCCATCACCGGCTCGACGCTGCGCCCACGCTCGGTGGCCTACAAGACGCTGCTTGCGCGCGAGCTGCGCGAACGTGTCTGGCCGCTGCTGACAGCCAGGCGCATCAAGCCGGTGATCCACCAGGTCTTCCCGGCCGCAAAGGCCGCCGATGCCCACGCGCTGATGGAGAGCAGCACGCACGTGGGCAAGATCGTCCTCGCCTGGCAATGACAACCCGTCCCATTCCCCCCTCTCTTCGCCCCTCTCGCCTCGTCCGGAGAAAGTGATGCGTCGCAAGCTCGTGGTGGGCAACTGGAAGATGCACGGCAGCCGGCCGGCCAATGCCGAGTTGCTGGCCGAGTTGCTGGGCGCCCGCCCCTATGGCGCCGATGTCGCCGTCTGTGTGCCCTTCGTCTACCTCGGCGATACGGCGGCGCAGCTGGCGCGCAGCGATGTCGGCTGGGGCGCGCAGGACGTGTCGGCACATGCGTCGGGCGCCTACACGGGTGAGGTCTCGGCGGCCATGCTGCAGGAGTGCGGCTGCCGCTACGCCATCGTCGGCCATAGCGAGCGGCGTGCCTACCATGCCGAGAGCGACGAGCTCGTTGCCGCCAAGGCGCAGGCCGCGCTCGGCCGCGGCATCACGCCCGTCGTCTGCGTCGGCGAGACGCTGGCGCAGCGCGACGCCGGCGAGACCGAGGCCGTGGTCAAGCGCCAGCTCTCCGCCGTCATCCACACGCTCGCGCACTGCGCCGCCGAGATGGTCGTGGCCTACGAGCCTGTGTGGGCCATCGGCACCGGTCGCACCGCTTCGCCCGAGCAGGCGCAGGCCGTGCATGCCGTGCTTCGCGCGCAACTGCAGGCCGCCACCGGGCACGCCGGTCGCATGCGCATCCTCTACGGCGGCAGCGTCAAGGCCGACAACGCCGCGGCGCTCTTCGCCATGCCCGACATCGATGGCGGCCTCATCGGCGGCGCCTCGCTGAAGGCGGCCGACTTCATCGCCATTTGCCGTGCGGCCTAGCCGGCCGCGCGGAACCTGCACGCCAACAAAAAGCCCCGGAGTCTCTCGATCATGAATTTCTGGTTGACGCTGGTCCTCGCCATCCAGCTGCTGTCGGCGCTGGCGATGATCGGCCTCGTGCTGGTGCAGCACGGCAAGGGCGCCGACATGGGCGCATCGTTCGGCAGCGGTGCTTCGGGCAGCCTCTTCGGTGCCACGGGCAGTGCGAACTTCCTGTCACGCTCCACCGCGGTGTGCGCGACGGTCTTCTTCATCTGCACGCTGGTGTTGGCGTATCTCGGCACCGGAGGGCAGCGTGTCGAAGGCGGCAGCGTGCTCGACCGGCCTGCGGCTGCCGCCAGCGCGGCAGCCAGCACGCCGGCCACGGGGGCCATCCCGACGGCGCCCGCTGCGCCTGCGTCGCCGGCCGCCGCCTCGGCA